>NZ_KQ960652.1:0-18523 GCF_001553265.1 Prevotella sp. DNF00663 | reverse complement strand
AACTTCAGATAACTCCTGATAACTCCTATAAAACTTCCCATTATCTCTTAAACTATATCTCTTCCAGTACAACTCTAAATCTTCTCATGAACTCATCTACCTCTTCTCTACTTAAACAGAGGGGAGGGAGAATGCGGAGAATGTTGGTTCCGGCACATCCGGTAAAGCAATGTTGCTCGTAGATGAGCTTATGACGCACCTCTTTATGAGGAATATCCATGACGACACCAATCATCAGGCCGCGTCCGCGAACCTCTATGATGTGGCTGTTTTCCTCTTTTAGCTTGTTCAGTTGGTCTATAAAATAGGTACCAACCGTGTTGGCATTTTCCACTAAGTGTTCTTGTTCGAATACATCGAGTACTGCCAAGGCTGCCGTACAAGCTAAATGGTTTCCGCCAAAGGTGGTGCCTAACTGTCCATAAACGGCTTCAAACTCTGGCGAGATGAGGATACCGGACATCGGAAAACCATTGCCAATGCCTTTGGCCATGCTGATAAGGTCGGGACGAATGCCCAACCATTGGTGGGCAAAGAATTTTCCTGAACGACCGTAACCGCATTGTATCTCGTCGCAGATGAGTACCGTACCGTATTTGCGACAAGCCGTTTGTAGACCTTGCGCGAATTCTGGAGTGACCATATTGACGCCTCCGACACCCTGAATACATTCCAAGATGCAGGCGCATACATCGCCTTTGGCCAGTTCGGATTCCCAAGCAGCGAGGTCATTCATTGGTAAGAAGGTTACGTTGTTGGTCTCGTTGACCGGCGCAACGTACTTAGGAATGTCGGTAACTTCTACTGCCAACGACGTACGACCGTGGAAAGCTCTGGTTACAGACAATATACGTTTGCGTCCATGATGGAACGATGCTAACTTCAGACAATTCTCGTTGGCCTCTGCCCCGGAGTTGACGAGGAAGAGACTATAGTCTTCGTAACCGGAAATCTTGCCCAGTCGCTCGGCTAATTCTACTTGTAGCTTGTTGATGACAGAATTGGAATAGAATCCTAATTCGTTGAGTTGTTGTGTTATCCACTTTATATAATGCGGATGACAATGACCGATGCTGATGACGGCATGGCCACCATAAAGGTCTAGGTATTCTTGGTCTTGGTCGTCCCAGACCTTGCATCCCCGGCCTTTCACGATGTTTACATCGAATAGTGGATATACGTCGAATAGTTTCATGGGTGTGTATGTTGGGCCTCCCCCAACCCCCTCCCTAAAGGAGGGGGCTTTTGTAAGGAGGCGTTGTTTTATTTTTAGTTGCTCATCTCTCACCTACCCTTTGATGAGGGGGCTTTTATAAGAGGCTGTTGTTTTACTTTTTAATCGTTCGTCTCCCATCTTCCCTTTGATAAGAGGGCTTTTGTAAGGAGACGTTGTTTTATTTTTAGTTGCTCATCTCTCACCTACCCTTTGATAAGAGGGCTTTTGTAAGGAGGTGTTGTTTTATTCTTTAATTACTCATCCATTTTCCCTCCCCCTTTATGGGGAGGGCTGGGTGGGGCTTTTCTTTCCCTTTTCCTCTTTTTAGAAGGGCTGGGGGTGGGGCTAAAATGCACTAGCTTTTAATTTCAGCCCGGTGGTTTCGTCGATTCCAAACATGATGTTCATATTTTGGACAGCCTGTCCTACTGCACCTTTCAAGAGGTTGTCGATACAACAAGTGATGAGAAGTTTGTTGTCTATCTTATCGCAATGCACGAGTAC
Source organism: Prevotella sp. DNF00663 (assembly GCF_001553265.1). Classification (GTDB taxonomy): domain Bacteria; phylum Bacteroidota; class Bacteroidia; order Bacteroidales; family Bacteroidaceae; genus Prevotella. The sequence continues at coordinate 16,803 of NZ_KQ960652.1, read as the reverse complement.
CTTGTTGGTGTTGACCACCTCTTTCAGGTCGATGGCCTTGTCTACATAGTGGGTGAAGGCTGCGTCTTGGTAGAAATCTTTGTATGCTTTGATGATGGTGTCGATGTCGACGTCGGTTTTGATCACCTCAGTGGCAAAGATACCGCGGGCGAAATCACCGCGATAGGGAATGAAATCAATGTTTGCCTCCAGCTGGCCTTGGACTTGTTTCAGACTCTGTCGAATCTCCGGTACATGCTGATGTTTGAATGCTTTGTAGATACTCATGTTGTTGTTACGCCACGAGAAGTGCGTCGTTGCACCCGGTTTTTGTCCGGCTCCGGTGCTTCCAGTGATAGCATTCACAGCCACATCTTCCTTGATGATACCGAGTTTTGCAGCGGGGAGCAGTCCCAGTTGGATGCAAGTGGCGAAGCATCCGGGATTGGCTACGTGCTGGGCGTGGGCTATCTTCTCTTTATTGAGTTCGGGTAAGCCATACACAAAGTCATTGCCGAGAGCTTCTAAACGGAAGTCTTGTGCCAGATCTATAATCTTCACGTGGTCAGGAATAGTATGCTCTTTCAAGAAGGCCTCGCTCTTTCCGTGTCCAAAGCAGAAAAAAACGACGTCTACTTTGTCGAAAGACATTTCATCGGTAAACTTCATATCGGTCTCACCATACAAGCCTTCGTGAACATCGGTCAAAGGATTGCCGGCGTTACTCTCGCTGTTTGCAAATACGATTTCAGCTTCCGGGTGATTCAATAGCAGACGAATGAGTTCGCCACCTGTATATCCGGCTGCACCGAAGATTCCTACTTTAATCATTTGTTATAAGTTTATAAGTTGGTGAGTTTTTTAGTTTCTGAGTTGCTGGGTATTTATTTGCTATCAATAATCCCCTTATTCACTCGGCACGATAAGCCATAATATCAAATAAAGAATGACTCCGCTGAATGCGGTGAAGATGGTTAGCAGAGTGTAGAGAATGCGTGTGAGCGTCGGGTCGAAGTCGAAATACGCTGCAATACCACTACATACGCCAGCAACCATGCGGTCTTTAGGTCGATAAATTCTTTTTCCTGTTGACATTTGGTGATTTTTTAAGTTTCTAAGTTCTTGAGTCTTTGAGTTCTTAAGTTGACTAGTAAACGAGTTGACCAGTCTTTTCGAGTCTCTAAGTTCCTAAGTCTTTGAGTTCTTGAGTTGGCTAGTAAACAAGTTGACCAGTCTTTTTGAGCCTCTAAGTTCTTAAGTTTCTGAGTTCTTGAGTTGGCTAGTAAACAAGTTGACAGGTGGACTCCCCTCCTTGGAGGGGATGGGGGAGGTTCTTACCTCTCCTCTCCCGGATGTGCCCCGTAGTATACTCGCAGCGGTGTAGAGCTTACCTTGATAAATCCTTTGGCCTCTTCGGCAGTCCATCCATGCTGCATCTCGCCATATTCTCCGAGCTTGGATTTCGTCAAATCGTCGTCACTATCTACACCAACAGTTTGGAAACCATAGGGGCGAAGTTTTAAGATGGCGGTACCGTTTACGTTGCGTTGTGAGCTGGTGAGCATCGCTTCGATATCTGGCATCACCGGTTCGAGATATTGACTCTCGTGCAAGAACATGCCATACCAATTGGCTACCTGTTCTTTCCAGTACTGTTGCCACTTGCTGAGCGTGCTCTTTTCCAACAATCTATGTGCTTCGATAATCAATTTTGGAGCAGCGGCTTCGAAGCCTACACGGCCTTTGATACCGATAATTGTGTCTCCAACGTTGCAGTCACGACCAATGGCGTAGGCTGCACCTATCTCTTCTATCTTTTGAATAGCGGCTATCTTGTCATCGAACAGTTCACCGTTGACTGCCACAATCTCACCTTTCTTAAATGTGATTTTGAGATCGGTTTCTTCATTACAAGTGACATGTTTCAAGTAAGCTTCTTCGGGTAATCCCTGTGTGGGGTCTAGTAATTCACCGCCACAGATACTAGTTCCCCAGATACCTACGTTGTAGCTGTATTTTAATTTGGTGAAGTCGGCCGAGAATCCATGTTCGTTTAAGTAGTCCACTTCCTCTTGACGACTCAACGCTTTGTCGCGTGTGAGGGTGATAATCTCAATTCCCGGAGCCATGACAAGGAAAGTCATGTCGAATCGAATTTGGTCGTTGCCGGCTCCGGTAGAACCATGGGCGATGGCATCAGCTCCAATTTCTTTTGCATAGCGGGCAATGGCGATGGCTTGGAAGATACGTTCTGATGATACGGATATGGGATAACAATTGTTTCTCATTACGTTTCCGAATATCATATACTTCAAACTTTTCTCGTAATACTCCTGTGTGACGTCGAGCGTAGCGTAGGCTACGGCACCTAATTTATAGGCGTTTGCCTCGTTGGTCTTGAGCTGTTCGGCACTAAAACCGCCGGTGTTAGCGCATGCGGCATATACATCCCACCCGTCTTGGGTGAGTTTCATTACGGTGTATGAGGTGTCAAGTCCGCCTGAGAAGGCTACTACGACTTTTTTCTTTCCCATATTCTATTTCCTTTCAATCATTATTCTTTGTATCCATTTTCTATCTTCATGACCCGCTCCATCACTTCTGCGGGAATCTTTGCGGGCAGCTGTTCCTCCGGATCGAAAAGCATGGCAGTGCAAATACAGTATTTACGGCCTGTTCGATGGAGCACATCTTTATTCACACATCCCTCACATCCGCGCCAAAAAGATTCGTCGTCGGTTAAATCACTGAATGTTACGGGATGATAACCTAATTGGGTGTTCATCTTCATCACGGCCGATCCGGATGTTAATGAGAATATTTTTGCGTGTGGCCAACGCTTGCGTGCCAACGTGAAAGTCATGTCTTTGATGCGTTTGGCCAGTCCTAGTCCGCGGTAATCGGGATGCACGATGAGGCCTGAAGTTGTCACATAGTGCTTGTTTCCCCATGTCTCGATATAGCTGAATCCGGCAAACTTATCGCCATCCAAGGCAATGACGGCCTTCGCCTCTTTCATTTTAGTAGCTAGATATTCGTGTGTACGCTTGGCAATACCGGTACCACGCACTTTTGCCGCTTCTTCAATAGTCTTTAAAATGGTGTCTACGTATATCTCGTGGGAGGGATCGGCCACTACCACTTGAATCTTGTCTTTCGGTCTCGAAACTGTAATGGGGGAGGCTGTTTCTGTAGTTTGGTCTTGTTCTTTCATCTTTTTGTTATTATCCCCATGAATGTATGGTGTTGAAAGATTTACATGGAAGTAATCGAATAAAGTTTCTTCAACACCGCTTGTTCGCTTACCCCTTCCTTTAATACTATAAATATGGTGTCGTCGCCGGCTATTGTTCCCAAGATTTCCGGTATGTCGTTCATGTCAATGTTGTACGCTATGCTGCTCGCATAGCCCGGTCTTGTCTTGATGACTCCCATGTTTCCAGAGAAGTTGGCCGATAGAAAGCCCGGTGTATTCATCATTTCCAGCACGCTCATAGGTTTATGTACGCGCTTGTACATCGTCTCGTTGGGCAATACATATACGTATTTACCGTTCATGCTGGCAGCCTTTGCCACTTTCAGTTGCTTCATGTCGCGACTCAATGTGGCTTGTGTCAATTTGAAACCTTCTTGTTGCAATGCTTTCAACACTTCCTCTTGGCTTCCTAATTCCTTGCTGGAAATGAGCATCTTGAGGGCGTCTATTCTGCTTCCTTTATCTTTCATGCTTTGTATTTTTATTCATTATACGGTTGCAAAAGTATGTGTTGTTGCATGAATAACCAAATATTTTTGTATAAAATTGCATATTTAGGTGATAAATTATGAGGTATTGGTCTTTTTAGTGCATAAATATGCAACACGGGAGCTTGGTAAATTGAATAGTCAAAACTTCGGCTATTCGATAAAATAAGGATTACTTCACTGCTTTGGTCGCTTCTCTTAACCACGCTCTCTCATCGGTATTGAGTTCCGGTGCAAGTTCGTCGTAGACATGCTGATGGTAGCTGTTGAGCCATGATCGTTCTTCGGGGGTAAGCAGAGATAGGTCGGCGGCACTCAAATCAATGGGGCATAAGGTCAAGGAATCCATCTGTAGGAAATGTCCCATGGCAGTGGTTTGATAGTCTTCTACGATGAGGGTGTTCTCAATACGGACACCGAACTTTCCGGCAAGGTAGATACCCGGTTCATCGGTGATGGTCATTCCGGCATGCAGGGGAGCTGGTTTGTATTCCTGTCGCACCTGATGAGGCCCCTCGTGAACACATAGATAGCTGCCCACACCGTGTCCTGTGCCATGCATGAAGTTTAGTCCTTCGCGCCAAAGCGGTTGACGAGCTACGGCGTCGATGCGTGTGCCACTCGTTCCATCGGGGAATTTACAAAGCTCTAGTTGTATGTGTGCCTTCAGTACAAGGGTGTAGATATGGCGCTGTTCGTCGGTGATGGGGCCGAGTGGGATGGTGCGTGTGATGTCGGTCGTGCCGTCTAGATACTGTGCTCCGCTGTCTATGAGTATGAATCCGCAAGGTTTGAGTGGAATGTCGGTGGCTGTTGTAGGCTCGTAGTGTACGATGGCTCCATGGGCTTCGTAAGCTGATATGGTGGGGAATGACACCCCCTTGTAGAGCGCTTGCTCCGCCCTGAACTGCTCCAGTCGGTCGCTTACGGTTATTTCTGTTTGTCCACCGGCTTCCACGGCCGGTCGTAACCATCGTAGGAATTTCACCATGGCGATGCCGTCGCGCTTCATGGCTTGGCGAAAGCCGGCTATCTCAGTAGAATTCTTGATAGCTTTCAAGACGGGGATGGGTGATGTTTCGCATACGACAGCTTGACATTTGATAGCCTTGCTCAACGTGTAGTTTACTTCTGAAGGGTCTATGAGTATGTTGTATTCAAAATAGTGCGCCAATCCTTCTTTTACTTTTTCATAGGGAGCAACGTCTATATGCGCTGTTTGCAGATAGGCTTCTACTTCGGGTGATAGCTTTCGTGAGTCAACGAAGAGAGTGGCTGTTGTACTCGATATGAGTAAATAGCTCACGAAAAGTGGATTGCAAGGGATGTCGCTGCCACGTAAGTTGAGTGTCCAAGCTATGTCGTCGAGTGCGCAGACGAGCATGCCGTCGGCATGTTTTTCGCGTAGTGCCTGACGAATGCGCCGGAGTTTGGAGATTGTGTCTTCTCCCGCATATTTCAAAGGGTGCAGCATGATGGGGTTGAGTGGTATCTCCGGTCGGTCATTCCATATCTGTTGCAATGGGTCGAAGTTGGTGCGTACGGTGATACCACCGTGCTCTCTCATCTCAGCGATGAGTGTTTCTGCCTCCACTCTACTCTCTACCATGCCGTCGATACCTATTTCCGGTCCGTCAAGTTCGTGTAGTTCATGAGCCAACCATTCTGTGATAGACGGTGTTTCGGGCAGTCCCATTTTCATCAATTGGAATTCCGTTCCGCTTAATTGCTCGGCGGCAGCGAGGAAATAGCGCGAGTCGGTCCACAAGGCGGCACTATTCATAGTGACGACGGCTGTCCCGGCCGAGCCGTCAAAGCCCGTTATCCACTCTCTGCTTGCCCAATGGTAAGGTACTATCTCGCTCTGATGCGGGTCGGTACTAGGGAAGATGAATGCAGCGAGATGTTCACGTTTCAACTGTTCGCGCAGTAATTGGAGGCGTTCGGATATTGCGGTTTTCATGTCTACTTGTTTTGTTTAATGATAGACAAATTTAAGAAATAAAAGCGATACGGACAAAAGCAAATGTTGCAAATTGTCATATCTACATGACATATAGAATATTTAACGTGATTCTGCTTTCGTTTTTTAAGTTTAATAACACATTAATATGATAGCAAACTATGTTGTAAAAGCATTTTTTTGTAACTTTGCGGAAATCAAATGGTAGACTTACAACTTTTTTAAAATAACTAATAATTATGGAATTTTTAACAAACGAAAAGCTCGTTATCGTCGGTGCCGGCGGTATGATTGGTTCTAACATGGCTCAGACCGTACTTACATTGGGCCTGACTCCTAACCTTTGTCTCTATGATATTTTTGAGCCCGGACTTCACGGTGTGGCTGACGAAATCGCTCAGTGTGGCTTCCCTGGGGCAAGCGTAACATGGACTACCAATCCCGAAGAGGCTTTCACAGGTGCTAAGTATATCATTTCTTCAGGTGGTGCTCCCCGTAAAGAGGGCATGACACGTGAGGACTTGCTCAAAGGTAACTGTAAGATTGCAGCTGAGTTCGGTGACTATATCAAGAAGTATTGCCCCGATGTAAAGCACGTTGTTGTTATCTTCAACCCCGCTGATGTTACAGCTTTGACAGCTCTTATCCACTCTGGTTTGAAGCCAAATCAATTGACTTCTCTCGCAGCTCTTGACTCTACTCGTCTTCAGCAAGCTTTGGCACTGGAGTTTGGTGTACAGCAAGACAAGGTAACCGGTGCACATACATACGGTGGTCACGGCGAGCAGATGGCAGTGTTTGCATCTCAAGTAAAGGTAGACGGCAAGCCTTTGGCTGATTGTGGTCTCTCTGCTGAGAAGTGGGAAGAAATCAAGCACAACACTGTACAGGGTGGTTCACGTATTATCAAGCTCCGTGGTCGCAGCTCATTCCAGAGCCCTGCTTACAACGCAGTGAAGATGATAGAGGCAGCTATGGGCGGTGAGAAGTTCACATTGCCAGCAGGTTGCTATGTAAACGACGATAAGCTCGGCTTCCACAATGTAATGATGGCTATGCCTACTACCATCGATGCTACCGGTGTACACTATGTATTGCCACAGGGTACAGAAGAGGAGATGGCTTCATTGAAGGCTTCTTACGACCATCTTTGCAAGATGCGCGATGAAATTGTAGGTCTCGAAATCGTTCCTGCAGTAGCTGATTGGGGTAAGGATAATCCTAACCTCTAAGGAGATAGATAACTTTGTAAGGCTTATCGGGTGGTTGCCCGGTAAGCCTTTTAAGTAATACCGATGGACATCACGCTCACATTTCAATATTATTACCGCCCGTTGTGCCTCTATGCCATACACTATTTGCATGACATTGATGCTGCCGAAGACGTGGTACAGGAATGTTTTGCCAAGTTGTGGGAAAGGAAGAAAGACCGGCCGGTGGACAATGTGAAGGCTTTTCTCTATACATCGGTGCGAAATATGTGTATCGATAATATTCGTAAGGCGAACCCGATAGACGGGAATGTGCTACCTTCTGATTTGGAAGGAACGCTGACCGACGGGGAAGCAGAGGAACGATCTTTTCATGAGGCAGAGTTGTGGACTGCCATAGATAAACTTCCTACGCGTTGCCGTGAGGTGTTCGTGATGAGTAAACGCGATAATATGAAGTACCGTGAGATAGCCTCTGAGTTGGGTATCTCGGAGAAAACGGTAGAACACCAAGTGAGCAAAGCCTTGAAAATATTGCGTGGCAAGGTGGAGTCCTTTTTCTATATGCTTGGTTTGTGTGCCTAATTGGGCATACTAAAATTCTAGTTTTATTTTGTTTTTGATTATATTTGCATCGTCATTAAGACTGGTGGTACTCACATGTACGATGAGAAACAAATCATAATCGACTTAAAGCAAGGCTCACCCCATGCACTTCGCCTCGTCTATGAAGCTATATTCCAAGCGCCTTTATGCCTTCTGTATAGAATATGCCAAGTCGGTCAATGTACAGTATATCGGTGCTTGGAAGCGTGGTCCGTTGGTGTTTAAGCTCCAAGCTTTGGGTGCAGTGCTTGAAGCTATAGAAGCTTCTTACGGTGTGGATATTCGATTGGACGTGTCGTTGATGCTCACTGACCGCTTCACAGGAACCCTGCCGGTGGACGATTTGTCCTTAGCATTGCGTATCATAGGTGAGACTTATCATCTTCAATATCAGGTACAAGGTGATAAGGTTGTTATGATGCAGCAGAATAGATGACGGATGAGAATTGCGGATTATAGGATATGTGATTATAGATGAAATGAAATAAGCCGCTATATCCTATTTGTATTTCGATAATATTTTCTATTTTTGTAGGAAATAAACCTATCTATGCATAAATATATTGTGTTTTCACCTCGTAGTCGCGGTAGTTTTGTCGAGCGGCTGGGTGAACTCTATTTAGCTGTGGGCGACTATCTGGATATGGAAAAACTAGATGGTCGAAGTCTATGCTATTGCAAAATATTTCTGAGTGACATCTTGAATCAGCACGCACAGTTGCTGGATTCACCTTTATATATAGATCTATTGTCGGATAACAATTGTACCATTGTGGAGCAAGCACCGGCCGATGGCAGTAAAATCTCACTGTTGTTGATGACCGATGATCAAGCACCGGAGACACTTTTCCACGCTTTGCGACTGACAGATGAGGAAGTGTCGGGTCATAATGCTTACGAACAGACGCGGCTCTTGTTTGAAAAATACATAGCCATAGCCGATTCTTTACACCTCACGATGAGCGAACATTTGGTGCGAACATGGATTTATGTAGCTGATATCGATAATGATTATGCCGACATCGTAAAGGCTCGTAACGACGTGTTTGCACAATATGGATTGACCACCGACACGCATTTTATTGCGAGTACAGGTATTGGAGGGGCAACAGCAGTGTGCCATGCTGCCGTGGGAATGGACTTCTTGACCTTCCCCCACATCGTAGAAAGCGATAAAAAGTATCTTCAAGCATTGGAATATCTAAATCCAACGCATGAATACGGGGTGGCTTTCGAGCGTGGAACGCGTATCACGACCGCCTTATCACAGCGTTGCTTTATATCGGGGACAGCCTCTATCGATAAAAAAGGGCAGATACTTTATCGTGGAGATGTGTTGCGTCAAACGGCTCGGTTGTTGGAGAATATCAGTATGTTGCTGAAAGATGGTGGAGCCCGTATGCAGCAGTTAGATTATCTAGTAGTCTATTTGCGTGACATATCAGACTATGTACCGGTGGAAGCCTTCCTCCGCCGACTCTATCCTGCTATCCCCCATGTTATCGTACATGCCAAGGTATGTCGGCCGGGGTGGCTCATAGAAATGGAAGGGGTATCCTCTTCTAGCTCTTTCAAAGAGAGATGAGTTGCCTTTTATCTATTAATCATATCATCTTAACCTATAATTCATTATCATTAATTCGAAGAAATGAACGCATCAAAGCAGTTATTACCTATTTTGACATTGGCGGCAACGAGTCCATTGACAACGATGGCACATACCGCACAGTATGAAACCAAACGTCCGAATATCATCCTTTTTATGGTAGATGATATGGGTTGGCAAGATACTTCCGTACCTTTTTGGACGCAGCGCACGCGTTATAATGACATTTATGAGACGCCGAATATGGAGCGATTGGCTGCACAAGGTATGCTATTCACGCAAGCCTATGCCACACCTATCAGTTCGCCGACCCGTTGTAGTTTGATGACCGGCTCAAATGCAGCTCGCCATCGTGTGACTAACTGGACTAAAGTAAAGGGAGTTTCGACCGATAGTAAGGACGAGACCGTGGCACCTCCCGATTGGAACGTAAACGGAATCAGTCAGGTTTCGGGTACAGATTATACTTATGTTGGCAAGTCGTTTGTGGAATTATTGCGCGAGAACGGTTATCATACCATTCATTGCGGTAAGGCACATTGGGGAGCAAGGAATACTCCGGGGGAGAATCCTAGTCATTGGGGATTTGAAGTGAATATTGCAGGTAATTCAATTGGCTCGCCGGCAACCTATCTGAGTGAAGAGAATTATGGCAATGAGAAAGATGGCAAGAAAGCATCTTGGCATGCTGTGCCAACTTTAGAAAAGTATTGGGGCAGTGGTACGTTCCTCACCGAGGCTTTGACACGTGAGGCTATAGGAGCTTTACAGAAGGCCAAGGAATACAACCAGCCATTCTATCTCTATATGGCTCATTATGCCGTCCATATCCCAATAGAAAAAGATGTGCGCTACTTCGATAAGTATAAGAAAAAAGGACTCTCTGATAAGGAAGCTGCTTATGCGTCTTTGGTAGAAGGTATGGATAAAAGTTTGGGCGACATTATGGATTGGGTGGAGAAGAACGATGAGGCCGACAACACCATTATTATATTTATGAGCGATAACGGTGGATATGCCACGGGGCTACAGTGGCGCGATGCTCCGCTTTATACCCAGAACGCTCCGCTTACTTGTGGGAAGGGTTCTATGTATGAAGGTGGAATCCGTGAACCTATGATAGTGAAATGGCCTCGCCGTGTCCAGCCTGGCACACGGTGTAACCAATATCTGATGATAGAAGATTTTTATCCTTCTATTCTTGAGATGGCGGGAGTGAAAGACTACAAGGTGCCTCAAGTAATTGATGGACGGAGTTTTGTACCCTTGCTGACTAAGCAGGGAGACCCATCTAAAAATAGAGCTTTGGTGTGGAATTATCCGAATGTTTGGGGCAATACCGGCCCCGGTATCAGTCTGAATTGTGCAATTAGAAAGGGAGATTGGAAATTAATTTATAATTATAAGACGGGTAAGAAAGAACTCTACAATATTCCGAAAGATATTAGTGAAAAGCATGATATGGCTGCTTCAAAGCCCCAACTCGTCAAGTCTTTGTCGGCAGAACTGGGTACTTCTCTGCGTAGTATGGGGGCTCAACGCCCTGTGTTTAAGCAGACTGGTAAGCCATGTCCATGGCCAGATGAGGAATAAGAAGGGTTATTCTAGACTTATATTCCTTTGTGGTAACATTTTAATAAAAACTTGATAAATATTCTGTATTTTTGGTTTTTATGGTTAATATTAGTTAATTACGATGGTTCATATAGTTAAATATGAGCAATAAAGGCAAATAAGTTTTATCTCTATCTAACTATTATGTAATTTTGAGGCTATATTTTTAAGATTCCTAAATTCCTAAGATAAGAATAATTGTTATTAATAAAATAAATAAATATCTAATATTTACCTTTATGTCTAATCATTTAAATCAAATGTTATTGCTGCTTCTTTCGGCAGCAGGAGGTTTCCCTGCGACAGTCAGCGCAGGAAACACAGCTGGAGTTGCTATAACCCAGCAAGTATCTAAATGTACAGGTGTGGTAAAAGATCAGTCTGGTGAACCTATTATCGGTGCTTCTGTCACCGTAAAAGGTAGCAAGAATGGTGCCATTACCGACCTTGACGGGAACTTCTCTCTTCCTAATGTAGGTAAGGGAAGTACCATTCTCATCTCTTATATCGGTTATAAAACCAAGGAGGTGGTTTGGAATGGACAGGAAATCAACACCACTCTTCAAGAAGACTCTCACGGTCTGAACGAAGTTGTTGTTGTAGGTTATGGTACACAGAAGAAAGTCAATGTGACCGGAGCTATCAGTATGGTAGGTTCAGAAGCTTTGGAGAACCGCCCGGTTGCCAATGTTACGCAGGCTTTACAAGGAACTGTGTCTGGTCTTACTTTCTCTGCCAACAACAATGGTGGACAGTTGAACAACAGTATGTCGTTCACTATTCGTGGTACAGGTTCTATCGGTGAGGGTTCTTCAGATGCTCCATTGGTATTGATTGATGGTATTGAAGGCGACTTGAACTCTTTGAACCCTAACGATATTGAGAGCGTATCGGTATTGAAAGATGCAGCTTCGGCTTCTATCTATGGTACACGTGCTGCTTTCGGTGTACTTCTTGTTACTACCAAGAGTGGTAAGAGCGGTAAAGTGAAAGTGAACTATTCCGGTGACGTACGCTTCAGTACAGCTACTCAGTTGCCTGAGATGGCTAACTCTTTGGAGTGGGCTAATTATTTCAATGTTGCCAGTCGTAATGCCGGTGGTTCTAACCAATTCTCTGATGAGACTTTAGAGAATATCAAGAAGTATATGAACGGTGAATTCACTGATCCAACAAAACCGGAATATTACGGTACAATTGCTGGTAAAACGGACTGGAATGCTTATACAGCATCGTTTGCCAATACCGATTGGTTCTCTGAATTCTATAAAAAGAATGTGCCTTCTACGCAGCATAACTTGAGTTTGAGCGGTGGTACAGAGAAGTTCAGCTGGTTGATTAGTGGCGGCTATCTGCATGAAAATGGTTTGATTCGTCATGGTCACGACCAATTGAAGCGCTACACCATGAATAGCAAAATCAACGCACAGTTAGCTTCTTGGGCTCGTGTAGAATATGCTACCAAGTGGACTCGCAAGAACTTTGAGCGCCCTCAGTACTTGACAGGGCTCTTCTTCCATAATATTGCTCGTCGTTGGCCGACTTGTCCTGTTGTAGATCCTAATGGTCACTGGATGGGTGGAATGGAAATTGAAGAGTTGGAAAACGGTGGTGTTTATAAGACATTCGACGACAGTTTTACCCAGCAACTTAACTTTACGTTTACTCCTCTTGCAGGTTGGAATATCCATGCAGATGGTGCTTTGCGTGTTAATAACTATAAAGAAACCAATGCGTCATTGCCTATCTATACTTATAATAAAGACAATAAGCCTTCATTGCGCGACAGTGGATATGGCACTGTAACAAAGTATTATGATTATAGATTCCGTCAAGATTATTATGCTGTCAATGTTTATACCGACTATACTCGTAGTTTCGGTTTGCACAATGCGAAAGTTTTGCTCGGTATGAACTATGAACGCTACAACCAAGATAGTGCGACAGGTTCTGGTGAACAGCTCACTACGCCTGATTTCCCTTTCTTGAGTCAGACTCAGGCAAATAAGAAAGCTAGTGATTCTTATTGGAATCGTGCTACAGCCGGTTACTTTGGCCGTATCAACTATGATTACGATGGAATCTACTTGTTTGAGTTCAATCTTCGCTATGACGGTTCTTCTCGCTTCACCAGTGATAGACGTTGGGCTTGGTTCCCCTCTGTTTCGGCTGGTTGGAACATTGCTAAAGAAAAATTCTTTGAACCATTGAGCAATACCATCAGTACTTTGAAGCTTCGTGCTTCTTGGGGACAGTTGGGTAACACCAGCTCTACTTACAAAAGTTTCTGGGATTGGTATCCATTCTATCAAGAGCAGGGAATTGCATCTGTAGCTAGTAGCTGGTTGATTAATGGTCGTCAACAGAATGTTGCAGGTTTGCCGGGCATAGTAAACTCTAGCATGACTTGGGAAACTGTTGAGACTTGGGACATTGGTCTTGATTGGGCTGCATTCAATAATAGGTTGACTGGTTCGTTCGACGTTTACAGTCGTACAACAAGAAATATGATAGGTCCTGCTCCTATCTTGGGTTCTGTATTGGGAACTAATGCTCCTAAGACTAATAACTGCGATATGCGTTCTACCGGTTGGGAATTTGAAATCGGATGGCGCGACCATATCGGTGACGTGAAGTACGGTGCTAAGTTGAACCTTTCTGATGCAACTGCCAAGGTTTTGACTTATCCTTATGATGGCAAATTCGAAAATCAGAGTATATATAGCAATTATAATGGTAAGAAGATGGGTGAAATCTGGGGTTATGAGACCGAAGGAATTGCTCAGACCAAGGAACAAATGGACGAATGGAGAAAGAACAACAATCCTAATTGGGGGAGCAACTGGCAAGCCGGCGATATTATGTATCGCAACCTCGTAGACCGTGTTGACGAGAATGGTAAAGAACTTGATAAGGGTGTCGTTAACTCTGGTAGCGGTACCATCGGTGACCATGGCGACTTGAAGGTGATTGGTAATACTACTCCACGTTATAACTTCGGTATTACATTGAACGCAGAATACAAGGGCTTCGACTTCTCTATCTTCTTCCAAGGTGTGATGAAACGCGATTGGATGTTTGCTGAGGATGCAGCTTACTTCTGGGGTGCTCAAGGTAATATGTGGCAGTCTACTGTATTCAAGGAGCATTTGAACTATTGGTCAGAAGAGAATCCTAACGCTTATTACCCACGTCCTTACTTGAGTGGTGATATTAGAAAGAACAATAAGACACAGACTCGCTTCTTACAAAGTGCCGCTTACATGCGTTGTAAGAACATGCAGATAGGTTATAGTTTGCCGCATGCACTTATCTCACGTGCAGGTTTAAGCAACTGCCGCATTTATTTCTCTTGCGACAATATGTTCACTATTACCAGTCTTTCTAATGTCTTCGATCCGGAAGCTTTGGGTGGCGCATGGGGTGGAGGTAAGCTCTATCCATTGCAGCGTACATTCTCTTTTGGTGTAAATGTTAGTTTCTAATTAGAATATCAGAAGCATTTCTTTATTATGAAAATCAATATTAAAAATATAAGTATGTTTGCTGTGGTGGCTACTGCCACCTTGGCAACAACATCGTGTAACGATTTACTCGACTTAGAACCAGTGAGTCAAATCACTCCAGAATCTTATTATAAGAGTGCCGACCAGTTGGCTTCTTATCTCAATAACTACTATGATAGTTATATTGTGACCCCATTTGCAAGTGCAACACACGGTTGGGGTGGTTGGCATGATGGTAAGGCTGCCTCTGACCAGAATACCGATATCTTTGTAAAAGGTTTAGGAGGCAATACGACTAAGTTTGCTGATAACCATTGGGAAGTATCTGCCGGTAAGGTATTGCAGGGTAGTTATGGTGGAATCCGTACTTGTAATTATCTCATAGGTCAAGTAGAAAAAGGTATGGCAGCTAAGTCTATTAGCGGTGATCCAACTATGGTTAACAACTGTTTGGGTGAAGCTTACTTTATGCGTGCCATGCTTTATTTCAATTTGTTGGCTAACTATGGCGATATTCCTGTTGTAAAGAAAGTGTTGATAGACAACAATGACTCTTTGGTTGCTGTCAGCCAACGTGTTCCTCGTAATGAGGTGGCTCGTTTTATTTTGAGTGATTTGGATGTAGCTGCCAAAAACTTATATGCCCGTTCTGTATATAATGGACAACGATTAAATAAGGAAGCAGCTTAGTTATTTAAATCAAGAGTGGCTTTATTTGAAGGAACTTTCGAGAAATATCATCAGGGCTCAGGGCGCGTACCGGGCGATGCTAATTGGCCGGGTGCGAAAATGGCTTACAACAGTGGTAAGAAGTTTGATATTCCCGGAGAGATAAAGTTCTTCTTGGAACAAGCAAAAGAGGCTGCAAAGCAAGTTGGTAGTACTATTACTGCGAGTACACACAAGATGCAACCAGCTGTAGGTACACCAACAGGATGGAATGCTTATTTCGAGATGTTTAGTCAGCCGGCTTTGGACAATGTTCCTGAAGTATTGCTATGGAAGCAGTATAGTCGTAGCTTAGGTTATACTCACGATGTTCCTTATCGTGTGAAAGTAGGTTGTGCCGATGGCTATACGCGTGCATTTGTAGAATCTTTCTTGATGAAGAGTGGTAAACCTAAGTATGCAGATAGCAACTATAAGGGTGACGTATCTATCGCAGACGCAAAAGAGGGTCGCGATGAACGTCTACAGTTGTTTGTTTGGGATGAAAAGCAGTTGATTGATACCGATCCGACATCTCCCCATTCCGGTAAGACATATGATGATTATGGTAAAGATGAGAAGACTGGCCTTCAGACCCATATTACCAATACTAATCAGGAAATTCGTTGCATCACCGGTTATCAGCCACGTAAGTACTATACATATGACTATACTCAGACTCCTGATGACAACCGCCAAGGTACTGACGCATGCCCTATATTCCGTGTATCAGAAGCGATGCTGAACTATATGGAGGCTGATTGTGAATTGAACAATGGTAATTCTATTGATGAAACATCAAAAGCATATTGGAAAGCTTTGCGCGAGCGTGCAGGTGTAAGTCCTGATTTTGATGCAACAATTGCAGCTACAGACTTGAATAAAGAAGTGGACTTTGGTGTTTATTCCGGTACCAATCAGGTAAGTAAGATGTTGTATAATATCCGTCGTGAACGTATGAACGAGATGGCAGGTGAAGGTCTACGTTATGCAGATTTGATTCGCTGGCGTTCATTCGACCGCATGATTACAAAGAAGTGGATACCTGAAGGTGTAAACTTTTGGACAGAAATGTATAAGTCTTATGGTAGCGATTTGAAGGCTGATGAATCAAGCGATGCTCTCGTTTCTTCCAAGGCTCAGGGTCTATACATCCGTCCTTATAGTCGCTCTATGGCTGCTTCTAATGAATTGCGTGATGGTTATAATTGGCATGAGGCATACTATCTTAGCCCGCTTGGTATCTCTGACTTGCGTACAGCAGCTGCAGATCGCGACCTCAAGAATAGCCAAATGTATCAGAATGTGAACTGGCCTGCTATGGCGGGTGGGCATGCTGAGAAGTAAGACGACTCATTCCGTTCCTCCTCAATAGAGGGTGATGGATTTGAAAAATATGAAAAGAGATGATGGTTGAGCGACCATCATCTCTTTTTTTGTTTGATAGAATAAAAGATAAGCCCCATTTTAGCCATCTCTAGAGAGGAGGGAGAATGAGATAGAGAG
This sequence comes from Prevotella sp. DNF00663, assembly GCF_001553265.1. Lineage (GTDB taxonomy): Bacteria > Bacteroidota > Bacteroidia > Bacteroidales > Bacteroidaceae > Prevotella. The sequence goes on along the minus strand of NZ_KQ960652.1, from coordinate 360 downwards.
GAAGAATAAGAGATGATGGATTAGGGAATCATGATTAAGGAAAATAGAATATAGATGAAGGGCAATAGTCTGTTATCTTCTATTAACTCCCATTACCTTCTGTTATCTCCCTCTTTTTTTACTTCTTTGTTTAATAATGTTAAATTAAATGTCTTTTTCGGTACTAGAATGTAATCATGCTGTCTGTCCATCCAGAATCGAAGTTACAACCTATTAATATCATTAAATTCATATTTAGTGAACCCTATATATAATCGCACTACTGTCCACTAAAATCTTTTAACAATCTCTTGAAACTCTTATAAATACAAGCTTATATGAGATAAACAGACTCCCTACTTTTGAAAAGAGTATCTTTGC
>NZ_KQ960651.1 GCF_001553265.1 Prevotella sp. DNF00663 | reverse complement strand
TCTCTAAGTGAGAACTATGTACACTCAGACGGTTGATGTACTTTTGTACTTGCTGGTTGATTTCATTTGACTCTACAGATGTAACTTTTTTGAGCTTTTATATGGAGTATTATTGGAATATTTTGTTCTAATATTATTGCTAAAAAGGGCTTTTGAAGCGTGAAATAAGACGGCATTAATATTATTGAAAATGTATAAAAAGCCTTTATAATCAGCACTTTATGCATGATTCTTTCTTCTTTCTCAGATGTTTTGTGTACCTTTGCACCGATAAGAATAAGGATAACATCTTTTTGTTGTATTAGAAGTGTTATTCGCTAAGGTATCTAACGGAATCGAGGATATTGGTAACGCTTTTTCTCAATAGCCATATTCGCGTGCATTTTTGCTTTTCTCTTGCACAGGTTCCATAATCAAAACAAAATGGAGAGAATAAACAAAGTTGTATTTTTAATTTTACTTATCTTTGCGTCATCTCGGATGACAGCCCTTGCGGCAGATGGTTTAAAAGTTGTACCTAACAGTAAACAAGTAGATTGGAATCCAGTGATGGATGCCATTATTCAAGTAGAGAGCAGAGGAGATTCGAAAGCCAAGAGTGGTAATTCCATTGGTGCAATGCAAATTACACCGATATTGGTAGCTGAATGTAATCAGATTCTTAAAAGAAAGAAAAGCAAGAAGAGATTTAAGTTGTCTGATCGATTCAGTGTTTCGAAGTCCAAGGAGATGTTTTTACTCTTCCAGTCTGCACATAACCCATTGAACGACATCGAGAGAGCTATACGCTCGTGGAACGGTGGTCTTCACTTTAATGTCAAGCGAACGCAGCGATATTTAGAGAAGGTTATGAGTGTCATGAAATAAATCATTATTTCTATAAATCCAGTCAATAGATTTATTCTACTGACTGGATTTTTCCTTTTATACCGTTAACAATCTAATAAATCTTAAAAACCTGTCGTATCCTCAACTTTTGCATTATATTTGTAATCTAATAGATAAAATTATAAATCATAAGAATATGTCATTAATTATTGTTGTGGTAGTCGTTGTACTACTTTTAGTGTGGGGTGTAAGCCTTTATAATAACTTAGTGAAGCTTCGCAATAATCGTGAAAATGCGTTTGCTAACATTGATGTGCAGTTGAAGCAACGTCATGATTTGGTTCCTCAGTTGGTTGCTACGGTGAAAGGATATGCAGAGCATGAGAAAGAAGTGTTCCAACGTGTTACGGAAGCCCGTGCAGCTGCGATGGGAGCCACATCTGTCAATGATAAGGTACAAGCCGAAAATGCGTTGACAGGAGCCTTAGCCGGACTCAAAGTTTCGCTTGAAGCTTATCCAGAACTGAAAGCAAACGAGAACTTCCTCCAGCTTCAAAACGAGCTCTCTGATATCGAGAACAAGTTGGCAGCAGTGCGTCGTTTCTTCAATTCTGCAACACGCGAATTGAACAATGCTGTCCAAACATTCCCTTCAAATATTTTTGCCAAGATGTTCGGCTTCCAAAAGGAGCCTATGTTTGAGGTTCCACAAGAGGAAAGAGCTATGCTTGACAAGGCTCCCGAAGTAAAGTTCTAGGCCGATGAAGTATGTAGGAATGCAGACCCAAATCAGCCGTAACAACATGTTGAGTGTGTTGTTGCTGCTCATGTTTCCCGTAATTATCTTGGGAATGGTTTGGGTATTCCTTGCCCTCTTAAATTATTTCGGTGGTGGCTATTATGATGAATATGGGAGTGTCGTGCACCAACTAGATGCCGATACGGTCAATTATTACTTCATAACGACTATTCCTTGGGTAATTCTAGGAGTATTGGTGTGGTTTGTCATAGCCTATTATAGCAATGTACGCATGATACAGGCGGCTACCGGTGCTCGTCCGTTGAGCCGTCGTGATAATCCTCGTGTATATAATATCGTGGAGAATTTGTGTATGACTTGCAATATGGACATGCCTCAAATCAATGTTGTTGACGATGACCAATTGAATGCTTTTGCTAGCGGTATAGACAAAAAGTCGTACACGGTCACCGTTACCACCGGACTACTCAATCTCCTTACCGACGAAGAATTGGCCGGGGTGCTTGGGCATGAGCTTACTCATATTCGCAATCATGATACCAAGTTGCTTATTACCAGTATAATCTTCGTGGGCATCATCTCCACTGTCATGTCGCTTGTGGTGCGAATGATGTATAATATGATGTGGTATGGGGGGGGGCGGAGTGGTCGTAATGGCGAGAAAAATGGCCTTTCCGTTATCGTCATCATGTTGATAGGTGTCGTGTGTTGTGCCATAGCCTACTTCTTCACGTTGGTTACTCGCTTTGCCATATCGCGCAAACGCGAGTATATGGCAGATGCAGGTGGGGCAGAGCTATGTGGTAATCCGCTCGCTTTGGCTTCTGCTTTAAGGAAGATTTCGGGTAATCCCGGGCTTGATGATGTCAAGCGTGCCGATGTGGCACAACTCTTTATCATTCAGCCCGATGAGATGGAGCAAGGCTTAATGAGTTTCATGAATTCGCTTTTCAGCACTCATCCCGATACCGAAAAGCGTATACAAATATTAGAACAGTTTTAAATGTCTAGAATTAAATATCTTCTGTTTGCCATGATGGCTATCTGTTCGCAGTCTATGGAAGCTCAATCTGTGAAATATAGTCCGTTCCCACATTATACAGAAAGGATTAAGGAGTTTGATAGTATGACTCCTATTGATAGCTCTTCAATTGTGATGTTGGGTAATAGTCTTACTGAGAATGGGGGTGATTGGAATGCTCGTTTAGATGGGAAACGTATCAAGAATCGTGGTATATCGGGCGATGATGCCATAGGTATCAAGCATCGACTTATACAGATCTTGCCCGGAAAGCCTAAAGCTATTTTCTTGATGGTGGGTGTCAACGATTTGAGCCATGACTTGACTCCCCGACAGGTGTTTGATAATATCTGTCCCGTGATAGAGCAGATTCGTCGCGACTCTCCTCAAACCCAATTGTTTGTCCAGAGTCTGTTGCCTATCAACGAATCCTTTGGCCGTTGGAAAACGCTGGATGGGAAGACTAATGATATTCCTGTTATCAACAAGATGTTGAAGCAATATTGCCAAAAACATCATATTACATATATCAACCTTTTTAAGCAATTCGTCCGTCATGGCACGAATGAGTTGCGTGCCTCTCTTTCAGTAGATGGATTACACCTGTCTCCCGTGGGGTATAAGATTTGGGCATTTGAACTACAACGTTACGTTAGAGGATTGGAGTAAACTCTTAAGAAGTACTTTGGCGTATCTCAAATTGCTGTTTACAATATAGTGAGTAGTTTGTTATCAGTTTATTGCAGGGGCGAGGCAGCAATATTGCCAAAACGTTTCAGTATTACTGAAGAGGCCGAACAGCATCATTGCTTACTTATTGCAGTGAAGAGAGTGGGAACTTTTTAGATGGTCGAATAATAGAGGAATAGTCGAAATACAGGCATAAGAAAAAGCCCAATGTGCATCTACCGAGATGTGCATTGGGCTTTTTGATTATTCGGTATTGTACTTGATTACATGTTCATACCACCGTCTATCTGAATCACCTGACCGGTTACATAGCTAGATAGGTCTGAAGCCAAGTAAACAGCAGTGTTTGCAATATCCTCTACAGTACCGCCACGGCGCAATGGAATCTTGTTGGTCCATTCTTTACGAACATTCTCTGGTAGAGCTTGAGTCATGGCTGTGTCGATAAATCCGGGAGCGATAGCGTTGGCGCGGATACCCTTGGGACCCATCTCTTGGGCTACACTCTTAGCCAATGCGATAAGACCGGCCTTAGAAGCTGCATAGTTGCTCTGGCCTGCGTTGCCGTGAACACCGACTACAGAAGCCATGTTGATGATAGAACCTTGGCGCTGACGCATCATTACAGGTACGCAAGCGTGGATGAAGTTGAATGCACTCTTCAAGTTTACAGCGATGACTGCGTCCCACTGCTGCTCTGTCATGCGCAACATCAAACCGTCTTTGGTGATTCCGGCATTGTTAATTAAAATATCAATAGAGCCGAACTCTTCTTTCACTTTGTTTACAACCTCTTCGCTCTCGGCAAAGTTTGCTGCATTGCTTGCATATCCTTTAGCTTTTACGCCTTTAGCTGCAATCTCACGCTCTGTTGCCAATCCGCCGTGCTCTTCGTCGATAACGAGGTCGGTGAAGGCGATATTAGCACCCTCTTCGGCAAACTTCAAGGCAATAGCCTTGCCAATTCCACGTGCAGCACCTGTAATCAGGGCTGTCTTACCTGTTAATAATCCCATTGCTTTAATTTTTTATTGTGTTATAATAAATACTTGTTTCCTATTTCTGTTTGAGTTTCCCCAGCGCTCCGTAGACAACTTTAGCTACGAGCGGTTTGCTGCTTTCTTCAGTCAATCCATGCCCTAGGCGACCATAAATGAAAGGAACTTCCAGCCCTTTGATACAATAGTGAGTGATGTCGGCCACCAATTCTACGTCTTCAATGTCGAATTCTCCGTCGTTTTTACCTTCTTGATAAACCTTACGGAATAGTTCTATTTCGTCTTCATCAAAGTTTTTTCTCACTTTCTCTACCATCCAAATATTACGAAAGAACTCCGCACGCAGGTTACCATTCCTTACGACAGTCTCACGAATCATGCTCAGATGCGTGTATATCAACTCTATGATTTTGTCTTGAGGACGAATCTTGAGTTCAGCCACCTCATCCAGTTTGTCCGATAGTCGTTCCAATTCCGACTCTATGACAGCCGAGTAAACATCTTCTTTCCTACTAAAATACGTGTAAAGTGTCCTACGTCCTTTGCCCGAAGCAATGGCTATGTCGTTCATAGTCGTGTTTGCAATGCCATTTTTGGCAAATAGTTGTCTGGCAACATCTACGAGTTTCTGTCTGGTTTTTGATATAGACATCTATTAATTCCTCCTGTGTTTCTATTGTTTGCACATCGCTTTGTAATGTGCAAATGTAATAGAAATCTCGCATACAGCCAAATCTTAAGCCTTGTTTTACCCCTTTTAACGAAAAAAACTCAGTTAATATTTGGTTGTTTCAAATAAAAGTCATACCTTTGCACTCGCAATCCGGAAAGGGATTGATTATTAATATCGCGGAGTGGAGCAGTTGGTAGCTCGCCAGGCTCATAACCTGGAGGTCGCATGTTCGAGTCTTGCCTCCGCAACTAAATACGCTCGAAAGT
>NZ_KQ960650.1 GCF_001553265.1 Prevotella sp. DNF00663 | reverse complement strand
AGGGGACGGGGGTGAGGTTTTACTTCTTCCTATACGCCCTCGCTAGCCCCCCTTCACTCGTTTCTTTATATACCGAAGGCAAGTCGTGGCCAGTTTGCTTCATCACCTCCACCACATGGTCGAACGATACACGGTGTTTACCATCGGAGAAAGTTGAATATAGATTGGCATCGAGGGCACGAGCGGCCGCAAAGGCATTACGCTCGATACACGGAATCTGTACCAATCCGCACACAGGATCGCAAGTCATACCCAAGTGATGTTCCAATCCCATCTCGGCAGCATACTCTACTTGCGAGGGCGTACCGCCAAACAACTGGCACGAAGCGGCTGAAGCCATGGCGCAAGCTACCCCTACCTCACCTTGACAACCTACGTCGGCGCCCGATATAGAAGCATTCTGCTTCACGATATTACCGAACAATCCGGCAGTTGCCAAGGCATGTAGAATCTTCGTTTCGCTGAAGTTATGGGCATGACGTAAATGATAAAGCACTGCCGGAATGACGCCACAAGCACCACAAGTAGGTGCAGTGACCACCGTTCCACCGGCCGCATTCTCTTCGCTCACAGCCAATGCGTAGGCATAAACCAGTCCGCGTGACTGCAACGACTGTCGGAATCCCTGAGCCTTCACATAATAGGTAGAGGCCTTACGAGGCAAATGTAACACACCGGGCAATACTCCCTCGGTCTCTATACCGCGCTTCACGGCATCCTCCATCACATGCCAAACCTCAGCAAGGAAATCCCATATATCTTTGCTTTCACACTGTTCCACATATTCCCAAAAGCTCATACCGTGGTCTTCGCACCACGCTTGAATCTCGGTAAGCGTATTCAACTGATAGGTATCTTCGACGTCTGCCAATGTATCTTCGATTCCCTCTGACAGATTTCCACCACCGATACTGTACACCGTCCATTCTTCATTGATCTTCCCATCAGCATCAAAAGCTGCAAACTTCATACCATTCGGATGGTAAGGCAAGAAGACTGTAGGTTCCCAATGAATAGTTACGGGAGCCACAGGAGTAAGCACTTCCTCAATAGCCATATCCGTCATATGTCCTTTACCGGTAGCAGCCAGACTGCCATAGAGGGTCACTTCAAAGTGTGTTGCGTTTTCATGGCGTTCCACAAAAATCTTGGAAGCTCTATGAGGTCCCATCGTGTGACTGCTCGAAGGACCTATCCCAATCTTGTATATTTCTCTAATCGACTTCATAGGTTTATCATATCATTCGCTCCATGCGATTCATAAGCAAAAGTAATAAATAAGTATGGAATGCCAAAATATTCCCTTTCGTTTTGCTGCAGAGGCTTGGCAATCTTGCTGCATAGCTCAAACAGCATAGCTGAAAAGCCGAAACAGCATTGCTGCTGAAGCGAAGCAGCAGCCCCACCCTGACCCTCCCCAAAAGGGGAGGGATATATAGAGAGTTAACAAGTAGGCAAAATGGCGAGTAAACAAGGTTTCCATGGAGTAGATAAAGAGGTAATAGGAAGTAATTAAACAAAGAAACCGACCTACAGAAACAAGTCCATAGGTCGGTCCATCTAGTTATAATGACATATAAAAACTAGTGTCGATAGCTCACTTGACCGGCACCTGACACCCGCAGGCTCAACTGTCCACCGTTGTGGTCGAAGTATCTTACCTCAATAGGATGCAGCCCCTTGCGCATGGCATGCTGCCCCACAACCTCTTGTGGTGAATGGTCTCCATCGTTATCGACGACCATCTGACCATCTACTTTCAGCAAACTACCGTCGTCGGACAACAATGCAAAAGTATAAATACCATCTTCGGGAACATCGATATAGCCCGTTATCACCAACCCGATGTTACCACTTACCTCTTTCGGAATCTCTACTTTATCAACTGTATAAGTGCCATTAATCGGCGCCTTCTCTATGCCTGCACAACCGGAACCATCATATTCATGCCACACTACGTGCAATCCGGGTTTGACATTATCCGCAGATACGGCCGGAGCATAATCTTCTTTCTGATAGCGGAAATGCACGGTGTTGTCTTTACGTCCATCAGTTCCGAACAAGCGGAACGCGAAATCGGTGGTAGAAGTCACACGCAACGGTGCGGTATAACGCTGTGAAGAGGCTTGTGGAATACTGCCATCAGTGGTATAACGTATCACAGCCGAGGGATCTTGACAATCTACTTTCACCTGCGCCTCATCGGTAAACACATTCACCCGATGGAATCCGGTGAGCGGTGGAATGCGATAAGTCACACCTAACTGTTGCAAACGAGGGTAATGAGCCACTACTCTACGATTGAAACCATCCCAGTCTTTACCCGTTCCATTCCAACCTAACTCAGCCACTGCCAACATTCGGGGGAACGACTGGAAATACATTCGCTCGCGTGTGGGTACCCATTCCGTCCATAGATTGCCCTGTACACCGAGTACCAAGTGGCTGTTGGCCTCTGTCACTCCATTAGGACGCATGTTGTAACCATATATTTTTTGCATGCCGGCAGCATCGCCATCGTAGTCAAGATAGAATTCGGTATTCGGTGTTAGAATCACAGAATTACCGTGATCTGCAGCTTGTTTGGGTGCCGATGGATTCCAGTTGCGCCACCACATCACCGTAGACGTAGCCGAGAGTCCACCTTCGATAATCTCGTCCCAGCCTATCATCTTGCGCCCATTAGCATTGATGAACTTCTCCATCTCATGGAGGAACCACGCCTGTAACTCATGCTCGTTTTTCAAATGCTGCTCTTTAATGCGACGTTGGCAGTCGGGACAAGTCTTCCAATTCTTCTGATCGACCTCGTCACCGCCTATATGTACATACTCACCGGGGAAGAGTGAGAACACTTCGCGCCATACATCCTTGCAAAAATCAAGCATGTGGTCTTTGCCGGGACATAGCGGTGTGGTGAACAATTTGCCCCAACCAGTCTGTTCAAAACACGAAAGTCCTTTGTAATTGGCAATAGCAGCCAAACTATGACCGGGCATATCAATCTCTGGAATGACGTCGATACCGCGGTCGCGAGCATAAGATACAATGGCACGAATATCGTCTTGCGTATAGAAGCCACCATACTTGCCATCACCACGTACATTCTTAGCCGCTGGCATGAGAGCTGGATTATCCTCCTTTTGGGCACGATTGATACAAACGGTATCCTGATTATTGTATGTACGCCAAGCCCCATTCTGTGTCAACAGCGGGTACTTCTTGATTTCGATGCGCCATCCTTGGTCATCAGTGAGGTGCCAATGAAACTTATTTATCTTGTAAAGCGCCAACACATCAAGTAATTCCATCACCTCATCACGGGTAAAGAAATGGCGAGAACAATCTAGTTCCATGCCACGCCAAGCAAACTTGGGAGTATCGGTAATATTCACTGCCGGCACCGTCCAAACACGTTTTACAGCCTCGCGCGACTCTATTTGCACAGGCAACAACTGGCGGAGCGTAGCAATGCCATTCACCACGCCACGATAGTCGGCTCCCTTGATGGTGATACCACGCATATCGGACTGCAGTTGATAGCTACCACTAATACCCTTATTGGTCAACATAAGACGAATGGAACCTTTACCCTTCTTCTGACGAAAGGCATAACCGGTGGGTGTAGCCAGCAGTTTAGCTAAATAAGCAGCAGCCGGACGCAGCGAAGCATTATCACAACTGATAGTAGTTTTTGCGGTAAGCGTATAACCACCTTGCCCCCATTGCACGTTGGTAGGTTGCGGAATGAGTTGCGCATGAAGCGTAGAAACAACGGTAAGCAATAAAGCTACAAGTAGTATCCTGAATAATTTAAACATGATTTTGGGTTTATAAGTTATCGTATTATCTAAGTATATCCTATTAGCAAAATAGACATTACAAAAATAAGAAGAACAAATGAATTAATGGTATCATCTAGAAAACAATTGCATCAAAACCCATAAAAAAGAAGCAATTCGTGTACCGATGAAACAAAGAAAGCCTATCTTCAAGGCAAATAGGCTGGCATCGAAGCGAGAAATAGTTATAAATGACTGAGCACTTTATCGGTAGCACCCGTAAAACCGGCAACAAATCGGCCAGCAGCATCGCCACTGGCTTTCAAGAAATCGGTTTGGGCGAATTGAGACATCAAGCTATTGAAGTCGTCGGCATTAGTAATCTCAAAGCCACCTTTGGCTGCCATAAGTCCTTGAGCCTCCTGAAAATGCTTATTGTTCGGGCCAAATATCACAGGAATATTCCAAACGGCAGCTTCCAAGACATTATGGATGCCCACACCGAAACCACCACCTACATACGACACCTCGCCATAATGATAGATTGACGACAGCAAACCAAAACAGTCTATGATAAGACAGTCAGCCGTAGCAGCCTCTTCCTGAGTCGCTTGAGTATATCGTATCGCTTTGCGATTGAGCTTGGAGAGGATTTGTTTCAAGTGGTCTTCACCTATCACATGAGGTGCGATAATCAACTTCCAATCCTTATGCTCATTGAAATAAGAGATGAAAATATCCTCATCAGGAGGCCAACTAGACCCGGCAACAAACACCGGACGCTCTTGCTTGAAAGCCTCAACAATGGGCAAACGCTTGCTGGCTTCCTTGATTTGAAGTACACGGTCGAAACGCGTATCGCCCACCACGTCGACATCGGTAACACCGAATCTAGCCAAAAGAGCCTTACTCTCAGCGTTCTGTACAAAGAAACGTTTGAAACATTTCAATACTTCTGCATATCGACGACCATACCATTTGAAGAAGATTTGGTCTTCGTGAAAAATACTAGACACACTATAAGCAGGCACACCTCGATGCTTCAAGATGTGCAGATAGTTGTACCAAAACTCATATTTGATGAAAAAGGCCATGACGGGACGCACCGTACGCAGGAATCGACGGGCATTGCGAATGGTATCAAGGGGCAGATAACAAACTATATCTGCACCCTCGTAGTTCTTTCGCACTTCATAGCCTGAGGGAGAAAAGAATGTAAGCAGTATCTTATATTCAGGATGTTCGCGCCGCATACGTTCCATCAAAGGGCGTCCTTGTTCAAATTCGCCAAGCGAAGCAGCATGAAACCAAACGTACTTTGCAGCAGGATCAACTTGCTCACGCAGCAAAGCGATAGCCTGACGCTCGCCTTTCCACATCTTTTTGACCTTCTTATTGAAGAGACTGGCAATAGCTACTCCAATCAGATATAGGTATATGATGACTTGATACACGACTATGCTATTTCCTCTTTAATACTGATACAAACTTATTTTAAGACCTCAATGGCACGGCGAAGACGTGTCAGCGTCTCTTCTTTTCCTAAGAATGCGGTAATATCGAACATGCCGGGACCTTTGCCGATACCCACCAATGCTAGTCGGAACGCATTCATCACATCGCCCAACTTATATTCCTTATCCTCAACCCATTTGAACACCACAGTCTCTTGGTTTTCTATTGAGAAGTCGGAAATACCTTCAATGACATCGGCCAACTCCGCCATTTGCTGGGCAGAATATTCCTTCCAACGCTTGCGGGCTGTCTTCTCGTCGTACTCAGTAGGCGCAATAAAGAAGAAAGAGCATAAGGGCCATAATTCTTTAACGAAGCTTACGCGGTCTTTCATCATGTGAACCACCTGCGTAACACGCTCCATAGACTCTTCTACACCGTTGTTGGCAACGATGGGGGCAAACAATTTGGCAATTTCATCGTCGCTCTTACGCAGGATATATTCGTGGTTAAACCACATTCCTTTTTGGTAGTCGAACTTAGCACCACTCTTAGAACACTTTGTAATATCGAATACCTGAACCAGTTCATCCAGCGTAAACAGTTCTTGTTCTGTCCCCGGATTCCATCCCAACAAAGCGAGGAAGTTGATTACAGCCTCTGGGAAATAGCCGCTTTCGCGGTATCCTGACGACACTTCTCCGGTCTTAGGGTCGTGCCATTCCAATGGAAATACGGGGAAACCGAGGCGGTCTCCGTCGCGCTTACTAAGCTTTCCCTTGCCTTCGGGCTTCAATAACAGAGGCAAATGTGCAAACTCCGGCATGGTATCGGCCCATCCGAAAGCCTCATACAACAGCACATGAAGGGGCGCACTTGGCAACCATTCCTCACCACGAATGACGTGTGTGATTTCCATCAAGTAGTCGTCGACGATGTTGGCAAGATGATATGTAGGCAACTCGTCGGCACTCTTATAGAGCACTTTATCGTCTAGAATATCGCTCTTAATAACGACTTCGCCACGAATCAAGTCGTGAACATGCACTTCCCTACCCGGTTCTATCTTGAAACGAACAGTATATTGCTTTCCATCCTCAATGAGTTGGTCTACCTCTTCTTTTGATAATGTAAGAGAATTGCGCATCTGCATGCGTGTACGAGCATCGTATTGGAAGTTGGCAATCTCCTGATGTTTGGCCTCAAGTTCCTCTGGTGTATCGAAAGCTATGTAGGCTTTACCGTTGTCAAGCAACTGCCTGACATACTCTTTATAGATTTCTCGGCGCTCACTTTGGCGATAAGGACCATGCTGTCCACCAAAGCTGACACCCTCGTCGAAACGAATTCCCAACCAACGGAACGACTCAATGATGTATTCTTCGGCTCCGGGAACAAACCGATGTGAGTCGGTATCCTCTATTCTGAATACGAGTTCGCCACCATGTTGACGTGCGAATAGATAATTATACAATGCTGTGCGAACACCGCCAATATGCAAAGCTCCTGTTGGACTAGGCGCGAAACGCACCCTTACTTTTCTTTCTGCCATCCTCAATCAATGTAGATAAGATATAGATATTTCTTGCAAAATTAATATATTTTTTCCAGTAATGCCGTTCTTTTTTTGTATTTTCGCATAATAATAGACATAAACACCGTTTATAATGAGATATTCTTACAAGACATCTAAGTACTATTGGCGAAATCTTTTCAGTCGCCTAGCCCTCATATCCATTACGGTTGCTGTCATTGTATGGTTCTTGCCACGCAACGAAGTACAGCATTTCCGCTACGATGTGGGTAAACCATGGATGTACGGTTCGTTCATCGCGAAGTTCGATTTCCCCATTTATAAGACCGATGAGATACTGAAATCCGAGCAAGACTCCATGATGGAATTGTTCCAGCCCTACTATAATTATAATAGTTATGTAGAAAAACAGCAGGTGGCAAAGTTCAAAAAAGACTTTGCCAACAGTTCATCGGGACTCACAGAAGAGTATAAAATCTTGTTACTAGACCGTTTTCACAGACTTTATCAAGCCGGTATCATGAAGATGCCGGAGTATAATGTACTGGCAAAAGATTCTACCAACATCCTCCGAATAGTCAATGGAAAGAAAGCAACAGGTGTACAAATCAACTGTATCTACTCTACCATGACTGCATATGAACAGTTGTTCCAAGATGAGAAGTTAGCTCAACAGCGCCCGCTCTTGCAACGACTGAATCTCAATAACTACATTGTACCAAACCTAGAATACGACAGTGAGCGCAGTGAAACGGAGAAAAACGACATATTGAGTGGTATTCCTATCGCCAGCGGAATGGTGATGAGTGGGCAAAAAATCATCGACCGAGGTGAGATTGTAGATGATTATGTGTACCGAGTGCTTAGCTCTTTCGAGCGCGAAATGTCTCGACGCAATGCCAGTAAGCAAGAGATTACGTACACCACTATCGGTCAATGCATCTTTGTCTTTATGCTTATCACGCTCTTCACGACCTATCTGGCACTCTTCAGACGCGACTATTTCCGCGACCAACGAAGCATTATGATGCTCTATTCGCTCATTACCATCTTCCCCATCTTGGTATCTTTGATGATGAGCCACAGCATCTTCAGCGTATATATCCTGCCTTTTGCGATGGTACCTATCTTCATTCGCGTATTTATGGACTCTCGCACGGCATTCATCGCACACTGTACGATGATTCTTATCAGTGCCGCGGCCGTGAAATACCAATACGAATTCATCATCATACAATTGGTAGCCGGGCTCATAGCCATCTATTCGCTACGCGAACTATCCAAACGTTCGCAGGTATTTAAGACGGCATTACTTGTCACCGTTGGTACGTTCCTCGTTTATTTTGCCTTGCAGATGATGCAAAACGAGGATGTATCGAAGTTGAATCAAGACATGTACTACCACTTCATTGCCAACGGTATCTTCCTATTACTCACTTACCCGATGATGTATCTCATTGAGAAGGCATTCGGATTTACAAGCGACGTAACGCTCTTCGAGCTCTCTAACACCAACAAGGGACTCTTGCGCGACATGAGCGAGATAGCTCCCGGCACTTTCCAACATTCCATTACAGTGGGTAATTTGGCCGCAGAGATTGCCAATAAGATAGGTGCCAACAGTCTCCTCGTGCGTACCGGAGCACTCTATCACGACATAGGGAAGATGGAAAACCCAGTCTTCTTCACCGAGAATCAGGTCGGTATAAACCCTCACGATAATATGACTCCCAAGGAAAGTGCACAGATTATCATCAACCATGTGCCCGAAGGAGTAAAGATGGCAGAAAAGAATAACCTTCCATCGTTTATCAAAGACTTCATCGTTACACATCATGGGCGTGGTGTAGCCAAGTATTTCTACGTGAATTACAAGAATGCTCACCCCGATGAAGAAATAGATATGGAGAGCTTTACCTACCCCGGTCCGAATCCATTCACACGCGAACAAGCCATATTGATGATGGCCGACACGGTAGAAGCAGCCTCCCGCTCGTTGCCGGAATACACCGAAGAGAGTATCAGCGCTTTGGTTAACAAACTCATTGACGCCCAAGTGGCCGATGGATTCTTCACCGAATGCCCTATCACATTCCGTGATATAAGTCAGGCTAAACAAGTCGCTATTGAGCGACTTAAAGCTATTTACCACACGCGTATCTCTTATCCAGAACTCAAAAAAGGTATCAAAGATGCACCAAAGCAGCCAACTGATACAACCGGAAAGCCGAAATAAGCTTATCGTATATACCATATTATATAATATATCAGTTTATTGGCTGTAGCCAACTAAACAATACTACATGCCTAAAAGCCTGCACAAACATACTGATTTGTGCAGGCTTTTATTGTTACATTGTTAACATTACTAAATAAATAAAACCTTATTAGAGAATTATAGAACATTTTTAATAACTTTGCAGACATATTTTTTACAACTATTCAAGATGACTAAGTTAAAATTTATAATTGTTGTTGCAATTTTGTTAACGTCTCAATTCTCATGGGCAGGTGGTTTATTAACCAATACTAACCAAAGTGTTACCTTCCTTCGCAACCCGGCTCGCGACGCAGCCATTGCTATAGACGGAGTATATTTCAATCCTGCCGGTGTGGTATTCCTCAACGATGGATGGCATCTATCAATCAATATACAGAATGCACATCAAACTCGTAGTGTCAATTCGACCTTTGGTGCTTTTGCTTTCGGAGCACAGAATGAGGGCAAAACCAATAAGACCTTCAAAGGAGTTGCCAATGCGCCCATCCTTCCTGCTTTACAAACAGCCTACAACAAAGGCAAGTGGAGTTTCCAATTCAATTTTGCCGTTACCGGCGGAGGAGGTAAAGCAGAGTTTGCCAAAGGCTTAGGTTCGTTTGAAAGTAGCGTTGCCATGCTGCCATTACTATCCGGTCACCTTGACGCATTGACTACCAAACTCGGTTTAGGAGCACTTGGACTCCCCGCTATTGAGCAATACGACATGGATACATACATGCGTGGTAGACAATATTACTTTGGATTTACACTCGGAACAGCATACAAAATCAATGACCATCTCTCTGTATATGGTGGTCTGCGACTGCTCTATGGCAATGCCAACTATTATGGTTATGTGCGTAACATCAAGGTGCGTACTGCCGGTTCTACAGAATTTGTCAATGCACCATCAGCTTTTACAGCACAGTCGGCAGCCGCTTTCGAGGCAGCAGGTAAATATGCCGCTGCAGCCGAACAATATGCAAAAGCAGGCAATGTAGCCGCTGCCACAGCAGCCGCTGCCTCGGCTAAGGATTACAAAATCAAAGGAGCCAGCCTCGGTGCACTCGGTATTGCGACACAAGATGTAACCCTCAACTGCGACCAAACAGGTTGGGGACTCGCTCCTATCTTGGGTATCGACTACAAAACGGGAGATTTCAACTTCGCAGCTAAATACGAATTCAAGACTAGTATGCGCTTGAAAAACAAATCGGCAAATAGCGAGAGCGCCAAGAACCTTAAACAATTGGCAAAATTTGAAGATGGAAAAGAAGTAGAAGAAGACTCTCCCAGCCTACTCACTGTGGGTGCCCAGTGGTCTGTACTACCCACATTGCGACTCAATGCCGGTTGGCATCACTACTTCGACAAGAATGCCCATCTCTATAATAATAAGCAAAAACTGCTCGGAGGTGATACCAACGAGTATCTCTTCGGTGCTGAATACGACATCAACAAACGTTTTACCGTGAGTGGTGGTACCCAGGTTACACGCTATCAAATGACAGATGAGTATATGGAAGACATCAGCTTCAATGTGAATAGCTACTCGTTCGGACTCGGTGTCGGCATACATCTCAACAAGAAGATGACTTTGAACCTCGCTTATTTCCAAACTAATTATACACATTACAAGCGTAATACCAACAACTACAATAATCTTTCAAATTTGGCCGGAGGCATTGTTGGCAAGCTGGGAGGTGCATTAGGCATGGACGAAAGCAAAGTCAAAGCAGCTTTACAAACTACCCAAGGTCTGCTTACCACCCCTCAAGGCGATGGCAAAAGCTTGCTTTACGGTGCAGACGACTTCACTCGTACCAACCGAGTATTTGGTATCGGACTAGATATAGATTTTTAAATAATTCTCTCGTGCCCCTCATTCCATGTGAGGGGCTTTTTGTTTTCAGTTATGATCTATTGACTCCTAACTTTTAAATCCTCACTTCTAACAGTGTAAAAGGGTATTGTTCCAAACGGACAATACCTTTTTACATAGGATCTACATCGTAATATATCTGCAAGAGGGCGTAGCGCTTATCCTTCATCAACTCTACCTGCACCCATCTCAACACCTCTCTCACCTTCTTTTGGTCGATACCATTCTCTAATTTCAGCATCAATTTGCGAATATGAAGTTGCTTTACACGTGCTACAGCCGGCTTATCGGGCCCCAAAACCCGATCACCAAAATACTGGCGCAAGCGTCCGCCAAGTTCCAATCCGGCTGACTCTACCACATCTGCATTGCGATGTTTCAAGTAGACATACACCAAATGGAAAAATGGTGGATAACGGAATAGACGGCGTTCTTCCATCAAATCGGTATAGAACCCCTTGAAATCGTGATGCACCACTTGATTGATAACCGACAAATCAGGATTCTTCGTTTGTAGGATAACACGTCCGCGAGCACCTTTTCGGCCTGCTCTTCCACTCACCTGTGCCATCATCATAAAAGCATGTTCGTAGGCTCTGAAATCAGGATAATTCAACATCGAGTCGGCATCCAATATTCCCACCACACTCACACGATCAAAGTCCAACCCCTTGGTCACCATCTGCGTACCAATTAAGAGGTTGGTACGTCCGGCAGCAAAGTCGCGAATAATACGTTCATAAGCATTTTTCGTACGTGTAGTATCAAGATCCATACGAGCCACTCGGGCTTCGGGGAACTCCTCAGTAATCAAACTTTCTATCTTCTCGGTACCAATACCACGCCCATGCAGGTCGGTATTACCACAATTAGGGCACTCTTCGGGCACGGAATAAGTAAATCCACAGTAGTGACACGACAGTTGATTCATATTCTTATGCAATGTGAGCGACACGTCGCAGTTATCACATTTAGGCACCCATCCGCACACCTTACACTCTATCATCGGTGCAAATCCACGCCTATTTTGAAAGAGTATCACTTGTTGGTCGGCTGCCAAAGCCTCTCTAATAGCCTTCAATAGCACCGGAGAAAACGCCCCACGCATAATCTTGCGACGTCGTAAGTCTTTCACATCGACCACCTGTATTTCCGGAAGTTGTATGCCTTGATAGCGGGTTTGGAGCGTTACCAGTCCGTATTTGCCCGTTTGCGCATTGTAGTAGCTCTCCATTGAGGGCGTAGCCGTACCCAACAGGGTCTTCGCACCATACATCTGTGCCAACACGATAGCCGCACTTCGTGCATGATAACGCGGTGCTGGGTCTTGTTGTTTAAAACTTGACTCATGTTCTTCGTCTATAACGACGAACCCCAACCGCTGAAATGGAAGGAAGCCAGCACTGCGTGCACCGAGAATCACATCGTAGGGATGGTCTGATAGTTGCTTCTGCCAAATCTCAACACGCTCGACATCGCTATATTTACTATGATAGATACCCAGTCGATTGCCAAAGACGCGTTGCAATCTCTCGGTCATCTGCACCGTCAAAGCTATCTCCGGAAGCAGGTACAACACCTGTTCGCCACGGTCGATAGCCTCTTGTATCAAGTGAATATAGAGTTCTGTCTTACCACTCGACGTCACTCCATGCAACAAAACTACTTGTCGCTTTTGGAATTGAGCGGCTATCTCGCGATACGCCACTGTCTGAACATCATTGAGCGGCTTGATATTTTCGGGCATAGGACGGACAGTTCCATTCAGTCGTCCCACCTCTTTTTCATAGAGATAAAGTATCTTTCTGTCGATGAGGGCACGCACATGAGCCAACGTGGCATGCACTTCGTTCATCAGTTCTTCGCGCGTTATCTCGGTTATCGGTTGCTGCGGTGTATCGCCTTGCAACGAATCCCAATGACTCAAAGCCAAAAATACCGCGAAAGTATGGGCTTGCTTGGTGGCACGTGCCAAAATATTCAGCGCCACATGTAATGCTTGCTCAGTACGAAAAGGCTCTGCCAATCCCACATACACCTCCGTCTTAGGTCGATAACCATCCTCTGCTTTCAGACCGGAGGGCAAAGCTGCTTTATAAATCTCGCCAATCGGCGACAGATAATAGTCGGCTATCCATTGCCACAACTTCAATTGTTGTGGTAACAACATACGCGATTCGTCAAGAACGGCAAGGATGGGACGTACTTTAAAATCCGGTTTCGTCTCATGAATCTTAGCCACCATCGCCGTATACCGTTTGCTTTTGCCTAGTGGCACCTGCACACGTATCCCCTCACCTACTCTCATTGACAATTCGTCGGGCACGGAATAGGTGAACAATCCTTCCAAAGGTAGGGGCAATATGACGTCTACATACATCTGCATTCGGCACACAAAGTTAATGGAAGTTGCCTTGATTTCAAAATAAAACCACTGCTTTTATATGCGAAGATATAGCGATTAACAAGGTAAGTAATCGCTAGAATGAGGCTTAAAGAGTCGGGATAAGGATATTGCAAGGCCGAGGCAGCAATGCTGCAAAGCCTCTTCAGCATTACTGCATAGCCCGAACAGTAATGCTGATGCAGCCTTGCAGTAAACGAAGAGTCGCAGAGTAATGGATTAGAAATATTGATTTCTACAACTTAACTACTCACTCATAACTCCTCACTTCTAACTCCACACAAAGCAAACTCCCTCCTCCTGCCTTGTCGACAGAAAGAGGGAGTACAATCATATTAAAAATGTTAGTTTACTTCTCGTTCCATTCTGCATTCTGGTCTATTTCATGATAGCGCACTTCAGACCATGGAATGGGGTAATAATTCTGATTAGCTCTGAACACACGTTCGGTCTTCTGAGACTTGAGGGCAGACACTTTGTAAGTCATCTTACCATCTTCACCCTTCACAATCTCCATACCACGCAATGGATTTTCCGAACCATTGAGCTTGGCAACAGCCGTACCTAGACGCAGATAATCCCAGTATGTAGTCTCTTCGAAGGCTAGTTCCACTCGACGTTCGTTGAGAATCTGGTCGAGGGTAATGCTCGTCAATTCCGGCATGTGTACACGTTTACGCACCTGATTGACCAAATTGAGAGCCACAGCAGTATTACCTGAGCGGAAAGAAGCCTCGGCATAGTCGAGCAAAGCCTCAGCATAACGCCAGATAATATAGTTCTGCTTGCTACCATACTTGTTGTCTCCAAAGAGAGAAGCTGTGGGATCAAGGAACTTACGCATGTAATATCCCGTGCGGGTAACACCTGCATTGCGGTCAGTACCATACTTCGTGAGGTCTACACCAGCCTTCTTCTTGCCACCCTCCATTGTATAATGGATGTCCATCACGTGGCTACGGAACGACGAACCATCATAAAGGATGTTGGCATAGAAGCGATAGTCGCGATTTTCAAAGGGATGTTGAGGATCTAACGTCTTTCCATCACGCATGCCATATTCATCAACATGGTTCTGAGTGGGGACATAAGCGCATCGCTTACCATTGAGGAAAGGAGGCGCAGCATCCTCGTCCAGACGATGTCCGAAGTCTTCTACAATACCGGTATCGCTATGATGAACTTCCAAGATAGACTCAACGCTGTTCTTCGTGAGGAATATCTTGGTGTAGCTATCGGCAATAGCAGTCTCTGTACTACCTGTTACGGGCACGAGACTGTACAATCCCGACTTCACCAACTCCTCATAAGCAGCCGCTGCTTTCTGCATCATCTCCTTCGAACGGTCTCCGGTAAAGCCATAATATTCTTTATCCTTATTCTGGAACTGTGGCGAACCAACCCAAAAATACACCTTCGCTTTGAGCATCATGGCAGCTCCCTTAGTCACACGACCTACATCTTGCGACTCATATTTTGCAGGCAACAACTCGACAGCCTGCTGAGCTTCGGAAACTATAAACTCCGCCATCTTCTCATAAGACGAGCGCGGGAACTTCTCATTATCGTTGAGTGGATCGTATAAATGGTCTATCAGTAGAGGTGCGCCGAAGCGTCTCAACAACATATAATAATAATATCCACGGAAGAAATGAGCCTCACCCAAGATGCGTTGCTTGGAAGCTCCATTGGCAATACTTCCTTCGTTGGCCAGCAAACGGTTGATGTGCTGAATCATTTCGTAACAACTACCCCATGAACTGCCGGCTGTTCGCGTGATAGCAGTTTCTTTTCCAGCCTGCTCATCGGCAAATCCGGTACGTCCCCAAGTACTCATTGAGTAGGTCAACTGGTCACTATACCAAGCCGGGAAAGGCTGAGACATGCTACGCAATAGCCAACTGGTAGACATGAGGATGTTGAAACCGTTATGCATATTGCGATACCAAGGCATCGTATACTCATCGAGTAAGAGTGGACTTTTCCATATACTAGGCTCAGCCAACTTGTCTACTGGCGCGTCGTGGAACAGATTGTTACAGCCGGTAAAGCCTGTTGAGAGTGTCAACAGACCGACCGCATTCAGTAAATATGTTCGTATTTGTTCATTGTCGTACAATTATTTATAGTAAAACCATTAAATACCGATGTTACAACTCAAGCCGTATGTACGCTGAATAGGATAGCCTCGACGTGATTCAGGGTCCATGTGCTTCAGCTTACTCCATGTAAACAGATTACCACCCATCAAAGTAATGGTGAGCGAACTGAGTTTCAGGCTCTTCAAGGTAGATGCCGGCAGACTGTAACCGATATTGAGCGACTTCAAACGAATGAAGCTATTGTCGCGCAACCAGAACGAAGATGCCAAACGGTTGTTATCAATTGAGGTTGCCAACTTGACGCGAGGATACTCCGCATTGGGGTTCTCCGGCGTCCAACAATCGGTGAGATGATAATCTTGGAAACGTGGTAAGCTACCTTTTTCGAGCGTATAAGCCTCTGTGATATACTGCTTATAACCGGCCACACCTTGGAACATTACGTTGACAAATACGCCCTTATAGCTAGCACCCAACTTCAAACTTCCCGTGAAATCGGGATAAGCCGAATTCTTGAATGCCACTTCGTCTTTCTTATCGAGCACACCGTCACCGTTCTGGTCTTTATATTTGATGTCACCGGGCTTCACAGTCTTGTTCTTACCATTGTAACTTCCGTCCTGATTCAACTTCCAATTATCAATCTCCTCTTGCGTCTGAAAGAGTCCCAATGCTTCGTACATCCACGATGTACCGATGCTATGTCCCTTGCGACGAAGGTTCTCCAACTGGTTGCTTTCGTCTCCATAGTCGAGCACTTTGTCTCGCCCGAGCGATAACATGAACGATGCATCATAGCGGAACTTGCCTATTGAGTTGCGATGAGTGAGGGTTAAATCCCATCCCCAAGCCTTTACTTTACCATAGTTCATATAAGGAACAGCTCCATTTGTACCTGTCGAAGGAGGATACATATAATCGGGAGCATTTGAAAGCATGTCGGTCTTATAGCGCAAATAGTACTCGTAAGTGATGCCAAAACGGTTGTTCCAGAAGCCAAGATCGATTCCGAAGTTGTAGTCACGACTCTTTTCCCACTTCAATCTAGCATTAGGATAGTTACCAGAATTCACCACAATACCGGGCTTCAATAATCCACCGAGATTGTAACCGTTGACAGGTGAGTAGATATAACTCAATAAATAAGAGTAGTCTTGTACACCACCATCACGTCCGAGGATACCAGTTGAACCACGGAATTTCACATTACTGATGACACGCTGTTTCCAGTTCTTGAAGAACTTTTCGTTAGATAGCATCCACGAAGCAGATACTGTGGGGAAGAAACCCCATCTGTGGTCGGGATGGAACTTGGCAGAACCGTCCACACGGAAGCTGAACTCAGCGAAGTAACGATTCTCGTAAGCGTAGGTAGCACGGCCAATCAACGACGCACGTTGTATCTCGCTTTCTTTTCCATGAAGCGAACCAATTTCAGTATTACCGATAAATTCAGGATAAACACCGGGCAAATCGCTGTTTCTACCATCCATGTATTTGTTCTTATACATCTGATAGTTGGCAACCATCATACCTGTTACACTGTGCTTTTCCTTGAAAGTCTGAGCGTAATTGATACCAGCTTCCAACAAAGTATTGTCCACAAACTGGTCCATCTGGTACATAGAAATCTTCGCTTTCGGATACACAGTGGTCTCATCTACTTTGATTTCCTTGCTAGCTTCGTCGTAAGTGTAGAGCGCAACAGGCGAATTAAACTCGTTACGGATAGAGTTGTTGTTGTCCATCGTCACCTTACCATAAACCGAGAGACCTTTTACCCAAGGGATATCCCAATTCAAATTGGCCGTGATAGTGTTCATCTTCACACGGTTACGAGTATATCCGCCGAGTCCACGAATATTAATCAATGGATTACCACCATTGATACTAGCCAGCTCACCGTTCGTAAGAGTGAACGGTTGAACGGGAGAATAGCTGTAAGCAGCGTCTACTGTGGTAAAGCTAGTGTTCTTATAACCGGAACGAACACCATTGAAATCGAGCGAAAGGACAAGTCCCTTGGCCAGCGTAGCATCCAATTTGGCAGCATAGTTGAAGCGATCGCGCCCTACTCCACTGTACAAACCGGCCGTCTTGGTGTACGAACCTGAGATATAATAACGCAGGAACTGATTACCACCAGAGAGCGAAACGCTATGCGTAGTAGAATATCCATGGCTGTTCAAATAGTCGATGATATTGGTATCGGCAAACTTATTAGGATTGGACTGTGTACGAATCATCTCCAATTCCTCGTCGGTATAGGGATTCACATTGGCTTCTCCCTCTACAGCCTTGTTGTATAACTTGGCAAATTCGTAGCTGTTCAAGAACTTGGGGAACTTGGTTGCTTTCTGAATATTGTACTGACCGCGATAGTTGATGCGTAGTTTTGAGTCGCCTTTTGAACGCTTTGTCTTAATCAAAACGACTCCGTTGGCAGCACGCACACCGTAAACGGCAGCGGCAGCAGCATCTTTGAGAATTGAGATACTCTCAATATCATCGGGGTTCAGGTCGGATAAGCGTTGTTCTCCATCGCTTGTGTTCTCCGAGAAACGTGGAACGCCATCAATAACAAGCAACGGTGACGATGAAGCACCGGTGACAGCGCGGATTCGAAGATTTGCCTCGCGAGCCGTACCGGGGTCACCTGACACCGACATAACCTGTAAACCGGCCACCTGACCATTCAGAGCCTCATCCAAATTAGGTGTAGGGACGCGAGCCAAATCGGTACCTTTCACCACCTCAATAGACGAGGTAAGGTTCGATCTCTTCTGCGTTCCGTAACCTACAACTACGAGTTCATCGAGGTTCTGAGCGTCTTCGTCGAGTTTGATGTTCAACCATTTGCCCAGTACAGCACGTACTATAGATGCCTTATAGCCGATATAAGACACCACCAAAGTAGATTTTCCATTAGGCATCGTGATAGTAAAGTTACCATCCTTATCGGTCATGACGCCCAATTTTCCACCTTCTACCTTTACATTAGCCCCAATAACGGGTTCACCAGTGGAGTCAACCACCTTTCCACTGACTTTCAAATCCTGTGCCAAAACATTGACAGAGAAGAGGCAAGACAGCAAAGTCAATAAACAAAAAAGTCTCCTCATAAATTTATTCCTTTAAGAGTTTATCAATCATCAATATCTGATACTCATAGAAGTTGCGTGTCTTGCTATCGCCTGTAGCACGCTTCCGAATGTACAAATTGCGTACTTTCTTCAGCTGACTCAACATCAATGGAGAGAGCACATCGCTGGGTAATGATGGCAAACCGTAATTGATACGCATGAATGAATCGCCCTGATGAGCCTTGCAACATGCCAATTCGGTAGTCTCTGCTGCCAAATTTTCAGCCAATTCAGCCTCTGTCAACAGCAGTCCCTTCTTCCCTTGCTTGAGTTGCAAGCCACTTGTAACCTTGAAAACAGAGAGAACGCCCGACTGTAGACTCAAATCGGCTTCGCTCAAAGCACGACCTTGCATCGTAGGAGCAAATAATGTGTTGAACACATCATTCATATATTGATCAAGACTATAATTCTTTGCAGGATTAATCTTGTATCCTTCGCTGATGCGGAACAAGCGAGTACCGGCATAAAGTGCACCTACTACCGACGACTGCAACCTCTCATTAACATTAGAAGGCAAGTCTAGTTTATTCAAAAGTGATTGTGGTGACAACCAAGAATTGTAGCTGCGAGCCTGTCCGATAAGCCATTGCATGGCACGCTTTTGGGTAGCTCGGTCGATATAATGGCGTGCAGCGCCCTTGTTATCACCCTGTCTGATTTCCTCGAAACGCACACCTCCGATGTAAGGCATCACATGGAAGAGATGGCGAGTGTACTGCGATACGACTTGTTTGTACATATCTTTCACAGCTTCATAAGTATCACCGGGCTTATAGGTCCACTTCTCTAGATTACGCATGATAATCTTCAAGTTGCTGATAGCGTAGTTACCGGCTTTGATATGGTCGTTACCCAAGTCTTCAGACTGGTCGGTCGGGTCTACGGCACCCATGAACTGCTGCGCTCCAAACTCATACATAGGGTCGCCACTCTTAGCTTTAATCCATGCATCGAGAGTGGGTTTCTCCTTTTCGGGAGTATCAGCATCCTTGATAAGACGATAACCCCAGTTGATAGCATAGATATCCTCAACACCCAAGATAGGCGGAGTGAGCTTCACACCACGCTCCAAATCGCCCGGCTGAGCGATGAAGTTGTTACGTGCATAGTCCATGATACTAGGTGTAGTACCATATTTCTGGGTGAACGAAGGACTACGTAGCGAGTCTACAGGGAACGAATAGCTGGCTCCCATGTTGTGCATCAAACCCAGCGTGTGGCCTACTTCGTGGGCAGCCACATAGCGTACAGACTCTTTCATCAAGTCGTCGTCGAACACAGCCTTATGAGTTCGCGCATCAACAGCACCTGTTTGGACAAATCGCCAGTTGTGCAAGAGCGATATAACGTTGTGATACCAAATGACATCTGCTGTCAATATCTCGCCCGTTCGAGGATCTACATAGCTCGGACCCATCGCATTGGCAGTCTCGGTAACGGCATATTTGATGCAGTTATAGCGCATGTCGGCAGGGTTGAAGGTCGAATCGTTCTTCGGATAATCCTTTGCCATGATAGCATTCTTGAATCCTGCAGCCTCAAAAGCCTTGTTCCAGTCTTCTATACCTTGCTTTACGGTGCCACGCCACTTATCGGGGAAGGCTGAGTCTACATAGAACACAATAGGTTTCTTGGGCTCTACCAATTCGCCACGGAAGTAGCGATCGCGGTCTTCATCCTTGGGTTCTAGACGCCAACGGTGTATATAAGTCTTCTTATCTACACGATCCGATGTCGAAGAATAGATTTTCTTATCAGTGCTGAAGAATCCCACACGGTTGTCTTGTAGGCGCATAGCCATCGGTTTCTCGGGCGCCATGAAGAGCGAACGATGCATGACTACGGTGTAAGGGATGTTTTCTTTTGACAGGTCGAAGCTCAACGAACTGATAATCTCGATGTTGCGAGGGAATGACTTCACATCGGTGATACCCGAAGCATCCGAGATAAACGAGCCTTTTAAGTTGCGGCTACCTCCAAAAAGCACCGACAGAGGGTTGTCAGGCTTCATCGGACTCAAACTCTTCTCGTTGCCTCCGAAGAACGAAGTCATATCAATGAGCACCTTACCATCTTTCTTTCCCACTATCTTAAAGGCCTTCAAGATGGGGTCGGCAAAGTTTGTTTTAAACGAAGCAGCAATCGGATCGCCCTTCTTTACTACGTTGGTATTCTGCACTAAATGCAAGTATACACGCACGCTATCGGTAGAGAAACGAATCAAACGAGGCGCATCTACCATCTGTCCGGCTACATAATCATTGGTATTGCTGGTAGACGACACGCGGTTAGAGAGGATATAACTGCGTGAGAAAGCCGAATCGGCAATACTAAAATACAGTTTTCCGTCTTTAGTGAAGTATGTATCAAACATACCTTTGACAAGTTTAGCCTCTTTCACAGCCTTGTTGAAATCAGCTACCGACGACTTGCCCGGCTTATCTTTGGCCGTCAGCAACGAGTCTACTTTTACCTTACTCTTTTTCTTTGCCATTGTGGGCTGCAAATTCACAGCACCTGCCAATAGCAAAATCAGCAGAATTCTATTCATAAAGTTGGATTTTGTTATGATATTGAGTATTACTTCCCGTATAGAAACATGGAATTATAATTTAAGAATGTGCAAATATAATAAAAAACAACCATTTTTACTATTTTTATAATGGCATATTTTTGACAAAAATACTTTTATTTCTATTTATTGTTCATAAAAGTTTGCACTAAGGAAAGCCTAGCCTAAAAGACGTCCCATACATTTCACCATTGTTTTATACCTTATAAGGCAAATTCAATTCGCCCCTACAGGTCAGTAAAGCCTCTGTACTTATCGCTTCAAAACGTGGTCTGTCATACGGTATAAATGCTATTTGCTTACACTAGACAATACATAAGTACATGGCAAGACTCGTAGGGACGCGACATGTCGCGTCCGAGAACTGTATATACACTGTAAATCTAGGAGCAAATATGACTGTGGACTTCCCCGCGGACGTAGCATGCCACGTCCCTACAGAAGCCTCTCCCCAGTCATTATCTCCCTCGTTTTTAGTCGTACCGGCTGAGCCGACAGCGACTACTCGGTCGATGACCGATGGTTCTCCAAAAGGAGCGGGAGCAAGAAATAAACCTTTTCCGTCCCACAATTTAAAAACTTATCAACTCAAAAACTTACAAACTGCCCCCTAAACTCATCTACTTGTCAACCTAAAATCTTGTCTACTTGTTTACTCGTTCACTTGTTTACTAAAATGATTGGTGCGGGGTGGGGCTTCTGCAGCGCCTATTCAGCATCGCTGCCAAGCCTATTCAGAAATGCTGAAAAGTCGAGGCAGCGACACTGCCTAGCCACTGCAATCAGTCAAGTAAGAAATTGGTACAAGACAAGAAAGTATGGTTGACGACCAATTTTTATGTAAAATAATGATAATTCAAAGCTAATCCTCCGCTGATTCAGATAAAATTGATAAGTTTGCAACAACACTATGAAGATAGCTATGAAAGGAGTGATGCAAACAATAACAGGACTATACCATGACTACAGCAGCGCGAGGACATTGCGTAGGACATGGATGATCGGAACATTGATAGCATTGCTGTACTCAGCATTGACCGCATGCCACGAGCAACCGAAACCTGTCAAAGTTCGCTCGGCCTATTATTGGAGTACCAGCTTTGCGGTAGATACGGCCTATATCAATCGACACCACATTTCAAAACTCTACATCCGCTACTTCGATGTGGTAAAAAATGCCGACGGAGAAGCCATGCCCAATGCCACTATATCATTTAAACAGACTCCACCAAAGACGGTGGAAGTGATTCCGGTGGTATTCATTGTCAACGATGTGATGCGAAATCGCGTAGACGGACTGGCCGAAAAGGTTGCGCAACGCATCATGCAAATGACCCAAACACATGGTATCGCAGCACTGAAAGAGATACAGATAGACTGCGACTGGACACGAACAACCCGCAAAACATACTATGCTTTTATGCAAGAGATGCAAAAACTATTGAGCAAGCAAGGCATTCACTTGTCATCAACCATTCGCCTTCACCAACTGGCACAGACGCCCCCACCGGCCGACCGTGGTGTGTTGATGGTATATAATACGGGCGATTTCACCAATATACACAACGAGCATCCTATCTTGGACTACCGCGACGTGAAACCATATCTGCGCTATATAGCCGGCTATAAGCTGCCCTTATCGGCCGCCTATCCCAACTTTACCTACCGACTACTGTTTCGCGGCGATAAATACGTGGGCATTGTACACCACGAGAATGAATACCCGATGTTGCCGGGCGACACGATGATTACGAGGCACTCTGCTCTTGAGCAGGTATTACAGACCAAGCATGCCCTTGAACAGAAGCGCAATGACATCAACAACGAAACAATTATCTTCGACTTAAAACGTAACAACCGCCATGATGAAGAGATTTATAGTCATTAGTTTATTGCTATTTATTGTAGGAAAAGCCTCAGCTTGCGGCCCGATGGCACCTGTACACAACTACTATCTGTTTGATGTGTACGACCAGAAATATAATTATTTCACATTCGACTACCAACTGTTTGAATATTGGAAGAAATATACAGGGGTAACGTGCGAGGAAAATGAAGTCTCTAATCATTACCCTAATAAATACAGTTATAATGATCTCTTCTTCGGAGATGACTGTGCTTTTTTAAAGGAAGTGGCTCGCAAGAAAGGCGACAGAGAGATGTTGACCTACATCAAGCAAATAGCCGACTACAGCAAAGTGAGCGGTGACCTGTATAACCAATGGAGTTATCCGACGCCGGAGGACATTGCTCGTACCAACAAAACACTCGCCATCATTGCCACAACGGCCGGTCAACGACTCCATGGACGTCTTAAAGCACAGTATTGCCTGCTGCTGATGCGTGCCAACATGATGCTGAAGCGATATGCCAACAACATTCTGGTATGGGAAAAGACAGGGTGTTCGCTGTCCAAAGGAGTGTATCGAGACATGTGTCGAAACATTTATGCCAACGCATTATACAACTTACCCAATGACAAACAGGCGCAGAAGCACATACAAATGGCACTCGACATCTATGCCGAACAAGGAGATTTGCAGAGCGTGAGATGGAGATTGCAACAATACAGGAATGTACCGGGTATCCGAAAGATATATGCCGAGACGCCCAACTCACCTTCACTCATCTATCTGATACAAGAGTTTGTGAATGGAGCGCAAGAGACTGCCGACACGCAAGGGAACAAAGAAGCCATAGAATGGGTGGGATATATACCGACATATCCAGCAGAAATGAAGCAATTCATAGCACTATCGAACAGCGTACTGCACGAAGGCAAGGTGAAAGACCCGTGCTTGTGGCAGGCAGCCAATGCCATGTTGCACTACATCATGGGCAACTACCGACAAGCATCCAACGATGCTGAGCATGCAATGATGATGCGTGGAATGCCGCGTTCGCACGATGTGGCACGAGCCATCAGACTCATGGCACGGGCCAAACTATTACCTCTCCATGGCAACGGGACAAAATTTATTGCTCAAGAAATGGAATGGCTCGATCGAAAGATAGCTCCCCAAACTGCCTACGACTGGCAAGACGACTACTTTTGGAGGGTAAAAGACCGCTTGGCCTACACCGTGCTCGTACCTCGTTATAAGACTATGGGTAACAAAAACATGGAGACAGCCCTGATGGATATAGACAACCAAACAACAAAAGCCTATCCATTCCCTTTTTACACATACAATGTCAAAGAATCTTTGGGTTGGGAGTTGGGCTCGAAGATGGATAGTCTTACAGCAAAAGAAGCTATAGCCTATACCAAGTTTGTTTATTCCAAACCAGAAGATGCATTGGCTCGGTATGTGACAAAGCACACGACGCACGACCGGGAATACTATAACAACTTAATAGGAAGTAAGTTTCTGCGCGAAGGACGATTTGCCGAAGCACTCCCCTATCTACGAAAACTACCGATGCTCTATATCAATAGCGATGAAAGTAATTATGTATTATATCATTGTGACTTTACCGCTCCACGCTGGTTTGTACGCCAACGCAACGGTAATGATTTTGACGGCTACGAGGTTCCGGCCTTGACGAAGAATTATAAGGTGGCATTCTGTGAGGATATGCTGCAACTACAAAGCCGTTACAAGCTGGCTGGGACCGATGTCGACCGTTGCCATTTCGGCTACGAACTGGCCAAACGCTACTATCAGGCATCGCCTTATGGAGATTGTTGGTATATCACTCGCGACGGCTTTAGTTGCTACGACAGTGCCAAAAGCTACGAACAAGACTTTGCCAAAGAGACCGTTCGACTGCTCGACGAGTGCCTACGCAGTGCCCACGACAACTTTCAAATGAAGCAACAATGTCTCTATGCCAAGGCCTTTGTGCTGTTCAATGTGCATGGCCAATCGCCTAATTACTTTTGGGAGGGTATAGAAAGTGTCTTCAAATATCCCGACCTGCACGACGCTTACACGCAGTTGGCTGACTTCTATCGACAAAGTACGCTCTTCTTAGACCCAATTATCACACGCTGCGACGTGTTGCAGAGATTCATGCAAGGCGATTTTTCTACTTCAAAACAATATTGGTAGGTTCTATTAATTCATATATTAATAGAACCTACCTTAACTGATTAATAATAAGTTAATTTATAGAATATCCCGAAAGTGTTTATCAGCAAGCGGTGATTATATTTCCACTTGCCCCATTATGACTACTCCGCAATAGGCAATATACCACAACTGTTGTTAAATGCTATGCCTGCTCCAAGCGCACTGGAGATGTCTTTAGTAGAGGGTGATGATGGCGAGAACACCAAACCGCTTAAGTTCGCTTCTTTATTTACGCACGCTGCCCAATAGAGCCCAAGTTTTCCTGCATCCTCTACCTGTCCTGTCCGATGATTGCGACCTGCTGGTGCAAACAAAAGATAGTAGTTCTGCATATTTTTCTGTATCCACCTGCCAGCGTCCCAATCTCCTTTCGTATAGATGCCGTTATTGGTGAAAATAGGAATGTAAGCCACTGGCAAAACCTTAAATCCTACTGGACA
Organism: Prevotella sp. DNF00663; assembly: GCF_001553265.1. Classification (GTDB taxonomy): domain Bacteria; phylum Bacteroidota; class Bacteroidia; order Bacteroidales; family Bacteroidaceae; genus Prevotella. The sequence goes on along the minus strand of NZ_KQ960650.1, from coordinate 2,650 downwards.
TGGGTCGTAAATTGACTTTTTTGTATTTGTCAAATCGTGATTCTGCAACGTTGTGTTGGTTGCCCAAAGCGAATAGGTCTCTCCGTTGTTGAACTCTGAATAGAGATGCTCTCCCGTATAGAAAGTACCAGGATTTTGGATAAGGTCTTGTATTCGTTTGCCATCTGCTTCGGCAGCTTCTATTTTAAATCCAGTCACATCAATATTAGGCATTGGGTCTTTTCTACCAAATTGATAAGAGGTGGTGTTTATTTCTCTATAGTAAACAGGCTTTTGGATAATCTCTACCGTGGCGGTCTGTCCATTGTTGTCGTTTTGCTTGAGTTTTATTTTTATGCGTCTATCCTCTGTTCTTTTCGTTCCATTGCTGTTCTTGCTTTGCAGCCATTTAACGTATGCAAGTCCCAGCGGCTCTTTTGCTACCACTTTTATTATGTTTGTTCCTTTTTCCAATTGTTTAGTCTCCAATGCTTCTGGAGACGTAAACCATAGGTGCCACGACCACATGACAACGCCCTTGTTGTCGGTTACTGCCACAACAGCATTACCATTCTTTATATTGTTTTTATCGACGGTAAAGACAAGATGGTCTTCTTTTATCTCAAGATTGTCACTTACCTGCTTGCCGTCTTGCCAAATAATCTTGGCTTTCGCACCACCAATGATATGAGGGGAGGCTATCTCTTTTCCTTGATAGTCTTTATAGCATTTGCGAGAGGTGTCGTAAGCGCTTGGATTGGGTTGTCCGTTCTTGATGGCGTTGCCATAGACCAATGGAATGGCGTATGTGCCAGGGGCGGAAACGATATAGCAGTTGGCGGTGTTTCCTCCCATAGTTACATTGTACCCAAGATTTTTTGTAGCCAGGTTGTATGGATTTCCAATTGAGCCCTGTGCTTGATTGTTTTGTAATTTTTCGTTCCTGTCAGCCACTTCGTCAACGACATCCCAATACACGGTTGCCGTCACCTTTTCACCCGAAGTAGTGTAAGAACCTGCACCAGATGTTTTATCCAGCTTGATCATGTTGTCAGCCTCTGAAGCGTTGATAGGATTCCATTGCTTGCCGCCATCGGTAGACACTTCATATCCTTCAACCGACCATCCCAATGGCTTGTCACCTGTTTGGTAGCTTGTAACGGTAAAGGGAACATCTTCCGTCTTGGGTTGCGTCTTTGTGTCATAGGTCAACACCTTTCCGCCATTAACAGTGAAGTGATAGTCGCTTTTTCCCGTTTTACGATAAAAGCTATACGTCTTGGTCGTGCCAGGCTTCCAGTTTGCGGACACCTTTCCTGTAATGGTTTTTCCTCCCACTTCAATCCTGATGGTAATTTTTCCCTCTTGTGGAATCATGAACATGGTGTTAGCGTCAAACGCCACATGCTCTGACGATCCTACGATGCACACATTGTTCTCGGTTTTGAATCCATATTTACCAGGGTAGTTTTCTAGCTCAAAAAAGGTTGGATCATCGCTGGAAAGTTCCCATGTGCCGAATTTGTTGCTCTCATCTGGTAGGATGTATGTTCCTTTCGCCTTGACATTGGCAATGGTCACTCTTGAGATATTGTCATTCTTACCTTCACCCAATACGTCTTTCCCTATTTTGAAGCGCAAAGCAGTAAGCGGATGTCTGAACGTCAGCTTTATCGGAGGACATTTCTTTTCCTTTTTGTTCTCTTGGCTAAGAGTTACCACATCTGACGTAGCGGTGACAAAATCCAACTGTGTACCAACGATATCTTTCACCTCAAAGTCTATCTTTTTCTTGCCGCCCTCTTCTCGCAGGCTACCTAATCCGTCCAAGTTGGGACCGTAGGCGTAAAACTTTCCGCAAGGCTGGCTACCTTTCCATATCAACGATCCTTCTAATGGTGATCCGTTTCCATTGAAAACCTGATCTTTGAAGTTGCCGTCCATAGATAAAGAACCAGAATTTGCGCCAAAGAAGGCTGTGGCTTTGAATTGCCTACTCAACGCACCATTTGTAACATACACATGAGCACCTCGGGTCGTAGCTTGAACATCGTCTATTTCGGAGGGCAATCCAGGGGTTGTCTCTTCCACGATGGTTACGGTACTGCCGTCTGAGCAGTGACCATCGAACGTGCGTACGGTGATGTCTGATGGCTTCAGTCCCTGCATTTCCATGTGTGTCGCGCGGCTTGTCATCGCCTTTGCCAACGCTTGGTCGGCTGTACGCGTGGCGTCTTGGATGTTGAATGTGATGTGTGTGGCTTCGCTACCATTGTTTCCGGTGTTATCGATATCATCAGTGCATGCCGTTGGCAGGAGCATAAAAGCGACTGCCAGCGCACAGTTGTTCACATATTTCTTGGTTGTCAGTGTTATCTTCTTCATGATGTTGTTTTAATAAAATGTAATACTTTGACGGAGCACCTAATTCAGGTTCATCCCCAGTCTACCATCTCTTCTCCATCATCCACTCGTTTTTCTTCTTCGATGTGAAGAATAGATTCACCCGATTTTAGGGGAATTTTCGAATCTTGTAAAATAGCAACATCCATTTCGGTATATATCACAGTGCATGAAAGCTTTATGTACTTTTTTCTCATAGCTGTAATTTTATTGATTATTAGGTAATTTGTTGGTATCCTTAATTCCGCAACACTATTATAAATTAAAC
>NZ_KQ960649.1:55473-58558 GCF_001553265.1 Prevotella sp. DNF00663 | reverse complement strand
TAAGCCTACATTTGAGGATTATTATTTTTTTTTGCTCAAAATCTATCATTTAGGTTCAAATGATTGGCATTCAATAGCCTAATGAGTTATGAAATGCAGTAGGTAATGATTTAGCGACCTATCTTCAACAATGATATACAACGCTTTGCATAACTCGAATAACCTGTTGCAAAGATAAGAGTATATCGTGAGAAAAAAGAATTTTCTCCGAGTTATTTTCGTAAAGCCGTCCGTTTGGGCGGCTTTTTGTTTTCCGTGTATTTTATTCTTATGATGAAATGCAGTCTCCGAAGACTGCGTTTTTTGTTTTCGCCCTGCTTCTTTCCATGCACATCCTCCACTTATGCCTGTGTATCATGTCGGGATCGGTTGTTCGTTGTCAGCGGCAAAGGTAGTTCCGGGCTTCTACGGACAAAAAAGGTCGGGGCGGCAAGCCGTTTAGACGACAATCTCCACACTTCCATTTCATTGCAGGTAGTATTCTCGCCGTAAAACCTTGTTTGTCCTAAGCCCTACCTTTTTACGCCACTGAAACGAAAACGACCGACCCGACGGAAAGACGCATAAAAAAAATGTCGGATATGCGAGAAGCTGGGAAAAAGAAAAAGTTGAAACTCAACTCCCTCACCTCTGGAATCCGCCTAAAATCAAAAAAATCAGACAAGATGAAACTGAGATACAAAATATCAATTTGGGTGGCACTTGCACTCGCAGGCTCTCTCCTTTGTGGCGGAAGCATCTGGCTTTGGCTGGCAGGGATATGTGCAGGAAAATTCCTCATTCGGTTACTCCTTACCATTGCTTTGGCTATCGCAGTGTACATTCTGACTTATGCCCTCATCATCGGAGCAATACTTTGGTTACTCATTTCTTAAACAGGCAGATATATGAAAAGAAGAAGCAAGACAATCGCACAGCAATGCAGATACTATGAGGTGGACAACATCTTCGAGTATATGGTATCGGTTTACCTCAACGGAAATATCTCCGCCTTTGGGGAATTATTCAAGGAACTTAATCGGAAGGACAGAAAGGAATTTATCCTCTATCTCTTTTCAGAGGTCGAACCCATTCATATCCAAGAAATCATTTTAGCAACCATCTAAAAGTAAGAATAATGGAAAAATTCAATTTTTATCAAGACAGAAAGGTTACTTGTTGGGAACGCACCCACTTTGATGTAAAAGCCGAGAGTTACGAAGAAGCCGTTGCCCTTGTCAAGTCGTGGCAGGGAGAGGACGTGCTTTGCTTTGAGGACGATGAGAATATCATCATCACAGACGGAGAAACCTTGTATGACACCTCCGAAAGCCTATCCGTAGAGGAAAACGGAGGACAGCCGACTATCGAGGTCTTTGCAAACAATGGAGAAGACATCATCAACAATAAACCCGATAACACTGAACAGATATGAGAACGGAAACAAGAACATACGAGGTATATAACCTCCACGAACTGACAAGGGAGGCACAAGCAAAGGCACACAGCCATTGGGCGGAACATTGCGACTATACTTGGGACAGAGAGAACCGAGCCACATTGCAAGCCTTTGAACGGATTTTCAATATCAAGGCGGACAGATGGTCATACGACAGTTGTACCTACACCTATAGTTTCACTTCCCATTACAGCGAGGAGGAAGACAATATGAAAGGGACAAGACTTCTGAAATACCTTGTCAATAACTATTGGAACGACTTGTATCCACCCAAGACTTATTGGAGTGGAAACTACAAGAAGAAACGCAAGAGCCGTGTGTTTGTTTCGGACGATTGTGTGCTGACGGGCTACTGCATAGACTATGAAATCTTGAAACCCATATACGTTTTTCTGAAAGCCCCCAATGATACCACCCTATACGAACTTATGGACAAGTGTTTGAACGGATTTTTCAAGGCTTGCAGGGACGATATGGAATATCAATTCAGCGAGGAAGCCTTTGCCGAAAGTTGCGAAGCTAACAATTATGAGTTCCTATCAGACGGAACATTATTCAACTGATTAAAACATAAAAGACAATGAAAGGTACAGAGCATTTCAAGAGCGTAATCCAATGTTATTTGGAGAACCGAGCATCATACGATGAACTCTTTGCGGAGAGTTTCCGCAAGGAAAACAAGAACATAGACGAGTGTGTAACCTATATCCTCAGCGAGGTACAGAAAAGCGGTTATTCGGGATTTTCGGACGATGAAATCTACTCTATGGCAGTGCATTACTATGACGAGGACGACATAGAGGTAGGCAAGCCTAATTCCTGCAAAGTGGTGGTAAACCACACCATCGAACTCACGGATGAGGAGAAGGCGGAAGCCAGACAGAGAGCCGTAGAGCAATACCAACGTGAAGAACTCTCCAAAATAAAAAGCCGTAACGCAAGACCAAAGAAAGCCGAGACAACGGAAATCGTATCACAACCCTCACTATTCGAGTTTTAATCCCTTAAACAACGAAAGGAAAATGGAAACAATGGATTTAAGCGAAGCACGCATCTATGTAGGCACTTATGCCAAGTACAACAACGGCTCATTGCAGGGAGAATGGGTGGAACTTTCGGACTTCTACGATTTGGACGACTTTATGGAGCGTTGTGCCGAGATACACGAGGATGAGGAAGAACCCGAATATATGTTCCAAGCGTGGGAGGAAATCCCCGATGGTCTGATAAACGAAGGTCATTTGGATGAAAACTTCTTTGAACTTCGGGACGAGTTGGACAGATTGAATGACACGGAGAAAGAAGCCTTTTGGGAATGGGCGGACGGCAACAATGCCCATATCACCCAAGACGCATACAGCCTTGTAAAGGCTTTTCAATCCGCCTATATGGGCAGTTATGCAAGCAGGGAGGATTTTGCGGAGGAAATTGTGAAAATGAAGAACGATTTATCCGATTTTGCACTGAGTTACTTCGACTTCTCCAAATATGCCGATGACCTTTTTGACACAGACTTTTGGTATAAGGACGGTTATGTATTTCGCAACGAATAAAACAAGGAGGATAGAAAATGAAACCAAGAAACAGATATGAGAAGGCTGTCCTTGCCGAGAGCAAGCACCTTCGCCCGATAACCAAGACACAGAG
>NZ_KQ960649.1:7779-55373 GCF_001553265.1 Prevotella sp. DNF00663 | reverse complement strand
AACGTGTATGGATTGTGGGCATAGTTGGACAATGGAAAAGCCAACGGACACTTGCACCTGCCCCCATTGCGGGGCAAGGTTGCAGGTCAAGGAAACCTTTGAACGCAAGATTAGGCAGAAGCAATACTTTACGATACTTACCGCTTGCGGAGAGTACCAAGTACTAAGAATGTTTCTTCTTTCTGTGGAAATGGAGAAAGGTTGCAAGGCTTCATCATATACCCTTGAAATTGGTCAATATTGGTGGAACGCACAAGGACGGCAATCAGTGATAGCCGTTCAACGAACATTAGGCAGATACATTGACACCTTTTCTTTCTGTTCGCCAATGGCAGTACGCAACGATAACGAAGCCTACCGTCATATATCGTACTCACCGATATATCCCAAATTCAAGGTTATGGACACACTCCGCAGGAATGGATTTGAGGACGATTTTCACGGCATTGCCCCGACAATCCTTATCCCCGCTATATTATCCGACAGTCGGGCGGAAACCTTGCTGAAAGCAGGCAGAGCCGAGCATTTGAAATACTTCCTCTACAATTCAAGGACATTTGACACTTGTTGGCAGTCCTATAAGGTTGCCACTCGAAACGGCTATGACATAGAGGACATTTCTATATGGTGTGACTATGTGGATATGCTCCGCAGGTTGGGCAAGGACACACACAGCCCGAAGTATGTTTGCCCCACCGACCTATATCGGGAACACGACCGCAGGCAAAACGAGCTTCGCAAACAGAGAGAAAAGGAGGAAATAGAGAGGAAACGCAGGAAGGCGATGGAGGACGAGGAGCGTTTTCAAGAACTCAAATCCAAGTTCTTCGGTCTTTGCTTCACAAACGGCACAATCCAAGTCCACGTATTGGAGAGTGTGCAGGAACATTTGGAGGAGGGGGTGGCAATGCACCATTGCGTATTTGATAGTGCCTACTATCTCAAAGAAAACTCGCTTATCCTTTCGGCAACCATTGAGGGCAAACGGATAGAAACGATTGAGGTTAATTTGGACACGCTCAAAGTTGTGCAAAGTCGTGGCGTTTGTAATCAAAACACAGAGTACCACGACCAAATCGTAAGCCTCGTGAATGCCAACCGCAAATTGATAAGACAGAGAATGAGAGCGACAGCATAAGCAACAATCACCAAAATATCACAGATATGAAAGCAGAAATTGAAAGCATCGTATGTAATTGGGCGGACGAGATACCCCATATCCTTATAAGGGTAATCAATGCCATTACTTTATCCGTCAATGAAGAGGAACTGAGAGCTGCCGTCAAGCGGATAGCCGAAGAAACGGAACTTGACAAGTTCTTTGCCTATGGTTATGGCACACATCATTTTTGGCTTACCCACCGCAGGTTATCGAATGGTGAGCCGATGGAACACAGATTATTAAAAGTTGAGTTTTGAGAATATGAAGAAGAAAGTTTATAGAGTACGGACGCAGTACATTTTCGAGGGAGTGTTTGAGGTTGTTGCCGAAAGCAGGGAGGACGCACAGCAAAAGGTCATTCAGAATTGCGGATTGGTAATGGGTGGGAATATTCACAGCACCTTACCCGATGAAGAGGTGAATTGGGCTTTCTCCACCCACCCTGAAGTCAGGACGGGACGGATAACCATTCAAGAAGAACAGATGAAGTAATGCGGTCGGCAGATTTGCCAATCGCTCCTTTCTTTCGTGAGCCTAAGCAGATAAAGAAAGGAGCAAAGAAACCCCAATAAAAAACACCTCGTTACTTTTGACAGTGAGTTGAGACGGCTCAAAAGTAACAAAAAGCCCATCCAAATATTGTTCTATCTTCTAAAGCCGTATTTTTGTTCACGTTTCTCAAAAGCAACACGCCCTCCTTCCAAAATATCACATATGTGTTCACGGATACCTTGTGAAGATAATATATACTCAGCATTTTCGTCTCTTTGCTTGGTGTCTTCCAAAGATCCGTTGATATATTGAAATTTCAAACCTCCTAAGTTGGGCGTATCCGCACCTTCTTGATTAGCTACAATTACATTTTCTGCGTCTGCACTTACCACAACATTGGAATTGTGCGTCACCAATATTATTTGTCGCTCTTTCTTTTTCCGTTTGATGTATGCTACTAATTCATGATAAATCGCGCGATTATCAAGACTATCCTCTGGTTGGTCTATGAGTATTGGGCATTTCTTATCACTAAAATCCAAAAGTAGTTTCAGGATAACAAAAGCTTGTTTTCCCTCTGACATATTAACAAAATTATCCCCTTGATAAGTCAAGCTATAATCAAGGCTATACCAACTGTGGGTAAGAAATTCTGTTACAACATTTAATGCTTCATATCCATTCTTCAGAAGCACTTTCTCTGAAAGAAGATTCTTAAAGAAGTCCAAACTAATTGCTTTGTTATCTTCATCATATTTATTTAGCAATTCTTGTAGATATTCTTGACGTTCATAACCTCTTTGATTTAGTCTGGTCTCCAAAAAGACTCGCATTTCTTGCTTGTGAAAAGTGAGTTTTACACGAATATCAAGTTTATCATAAGTGATGGCTAAGTTATTACAAATATCATTTGCGCTTATTTTATAAGAGCAATGATTGTCAATGACTTTACGGATTGATTCTTCTCGTTGTAGCCTTGCTTGCTCAAGCTTTTTCTGTATCTCATCAATTGCAGTAAGCTTTCTTTCTTCTTCTTGTATTTTGCTATTAATATCTTTTAATTCCTTATTGTCCTCAAATATCCGTAATCCTTTTTTGTAGATATCAGAAGCTATTATTGTTTGTATCTCCGTGGCTATTTGGTCTTTTGCTTTAGAGGTATCTTCTATGATTTTTTGGACGATCTCTGTCCATTCCATTTCAGTTCTTACTTTCAAACCATTAAACAGACGATCTACTTCATACTGATTCAACCCAAAAGATAATTTATCAAAATCCCATTTTTTCTCAAAGGAAGAATCGAATGGAGTGAGATTTTTTAATCTATTCAACAACTCAAGGTCGTTATCTGCCGCAGCAATAAGTTTCTTCTTTTCTTGAATTTGATATACATAAGCATCAAATGAAACTCTTTCTTCTTGTGTTAATGCTCCATCTTTTTGCAGAGTAGATGCTTTTGTTTTCAATAGTTGCAATTGTTGTTGAACACCATCCCTATTACCTTTTTCTGATAAACTCTTTTTTAGAGAATCAATCTCTTTTTGCAGTTGAAAAACATAGAAAACTCCATCCGTTACACTTTTAGAAACATCTGTAAGATGAGTATAATAATTCTCTAAAATTCTATTTTCATCTTTGCTCTTTATTATGTCTTCTACTATTTTATTCGTCTTTTCTGAGTCAAAAGCAATCTCGTGCATGTAACTTTGTCGGAAATATTCTATTTCACGACCGAGTTGATTATTTCCATCCTGCCATCTGATAGAAACCCCATCAAGATGTTGTCTAATAAAATCACCTTCTCCAACTTCTTTATTTCCATGCTTAGCAGCTATTGCTTTAAGTAATGATGATTTCCCTGTAGAACGTCCTCCTATGATAGTATTTAAGTTAGGATTGAGAAAAATTTTCCCATCCCAAAAATCATCCTCTTTTAATGTTATACTATCAATTACCTGATAAATATTCTTCTCGTCAGGTTTGGTTATTTGAATCTTCACTCTATCCTCTGGTTCAAACAGAATCTGTTTTAGTCCTTCGAATGTAGTATCAGCCTTAATCCAAGTTTTACAATTTCCCAATCTATCCTTTAGCTCAATCTGGTCTGCAAAAGAATGGGCATCACTACAATCTAATAGCAAATCATTTACACCTTGTTCATGTAGTTTTTCTTTTGATTTATTGTATGCTTCGATATCCTCGGCTGCGGTAAATACTATATCAACATCATTAATGATACTCTTTTTTTCTGCTATAGAATTATCGTTCCATTTGAAATCTTCCCATTCTGTTTTACCAATAGCTGTCATGAATTTGCCCTCAAATATCTGATTGGCATTTGATAAAGCATTTTTAATGACAGACGTCTCAAGATTGAGATTATTAAATCCTTCTCTTAATGGACTTCCATAGTGTTGGTGTTCATTTTCTGGTACAGAGGCTATAATCCGTTCTCCTAAATCTTGAATACTTTCTATTGAAATAACTCCACCCCACTGTTGAGTACAGTCTGGACTTAATGTATAATGCGCAGTGAGAGCATTCAAGAATTGCTGCTGAATTTGATCAGGGGTTAGTTCATTAGAAAAAATGACATGGTAGTTTATTCTTTTAAACTTCTTATTTCCACAGAACTTTGATAACCTAAACTCGACAACAGGTAGTATCAACTCTATATTTTGCAGCCTACCTTGTTCTTTATAATCAAGAATTTTACGATAACCATCAATAAAAAGATAGTCATTGATACCAAGAACTTTTATATCATCGGGAAGATGCTCTAAAGCATCTATATACTTCTCCCATATATCTTCATCAGGAGAGCACTTATAATTATGCTCCAAAGAAAAAGGAGTATGGACATGCAAGTCCCAAATTCTCCATTCCGATCCTCTGTTCATGATTTTTCTATATTAATATTACCTTTCGCAAAGGTACTCATTCATAACGAGAAAGGCGAATAAAACGGCGAAAAAACGCCCCTTGCAGAACATAAAAATGTCGCAAGAGGCGTATTTGATAATCAAGGTATATAAAACAGGGCAAACTCCACCTTTCGCCGTTTGACAAGTCCTCGCAGAACTTTGCCTTTGTATTGGCAAAAAGAGACAAATTCACGGTAGAAATCCCTGTCGCCCGACTCTATCTTTCGTAGCAGTCGGCTCTTGGGATACTTCCCGTATCCCAGCAACCTACCCGCTCCAACATTGTAGGACAGAACGGCAAGCAACAAAGCATCCTTGCCGTAGTCCTTGAACATCATCAGACGCTTCATCAGGTCTGACCGGAGCAGCGAGTCCGCCTGCCGTTCCGTCATCGCTGCCGTGAAATGTTCGCCCGGCAAGAGCTGATGCCCGTATCCGACATAGGGAGCATCTTTGAACCCGTGTAAGCCCTCAAAATGCTTGATGCAGACAACGGCACGCTCAAAGGGCGGCAACGAGAGAAGTACATTTCTTCTGTCCTGAGCCGAAAGCCGTAAGCAGGAAAGGCAGACAAGGCACAAGACGACAAGTTTACTTCCTATCCTCATCCTTCTTCTCCTTTTCCTCGTTCTTCTGACTGTTGAACTCAAACGAGAGCTTTGCCGTCTGCCCGAAGTTGTCCTCCACATACACATCTATTGTCTGTTGGTCTGTGGATGCGGAAGTATAGTATAGCCTGAACTCTTCTTTCGTGAGCGGATAACGGTCTTTGGGCTTGAAGACCATACCGTTATCCATCTTCAATCTCCCCCTACCATCGGGTTGGAAATAACGGATGGTATAGCGTGCATCTTCAAATCGCCCCTGCCGTTTGAGCGTGCAGCGTATTTCCGCCGTCTGTCCCTTGGCGATATGCTTCTGCACCGGCATTGTCTCTACCGTGAACGGATACGCCTGCTGAATATCCAGCTCGTGATTACAAGCAGATAAACAAAACACAGCAATGGAGAGTACCCCCATTACCCAAATTGTATTCAATATTTTCTTCTTCATTGTTTGTTACATTTTATATTATACACTCACACCCGCCTTTGAGACAGCAGGTAGTCATTCAAATCCTTATGTTTGGCATATAGGGCAGAACGGTCGATGACCTTCTCCCCGAAACAGCCATGCAATCTCTGAAAAGTCCTTCTCCCTGCCTCGTCATTGTCGAGGAAGCATTCTATCCTTTCATAGCCCTGCAAGGCTTTCTCCGCTTTTTCCACGTTGGAGACGGAATTAAGCACAAGCCAGTCCGAAGCGATGATGCCCATTTGCATAGCGGAGAGGTAATCCATAAAGCCCTCGAATACGGCACACACGTCCGAACCGTTACGCTTCAGTGAAATATCCTTCGGAGGGATGCAGCCCTTGAAGAAGCGATTACGCAATTCCATTCCTCCTGCCTCATTACGAAAGCCGATGGCATAGTACCGTTTGCCATGCACCCGGTATCGAACCTCCTCGCAGTTGGGTATGGCAACGTGGGCATTGATTCCCCGTTCTTCCAGATAACCCAGCAGTCTGGGATTCTGCAATGGTCGCACCCAAATATCCTCGAAGACAAGTCCTTTCCTTTCGCTTCTTTGCGGTTGTTCCAAAGCAAGTGGCGGACACGTTCCACTCTTTGCAATGAAAGCCGCCCGCAGGAGGAAGTCACCGCTTCCGATAAACTCTCCTGCTAAGTCGAAAATGTCGCCCCCTTTGCCGATTCCAAAGTCGAACCATACATTTTTATTCGTATCGACCTTGAACGAGGGTGTCCGTTCCGTGCGGTAAGGAGCATTGTACCAGAGAATGCCACCTTTCTGCTTTTTTGGCTGAATCCCCATTGCGTTCAGGAAGTCCGCAATGGGGATTTTTCTCATTTGTCGCACGTCCATCAGTCCAGCATGATTTTCAGTCCGACACCGTACTGGGCATGGAAACGCTCCGTAGAGCCACCCCACAGACAACACTCCCTGCCATAGAACAATAACACCAATCTGTCCGTCAGATAAGTCTCCGCCTGCAAGGTAACGGCACCACCATAAAGAAAGCCGTCCTTATTTCGTAGCGTCGAGCCGTCAAAGAGCAGTTTCTTTCCACCATTGACCGTCTCATATCCCGCCAAGGCAGAAACGCCTGCGGAGAGGAAGAAGGTCTTGCTCCCGTCGGACAGCATATTACAGAAGAAACCTCCCTCGCCCGTGAACTGCTCCGTAGGGATACGGCTATCCCGATAAGGGTGGTATCTGCAGAGATACTCCGCCCCAAGCACCCATTGATGTCCGCCTTTAGTGTAGGTGGCAAGCGAAGCCCCGAACATATAGCCTGTGTTGTTGCTGGCAGACTTGGCATAAAAGCCGTCCGCCATGCCTGCGGTCAGGCGTATGCCCTTCATTTTGGGCAGACAGCGTTGGGCGTGTGCCTGCCCTGCAAAGAGGGCAAGCATCACGATAAATATGGAAAATAGAGACTTTCTCATATTACTTCACTCTGAGTTCGTCAATCTCCCCTGCACGCACAAGGTCTTCGTTCTCCACGATGAAGGACTGATGTCGCCCACCGTTTTTCTCGTGCATCTCCACAATGAGCTGCTTGTCATCGGGGATGGTGAACTTCTGAAGCGTGAACACCGTGCGACCGCTCTTCTGTCCCGCCACACAGGTAACATAGTTGTAGGCACGCAGCGGAAGCAGTACCTGCTCCTGCATGGCGGTCTGCTTGGCAACCTTCTTATCCACGATTTTGAACGTGATGAAGTCGATGTCGAACGGAACGTTGGATTTGTTGCGCAGTTCGGTGTGGAAGTACAGTAACCCGTTGTGCGAGTACAGACCTCGAAGCAAATATTGAATGCCAAACGCCTTGCTGCCGATGTGCTTGACGGTACGCCTATTCTCCTTATGGATGGACTTCATGATGAGCCTTACCAGCATCGGACTCTCGCTGCCAAGTTCCTTCAGATAGACCTCCATCGCATTGTTTGGGCGGTTTACGCTCGCACCGTCATGAATAAAGTCCGTCATCTCCACGTTCAAGAGCAGCGGCTCGTCGGCATACTTGACATTAAAGGTGTAAAACGCACCGTCCTCCGTGATGACGCTCATATTCGTCTCCTCCCGGAAGTTCTTGACCGTCGCTTTCACACGGATGACGTTCTCCGCTCCGTCCGCCTTACCCGCAATGAGGTTGGGCGAACCCAAATCCACATAGCGAACGGCGGAGGGGAAGATGATGTGCACCGTCTTATCGTAGGTGATTTCCAACCCGTGAGGCGGTATCATGCGCTCAAAGGCGATTTTACGTGTCAGTCCCTCATAGAGGTCTCCGCTTGAAGTTGTTTCCTGTGCGTTCGCACAGACTACGCCCAGCATCAGGGCGATGGCTAAAACTGTTCTTTTCATTTTACTTTGGATTAAAGTGGTGAATAATAATTGTGATTTACTTGTTCTCTGGCTGATAGAGTAGCACCTTATAACCTGCCTTCAGATGCACCTTGACGGTACGCATCTTCTTTGCAAAGTATTGGCTTGTTCCCTGTATCAGCCCCTTGCCGAGGTCGGAGGCAAGCTGTGCTTTTGCATCAGTGGAGATGTTCACGCTGCTGCCTACGGATGTCCCCATACCCGCAACGATTTCCTTGGCGGCACTGCGTTCCATCGAGCCGGGAATGAATATCCCTGCCTGTCCGTCCGTGTCATAGACCGACAGCTCCACGGGAATGATGCTTCCCCGATACTCCAATGAGGAAATGACAATGGAGAGTCGTTCGCCCTGCAACTTTGCCGTTCCCACGACAAGGGCATTGCGTGGAATCTCCCTGCCCGATACCAACATCGGCTCCAAGAGACGGAAACGCACCGTCTGCCCATCCATAACCGTCTGATTGTTATACACACAGGCTGATATGGTGTTTCTCTCCGTCTGCGAGATTGTCCCGATAGCCGTTTGAAACATATAGTTCCTCTCCTTGACATATTCGGAGCGGAAAGTCGAGTCGCTCATCGGCTGTGCCAGAGCCGACACCACTTGACCGCTCACCTGCCTGACAGGAAACGCCATTGCCTTTCCATTGCGACCGGAAGAGACCGCTTTCCTTTCGGAAGCCGTCTCATTCCCCGAGGTATGTGTCACCGAAGCAGATTGTCCATTACCTCCTGCGGGCATATACTTGGCTGCCAGTTGATAGGATTTTTCGAGCAGTGCCATCTGGTCGTTCACGGTTATAGCGGGCGACTGCTGCTCGGCACTCATACGACTTTCCAACTCCTTCAAACGGGTACGCATTTCCTCTTTTTCCGGGTCTTCTCTTGGTGCTTCATAGAAACTGCCGAGCGTGCGGTTGATGTCTTGGTAAGCGGAAGCCGAAGCATGGAATCCCTCTTGTGGAGCAGTGGTACGAGAGCCGAAACCGTTATCTCTTTCCGACAAATCCGTCTTCAATGCCAACTCTTCGGAACTCTGCACCGGTTGTCCTCCTGTCATCTCCCCGAACATGGAACTGAGGCTTTGCATGGCACGGCTTCGTTCCTGTTCCTTCTGTTCCATCATCTCCTTTTCGTAGGCTTTCTTCTTATCGCCGATGAGTTCCGAGGCTTGCGGATCCGGCATTTCCGTATTGAAACCTTGGCTGTCCTGCTCCTCCTCTTTCTTCGATGGGGCAAAGATGAGCCACATACAGCCTGCAAAAAGCAGGAACATCAGCGGGTAAATGACAAACTTCTTTCGCCTTTGTTTTTCTTCCTCCGTCAGTTCAGGCGAGGTGCTCGTATTGGAGGCTGTCTTTCTTTTGAATGGGTACATAATCGTAATACTTTAATAGGTTGATACTGTCGTTGGGATAGAGCCGCCTTACTTCAGGGGTTTCGATATGCTCGATTGCCGGTAACGTTTCCTCCTCGGAGTCTCCGTCTGAGAAGATACGGTACAAACCGTTGAAGAAAACATAGTTGGCAAGTATGGCGAAAAAGAGAAGCATCGTCAGGACGACATACAGCCTCAAATGAGCGGGGATGCGTCCGCACAGGCGGCGGAGCCTTGCCTCCGCTCCCTCCTGCATCATTCGGAACAGACTTTTCTTTTTCATCGCTTACGGGTACTGATGTCCTTGTTCTCCAAAATCTCAAATCCCTCGATGTTAAAACCGTTCGGGTTGTCGTCGCTTCGGTTCGTGTTCAGCAGGCGGCACTCCGTAACGAGGCTGCGTTCCGTGACGTTGCTGGCACGGATAATCAACTGTCGGGCATACGTCCTTGCGGAATACGGATAGCGGTTGAAGTTGCATACCACGCTGTCCACCTGCACGACTTGGTTGATGTTGCCCGCAATGATACGGTTGTAATATCCCTTCTCTGAGAAATCCCGATAATAGTTGTAGGCACTCTTGTCCGCCAAGAGCAATGCACGGGAGATATTGCTTTCAATCGCATTCTTGTCTGGTGAAAGCGTGAAGAACAGTTCGTGGAAGCGGCGGATATGCTCCTTGGCTTCCGCGGGTCTATTCTGCGACAGATCCTGCGACAGGGCGAGCATCAGCGACTTACCGCCATCCAATACATATATTTTCTGCCTCTGGGCTTCGGCAAAGGAGTAGGCACTCCATACCGAATAGCCCGCAAGGGTAGCACACAGGCAGATGACGACCAAGGTAAAGAGGCGTATCTGCCTGAAACTCGTTTCGATATTCTTTAATGACTTAAATTCCATAGCTTTTTAATTTTGTTCCGATGGTTCGGAGGATTTGTTTCCTCCCCGATGAAATAACTTCCCGGCAATCTCCTTGCCCTTGCTACCCGCATAGTTCATCGCATTTCGTGCGTGTCCTCCGGCGAAACCGCCGACGGCTCCACCCACGGCACCTGCGATACCTGCACCCTTTGAAGCAGCAAGTCCCACGTTCTTGCCATAGTTCCCTGCACCTCCCGCTTGGATAATCCAACCGGCAACGGTGGGAACGGTAAAGTAGCCGATGATACCGATGATCATAAAGACCAAATACACACCGTTCGAGGCATCTATGGAATAGGTCGGGTCGTTCTGTAACTGTGTGATGTCGTGCTTGAGCATCAGTTCCTGGATTTTTGCCAGCATCGAACTGAACAAGTCCGCCACGGGCAGCCAGAAATAGATGGAGACATACCTCGTAATCCATTGCGTGAGGGTACTCTGAAAACCGTCCCATACGGAGATGGCGAAGGCTATCGGTCCCAAGATGGAGAGGACAATCAGGAAGAAAGTCCTGAGCGTGTCGATGAGCAGGGCGGAAGCGGCGAAGAGCAGTTCCAAAAACTCCCGCACCATATTACGGAACCATTTTTTGAAGTTGTACATACTGCGTTCCACATACATCCCTGCCATCGTTGCCATATCCGAAGGCGAAAGACCGAGTTCATCTATTTTTTTATCGAACTCCTCGTTGCTCACCAAGTAGGCGGTCTCCGGGTCACGCACCATTGACTCATACTCTATCTTGTCCCGCATCTTGCGGTACTCGTCCATCTTGAAGGTTTGCGTCTCCATCATCTTGTGCGTTCCCTGCACGACGGGACTGAGCACACCGTTGATGGTGTCCAAGACCATCGGGAAAAAGAGAATGCAGAGACCGAGAGCGAACGGACGGAGCAGTGGATAGACGTCGATAGGCTCGGCACGGGCAAGCGTCTGCCATATCCTGAGTGCCACATAGAAGAGAGCACCCAAGCCCGCAATTCCCTTTGCAACGGCAATCATGTCGCCGCACATGGGCATCATCTCCGTATAAAGCGAACGGAGCACCTGATGCAGATTGTCAAATTCCGCTCCCATGGCTACCAGTATCTTTCGTTGTCCGTCCCGTACAGGTCAAGTACCCTGTCCGCATCCTTCTTCGCCTTGGCTCTGAGGTAACTCACGGAGATGTTCTTGTTGGTGTAGTAGCGCACGAGGTTGCGGTAGTCCCTCACCTCCTTGTAGCAGTGGTCCACCACGTCCATACGCTCCTTGTCGGTCATCTTCAGTGTGGTGATGTTCACCACCTGTTTCAGTTCCTTGAGCAGGTTGTTGCTCTCTCCGAGCAGTTTGGTATAGCCGTTGGCAATGGCTATCAGTTCCTCCGGTCGGAAGTTCGGGTCGGAGAGCATCTTCTTGTAGTTGTTCACATAGATGTCGGAGATTTCCCCGACCATCAGAATGGTCTCCTTTACCCTTTGGGCATCACGAACGAGGTCGTTCACCTTTTTCAGGGCATCGTAGTACTTCTTGCTCTCATTGTAGAGCTTCTCCACCTCCTTGAAGTTGTCGAGCGTGTTCTTGACCGTCTTGGAGGTCTGCACGATTTCCTTGGTGGTGTTGATGATGCTCTGTGCAAGGTTGGTGGGGTCTGTGACCACCCACTGGGCGTGTGCGCTACCTGCCATGAGACAACCGCACGCCATAAGCATTAAAATTTTCTTTCTCATTTTACTTTGGATTTTAGTGAATGTTATTGTTGTCTAATTCTCTT
The DNA here is from genome assembly GCF_001553265.1 of Prevotella sp. DNF00663. GTDB lineage: Bacteria > Bacteroidota > Bacteroidia > Bacteroidales > Bacteroidaceae > Prevotella. Next base: position 43,288 of record NZ_KQ960649.1, on the reverse strand, counting down.
CGGCAAGTTGCCTGACGGCAAGCTCCATGTTGCCGCCAAGTTGCTCGGCTCTGGCAAGCACACGCATCTTCTCCGTCTCTTCCGTCGTGTAGGTGAGGTATTCGGCTTTCGACACTTCCGTGGCATAGACGGCGGACTGTACGCCACCCAGCCCAATCCACACCTCCTTGTATAACCTTGTGGCATCGTTGCTCTGGTTGATGGAGAGTATCTGCCCCCGTTCCTTGTCCGTCAGTCCCAAGAGTTCCTGTATCTGATCGAACTTGTTCATGTACTTGCGCTGGTCAAGCAGTATCTTGCAGTCGGAATTGTTGATGATACTTTCCTTGACAATGGGCGACTGGATGATGTCGTCCACCTCCTGTGTAACCACGACCGCCTCGCCGAAGAATTTTCTTACCGTTTTGTAGAGGTATTTTATATATCCCGCCATATTTGCGGACGCAATCGCCTTCCAAGCCTCCTCGATAAGGATGACTTTCCGTATTCCCTTCAGCCGTCGCATCTTGTTGATGAAGAGTTCCATAATGATGATGGTCGTGATGGGGAAAAGGATGGGATGATCCTTTATCGCGTCGATTTCGAAGACGATAAAGCGGGCGTTCAAGAGATCGAGCTGCTTGTCCGAGTTCAATAGATAGTCGTATTCTCCACCCTTATAGTACGGCTCCAGCACGTTGAGAAAATTAGCCAAGTCAAAATCCTTTTCCCTGACCTTCTTATCATGGAGCAAAGTCGCATAATCGGTAGTGAGAAACTCATAAAAGCTGTTGAATGAGGGTACGATGCCGTCGTCCGTCTTGATACGTTCGATAAAGAGCGACACGGCATTGGAGAGGGCGACCTCCTCCGAGCGTGTGGCAGGTTCGTTATCCTTCTTCCAAAGGGTCAGCAGCAATGTCTTGATGCTCTCGCGCTTCTCCACGTCGAACACCTTGTCCGGTGTATAGAACGGGTTGAAGCTGATGGGGCTTTCGTCCGTGTAGGTGAAATAGACCCCGTCCTCACCCTGCGTCTTGTGGCGTATCATCTCGCACAGCCCCTGATAGCTGTTTCCCGTGTCCACTAAGACGATATGGGTATTCTGTTCCCAGTACTGCCTCAAGAGATGGTTGGTGAAAAACGACTTACCGCTGCCCGAGGGTCCCAAGATGAACTTGTTACGGTTCGTGATGATGCCTTTCTTCATCGGCAGGTCGGAGATGTCAAGGTGAATCGGCTTGCCGCTGCGGTCTGCCATCTTGATGCCGAACGGTGAGAGCGAATCTTGGTAGTTGGTCTCCTCGTTGAAGAAGCAGACCGCCTGTTCGATGAAGGTGTAGAAACTCTCTTCGGCGGGGAAGTCGGCTTCATTGCCCGGGATGCCTGCCCAAAAGAGCGTAGGCACGTCCACGGTGTTGTGCCGTGGCTTGCACTCCATCAAGGCAAGCTGGCTGCCCACGTCGTTGCGGATACATCGGAGTTCCTCGCCGTCCTCGCTCCATGCCAGCACGTTGCAGTGGCAGCGGACGGAGGTAAGCCCAAAGCTGTGCGCCTCATTCAGATACTCGTCTATCCACTGCTTATTGATCTGGTTGCTTCGGCTGTAGCGGGAGAGCGAGTACATGTTCCGTGCATTCTTCTCAAAGCGTTGCAGGTTCTCCGCACTGTCGTCAATGAGCACATACTGGTTGTAGATATGGCTGCACGGCAGCAACAGTCCCACGGGTGCGGCAAAGGAAAGGCGGCAGTCGCTGCGGTCAGTGGATAAACGCTCATAGCGCATATCCGTGCCTACCAGCCCGGGCAGGTCTTCCGTATCGGAAAGGGTATGCAGGCAGAGTCGCTTATCACCGATACGCATTTGGTCGGCTTTGAGGTCGATGTCCTCCAAAACCGTCGTGTCGGAGAGGGACAGCGAGAAATACTTCTCAATCAGTCCCGGTGTCTCCGCCGTCCCGATAATCTCCTCGTCCGTTAGGCGAGAGAGGCGAATAAAACCGCTTTCGTTCATAATCCGCTCGAATTGCTCGGTCGCTTCGAGGAACTTGCGGGCAGTATCCTTGTCCCGTACCTCCTTGGGGATGATATGTCCTCGGCAGAGGGTGGAGAAGTTGCTTTGCTGCCGGTTGCGGTTCTTGGTCGTCTTGGTCAGGAACAGATAGCAGGCGTGATTCAAGAACGGTCGCTCATTGAAGTGTCGCTCGAAACTGCGGGAGAGGAAACTCATCTCCTCCTTTTGCAAGTCCGGACGGTAGCCCTCCTTGACAAACCAATCCTGCTTGTGTACGACGCTGTAGGTCGGCAACACCTTGATTGCCTTTACCCAAGAAGAATGGATAGAGGCATACTCCGCACTCGTCACCGTATAGAGTTCGGGCAAGTCCACACGGAAAGCGACCGTGATGTCGGCGTCCTTCGAGATGATGCAGCCCTCTTCGACGGCAAGCAGCGGGAAGCGGTTTTCCAGCGTGGTGGCTTTCAGTACGTTTCTCATTCTTTGTCCTCCTTTCCTTTGTTTGTTCTTTTACGTTCTCTTCTCTTTCGTCTTGGCAGCTCCTTGTACCGTAGCAGACGGGGAATGCGTCGTCGGTTGATGAGGTAACGGGGATGGCTGTGCAGCGCGGAACGCTTCATCAGGCCGTGTTCCCCATACTTCCTGTTCAGGGAGAAGGTCTGCCACACCAAGATGGCTGCGGCAGTACCTCCGAATCCGATACAAATCCATTGATTGACACCCGCCATGTAGAGGATGACAAACAGCACGAAGAGGGCGAGCAGCCCTCCTGCGAAGATGAACAGGTATTGGCTTTTGAGTCCCTGAAACTCTACCGAACGACCGATCCCCTTGTTGATGGGATAGGTCTCCATAGGCTTAGAGGAAGAAACTTCTTAAAATGGTGGCTGCGACAATAAGGAAGATACAGGCTCCAAACCAGCTTGCAGCGGTTTTCGAAGTGTCCGGGTCGCCTGACGAGAACTTTGAATAGCCCTTTACCCCGCCGATAAGTCCCACGACCGCACCGATGGCGTAGATGAGTTTCGTGGCAGGGTCAAAATAGGACGTTACCATGTTGGTGGCTTGGTTGATGCCCGACAAGCCGTTGCCTTGGGCAAAGGCGGAATAGGCGGAAAGCAGCAGAACGGCTGCGATAAGAAAATGTCTTTTGGTCATAAATCTTTGTTTTGTGCCGAGAGGATTGGATATGTTCTCTCGACGGGTGAATACTGTTGTTACTTTCGGATTTCAGTGGTGGCTTCTCTCGTATGTCAGCCGTACTCTTTTTCTTTCATCGTCTTTGACTGTTTAATGGGTTTGTTACTATTTGCCCTTGCCCTCAGAGGGAACATAAAGCTCTTCAAAACGGTTGCGGACAATATCGTCTATCGTGGAAGAACGAACTTTGTCGCTTCGGAGTGTTTCCATCAGACGAGTGCCTTCCAATTCGGTCAATGTCTCACCGGCTCTTTGTCGCTCCGCTATGGAAGAGGCGTTTCGGTGTATGACCGACAAGGCTTCCTGCACCCGTGCAAAGTCAATTCCTCCGTCGTATGTCTCCTTTTCAGCGTTCGGCACTGCCACTTCGACCTCTTCCTCTTCTCCTGCCGTTGCCCCATCCGTTTCATACCAGAGGGGAACATCGTCGATTTCAGGAAGTCCTCCCGTATCTCCGGAGTGCTCGTTTCCGTTTTCCATGGCAAATGTAGAACTCTTTTTCCCCGTAGAATCGACTTCCGGATAACTGCGTACTTGTGGCTTCGAGTGGCATATTTGAAAGCGACTTTTACCGATGATTTCAGCCTCGGAAACCTCTTCTGTGAGATCTTCCCTTTTGGCTTTTCGTCTTGCCATTCTCTTTCTCCGTTCGTATCCAAAGAATAGAAGCAAATATAGGAGATAGAGCAGGAATGCTATAAAAACTATTCGGAACATAGGCGGGAGATGATTTCGAGTAGTTCTTTTCCCAAACTATCGGCAAGCCGACCTGATGTTCCGCCTCTTGGAGAACGGAGCGTGCAGATACCCGCCTTGCCGTCAGCGAAGCATGGACGGAAATGTTTGGAATATGGCAAGGAGGTCTGCATAAGTACAGCTCCCGTCTCATCGGCAAGCGTTCGACAGCGTTCTTGGACTTCTTCTTTTTCCCAAGAGCCGACCATGTTACGAAGCAGGCAGAGTTCCTTGATGCTTCCCTTGCCCATGGTTAATACCTGTTCGCCTACAATCTCAATGAAGCGGCGGACGGCATCGGCATCCATCGGATTACCCGTAACGGGAAAGATGACCGCATCCATACGGGTCAATAACTCCACCGTACCTTCGGTTCGCATCAATGGCGGCAGGTCGAAAAAGATACACTTGGGGCGAATTCCCGTATTGAGTCGCTCTGCTTCCTTCCATGTTTTTGCTATGGGGACACAAACAATTGGATAGGGTTGAAGCCATAATGGTTGCCGCATCATATTTTTGAGGCACTTATCGGAAAATCCTTGCTTATTTTGTCCCTCAGTTTCTTTTCCCCTTAGGTAAGCCGTCGTATAGAGCGGATAATTGCAGTCTATTACCGCAACGCTGTATCCTAAATGATAATGAAGGGTACTTGCCGCAAGTACGGTAAGCGTGGTTTTGCCGACACCTCCCAAAGGGGATGCAATGGCGATGTGAATCGGATTGCTCATGATTTTTCTTTTGATGGGTGAATACTATATCTTGATAAATTTGCTGTAATCGAAGTTCCCGGACTGAACCGCCTTGTGAGCTTGATTCATGACACGTTCCAGCAGTTCATGGATACGTCCGCCGGCAACTTTCTCTATCTCTTGGAGCATCGGTGAATCGTGCAACTTACAGATGGTTTCTGCCGCTTTGACCTCTTCCTCTATGGGAACCTCCTTACGGGACAGGACACTTCCCATGTGGTGCAGTTCTTTCGCAGTGATACTTTCTGAGAGAGAATGGCTTTCTCCCTCAAACTCCACCTGAACGTACTCCTCTTCACTCTCCATATCCAGAAGTTCCGAAGATAGAACAGGCTTGCTATTCTCCTCGTCCTCCTCTTCGGGTGTTATGGGAAGTTCGGCCAACAGGACATTCTCCTCTTGTACGAACTCCCGCTTGGGAATACGTATAGTAACAACGACTTTGTCTTTTCCCCGTTCCTTAAAGAAGAGTCTTAAGTCTTGATAGAGTCGCTTGGCTTTTCGATAGAGGTCGTACAGGAAACGCACGACCTGCACGCTGCCGAGATAGGCTAAGCCGACCAGCAGCAGAATGAAAAATGTCTGTTTCATGTCACAATAATTTCTTGAAATTCTGTTCGCTTAACCGGTTGATTTCTTCCTTGTAGTCCTCTAAATGTTTGAGGAGGATATTTTCGACATACATTCCCAGCGTCATTTCCCGCTTCCTGATGAAGAGGACAATCTCCGCCAGCTTATCCTGCAATTCTTTGGAGATGTAGATAGCCTTTCGGTCAAACAAATCATTGCGGTGCATGAAGAGTGATACATAGTCTCCCTTGGCGACATTCCTGCGACGGGTACGAATGGGAGAATGGAATTCTTCCGCCGTTTCTTGGGGTACTTCAGTCATATCGTTTTTCTTTTCCTCGACTGTGGCTGATGCAGCCATCTCACTCTCTTTCTTTTTCATCGGGATACCCTGTGAAATCAATTCCCGAATGGCTACGGGATCGACCTTTCCTTTATTCTTCTCTGCCATAATCTTCTGTTCTAATGATGTTAAGAATATCTTCTACAAGTTCTTTCAATTTGCTGCCTCGCAAAAGGGTGCGGGAAGGAGGAAAGATGGTGGAACGAAACAGTGTCGCCCCATTATCTGTCGCCTCTTTCTTATAGCGTGTCGTATTGGGGACAGCAGTCGGCAAAAGAGGAAGTCCCAATTCGGCAATCACTGTTTCGTACAGCGCATAGAGCGGTGTCTTCTCCCTGCCGTCCACCATGTTCCAGAAAAGGTATATCCCTTTATTCTCCGTCTGTGGATTGTCGGTGATGCCTGTCTTGATGACGGAGGCAAAACTCAGGGTACTCTCCAACGAGATACGGTCTGCGGAGATCGGCGTAAAGATGTAATCCATTCCGGAGAGCGTGTTCACCACACCATCGTTGTTGATGGTGCCGGGCAGGTCAAAGAAGACGAAATCCGTATCCGCTTCATTCGTTTCCAGATATTCCCTGACTGTTTCCACGGCTGTATCTGCCGTTGAACATAGAATGGTGTATGTGGACTTAGACCCACCGGAGAACTGGGCGACAGCCAATTCCTGCAGCGATGGGTTGCGTTCCAAGCCTTGTGCATCACGCTGACGCATGGCATTGATGCTGAATTGCGGATAATCGCAATCCACGACAATCAGATTATACCCGCAAACATAGTGCAGGTAACTTGCTGCCAAGACCGTGAAGGTCGTTTTGCCGACACCACCCTTCTGAGTGGAGAAGGCGATAAAAACAGGTTTCTTTTTCATTTCATTTTCTGTTTAATGGTTTTACATATATGGATGGGAAGGTGTATGCACACCTTGTTTTACTCCTCTGAAAAGGCAGATGGGGAATTGCCGCCATAAGGAAATGGATTTCCATGTGGGCATACCGCCGGAGGCTTTGATAAGGGAATAGAGCCTTACTTGGAGGGGGATTTCCCTCCTTGCCTAAGTATCGGAAAACATGACGGGGGATACACTTGCATACATCCTCCCGCACGTCTCCCATTGTACACTTGTGCAAGTATATACGGAGCTGCTGCCCTATGCCCATTCTCATTCCTATTGCCATACCCTTGGTTGCCTGTTCAAGTAGCTACAAACAGGTGTTTAGACTTGTGGAAGTTGGTATGCCCTCCTACCGGTGAACACCTGTCTGACGGGGCAAATATAGATGTCTTTCAAGCTGTTTTCGCCCCCTTTTTACTAAGTGCGTACTTGTGGCTTCGATTTGGTTGTTTATGGCTTCGTTGCTTGTAACTAACTTATACACAATAGGTAGTAACTTTGCACCCAAGCGATGAGCCGGTGCATTGAAGGCATTAGGAGATATTCTTTTCGAGAAGGTAACGCACCGTCCTTCGGGACGGATTTATTTGCGTCCGTGCAAATAGCAAGGTATGTCTTATGCTGCACGACTTCGTTTTTGCAGCATAAAACCCTTGCTCTTGCAGAGAGCTGAAAAAACTCCGAAGTCGTTTTTTCTTGATAAGAAGAATGCGATGCCTCAAATGCCGGTGATGTCGTGAAACACTAAAATCCATAGTAAACAAATGAGACAAAAGGAAATGAGGAGTATAAGCTCCAAAGAGAAGACGGAGAAGCGTGTTTCCGTTAATTTCACGCCTACCGAATTTGCACAATTCCTATCTATGAAGGAAGTGGCAGGTGTTCAGAGTTTATCGGCATTCATCAAGGCAAGAGTTTTCAACGAGACCTTTCGGGTGATAAAAGTGGATCGCTCGTTGCTCGATTATTATCAGAAACTGACGACTTTGTACGGACAATTTCGCAGTGTCGGAGTGAATTATAATCAAACTGTAGTCGCTTTGAAAAGCAATTTTACGGAGAAGAAAGCCTTTGCGATGCTCGCCAAGTTGGAGAAAATGACACTCGAATTGGCGGTCATCGGAGGGGAAATTGTGCAATTAACCCGAGAATTTCAAGAGAAATGGTCGCAAAAATAAGTTACGGAAGCTCACTATATGGGGCATTGGCGTACAATGGAGAGAAGGTAAACGAAGGTGTAGCAAAGATCTTGGAGACGAATAAGGTGTTCTGTCCTGCCGATGGTGGGCATGATATTACTGCTTGCATGCAAGACTTTATGGCATATATGCCAAGCCAAATTCGCACGAAAAAGCCCATTATTCATATCTCCCTGAACCCGCATCCCGATGACAAGCTCTCCGATGAACAGTTCTCCGTCATTGCATTGGAGTATATTGAGAAGATGGGTTATGGCAATCAGCCTTTCGTGGTCTATAAGCATGAGGACATAGACCGGCATCATCTACACATCGTGACCTTGGCAGTGGATGAGACGGGACGGAAGATTAACGATGGGAATAACTTCTACGCCAGCAAGCGTATCACACGGGAGATGGAGCAAAAGTATGGATTACACCCTGCCGACAGGAAACAATTCAAGGAAGCGTTTCGCTTGCGGAAAGTCCGTCCCGAAGAGGGAAGCCTTAAAAAGCAACTGGTTTCGGTCATCAAACCGGCAGCCAAATTCTACCATTGTCCGAGTTTCAAAGAATACCGAACCTTGCTTTCCACCTATAATATATGTGTGGAGGAAGTTAAGGGAGAAGTACACGGAAAGCCTTACAACGGGCTGGTCTATTTTGTCACGGATGAAAATGGCAAAAAGTTTGGAAATCCATTCAAGTCCTCGGTCTTTGGGAAATCTGTCGGATATGAAGCCCTGCAAAACCGATTCAAGACTGCCAAAGAAAAGTTGAAAGAGAAACAGCTTGCACCTAAAACCAAGTGGGGCGTGGAACAGGCTATGAATCGTTCAGCCACAAGAGAGGATTTTAGGGATAATCTCCATCGCAAGGGTATTGATGTACTCTTCCGTGAAAACGAAGAAGGTAGGCTCTATGGCATCACCTTCATAGACCACAATAACGGATGTGTGGTCAATGGCTCACGATTGGGCAAGGAACTTTCGGCGAATGCCGTAGCAGAATGGTTCGACCGTCCGCACCCCGAACTGTCCGATTCTATACAGCAGAGTGAAAAAAGTAGTCTTTCCCAAACCTCGAACTCGGATGAAGACTCCGTATTGGGAGGTCTGCTTGACCTGCCGTTGGAGGCTCACGGTACGGATTGGGAGGAAGAGCAGTTCAGAAGAAGAATGCAGCGTAAGAAAAGAAAACATCGTAAACTCTAAAAACAACAGACTATGTCACAACAAGAAGATGATTTGAGGGCACTGGCGAAAATTATGGATTTTCTGCGTGCCGTAAGTATTATTTTGGTAGTTGCCCACCTCTATTGGTATTGTTACGAAACCATCAAACTATGGGGACTGAACATCGGTGTGGTGGACAGGATACTGATGAATTTCCATCGCACGGCGGGGCTGTTCGGCAACATGCTTTATACCAAACTCTTTGCGCTGGTACTGATGGGTCTTTCCTGTCTGGGCACGAAAGGCGTGAAAGAGGAGCACATCACTTGGGCGAAAATAGGAGCATTCATGGGCATCGGCTTTGTCTTTTTCTTCCTTAATTGGTGGATACTCGCCTTGCCACTACCCATAGAGGCGAATGCGGCTCTCTATACTTTTACGATAACCGTAGGGTATGTTTGTCTGCTGATGGCGGGACTCTATATGAGCCGGCTCTTGAAGAACAACCTGATGGAGGATGTCTTCAATCAGGAAAACGAATCCTTTATGCAGGAGACAAGGCTATTGGAAAACGAGTACTCGGTCAATCTGCCGACCCGTTTCTATTATCGTAAGAAGTGGAACAAGGGTTGGATAAACGTGGTCAATCCTTTCCGTGCGGTATCCGTCTTGGGAACACCGGGCAGCGGCAAGTCCTATGCCATCATCAACAATTTCATCAAGCAGCAGATTGAGAAAGGCTTTGCGTTATACTGTTATGATTTCAAGTATCCCGACCTCTCCACGATTGTGTATAATCATCTGCTGCATCATTCAAATGGCTATAAGGTCAAGCCGAAGTTTTATGTGATCAACTTCGATGACCCGAGACGGTCGCACCGCTGCAATCCGATACACCCCGATTTCATGAGCGACATATCGGATGCCTATGAATCGGCTTATACGATTATGCTCAACCTGAACAAAACGTGGGTGCAGAAGCAGGGGGATTTCTTCGTGGAGTCGCCCATCGTCCTCTTTGCCGCCATCATCTGGTATCTCCGCATCTTTGAAGGTGGCAAGTACTGCACCTTTCCGCACGCCATTGAGTTTCTCTGCCGCAAGTACGAGGATATTTTCCCGATACTCACCTCTTATCCTGAATTGGAGAACTATCTTTCTCCTTTCATGGACGCTTGGCTCGGAGGGGCGGCAGACCAGTTGCAAGGACAGATAGCCTCTGCCAAGATACCGCTGTCAAGGATGATCAGTCCGCAACTCTATTGGATTATGACGGGAGATGATTTTACATTGGACATCAACAATCCCCAAGCTCCCAAAATCCTATGTGTGGGAAACAATCCCGACAGGCAGAACATCTATGGGGCGGCATTGGGATTGTACAATTCGCGCATTGTCAAACTCATCAATAAGAAAGGAATGCTGAAAAGTTCGGTGCTGATAGACGAGTTGCCTACCATCTATTTCAAGGGATTGGACAACCTGATTGCCACCGCACGAAGCAACAAAGTGGCGGTTTGTTTAGGTTTTCAGGACTTCTCCCAGTTGAAGCGGGATTATGGAGACAAGGAAGCTGCCGTGGTAATGAACACGGTCGGGAACATTTTTTCGGGACAGGTGGTCGGTGAGACGGCAAAGACGCTCTCGGAGAGGTTTGGCAAGGTGCTTCAGAAACGGCAGAGTATGAGCATCACCCGTAGCGACAAGACCACTTCCATCTCCACACAGATGGACAGCCTGATACCTCAGAGCAAAATTTCCACACTCACGCAAGGTATGTTTGTAGGAGCGGTTGCCGATAATTTCTCCGAACGCATCGAACAGAAGATTTTCCACTGTGAGATTGTGGTGGACAATGCGAGGGTGGCAAGGGAAACGGCAGCCTATCGTCCGATACCTGTTCTTACTGACTTTACAAATGAAGATGGAGAGGATATGATGGAACAGGAGATAAAGGCGAACTATGACCGTGTCAAGACGGAGGTGCGGGAAATCGTGGAGCGAGAGTTGCTACGGATAGCTAATGATCCCGAACTATCCAAGCTCTTAACTACCAAGAAATCATAAAAATAAGTGGTAATTTTCTTGGCTCAACAAGTGGATTTTTGTATTTTTGAAGTCGTAAGAATTTGAATCAGATGAATTGCTTTAATCACATAGAACAGCCGGCGATAGCCCGATGTTCCGATTGCGGAAAGGGACTTTGCCCTGAATGTGCAGAAAGGTATGTGCCGATACTTTGCACGCCTTGTTTTCAAAAGAGAAGACAAGGCGAGAAGTGGAGGAGCGTATGTAGTTTGTTACTCTTGGCAGCTCTGTTTGCCATAGGTTTCAAGTGGAACTTTTTGGCGACCAAAGGTTTTGAGGATATGCGATGGATGTCCGGATATACGCTAATGGCGATATGGTCGGGCTATCTCTTTGTGGAAAAGTACATTCCTTATAAAATGGTAGCAGGGACAAACGGGCAGTGGATAGTTTACTACATCCTCAAACTCCTCCTCTTTGTTGTCATCGGAGTCTTTACCGCTCCTTTTACCTGCTTGTGGGCAGTGTTCAGGGTCATAAAGGCTTTTCGGTAAGAGGTACAAGCATACTATAAAGAAGAAAGAATATGAGTACGCACAATATACCGCTCACATCGGCGGAATACCTGAGTTTTAAGGAAGAGATAACAAAGCGAATCCGCTCTGCACAGTATGAGGCATTGAAAGCCGTCAATAAGGAAATGATAACTCTCTATTGGGAGATAGGCAGACGAATTACCGAACAGCAGAAGGCTCTCGGTTGGGGAAAATCCGTTGTGGAAAACCTCTCACAGGACATACAAAAAGAGTTCCCGGGAATCAAGGGCTTCGGAGTTTCCAATATGTGGGACATGGCACGATTTTACGCAGAATATCAATCGAACGAAATTCTCCAACCATTAGTTGGAGAAATTAGCTGGTCGAAGCATATCGTTATTCTGACTAAGTGCAAGGAGACGCAGCAGAGACAGTTCTATATTCTGGCGACTAAGAAATACGGTTGGACTAAGGATGTGCTGATACACAAGATAGAACTGAAAACATATGAGAACTTTTTGCTCGGACAAAGCAACTTTGATACCACGCTGCCCGAAAACATCCGCAACCAAGCGGTGCTTGCCGTAAAAGACGAGTATATGCTGGATTTTATCGGACTGGGAGAGGAACATTCGGAATATGAGTTGGAACAGGCTATCATCAAGAATATCCGCTCTTTTCTGATGGAGTTCGGAACGGACTTTTCTTTTATGGGAAACCAATACCGATTGGAAGTGGATGGCAGGGAGTACTTCATCGACCTGCTGCTTTACAACCGACGCTTGCAGGCAATGATTGCAGTGGAACTGAAAATCGGAGAGTTCAAGCCTGAATATAAAGGAAAGATGGAGTTTTATCTCAATGTACTGAATGATACCGTGAGGCTCCCGCATGAAAATCCTGCCATCGGCATTATCATCTGTAAATCCAAGAGCCGAACGATTGTAGAATATGCCCTCAAAACTTCTACAATGCCTATCGGGGTGGCAACATACAGCCTATCACCCGAATTGCCGGAGGCATACAAGGAACTGCTTCCAACCTCAGAGGCTATAGCCCAAAAGTTGGAAGTGCTTATCAAAGAATGAATGAAGGGAGATATTCCGAATCTGGAATATCTCCCTTTTGATTTACCGCTTCTTGAACTTGCCGCCTTTCAGGTCGCTCTCCACCATACGCTTATTGAGTTTCTCACGGAGTTCGTCAAGGAAATAAGTGCGGCTGTCATCTTTGCGACGCTTCATATTCATATATACGTTGTAGCAGTTCTTTATCTCTATCCCGAAGAGTTCGGAAAGGGCGTCTGCCAATTCTTCCACGCCTATTTCTCCGTTGTTGATACAGTCGCAGGTGTCGAGAGCATAAAGGAGTTCCACTAAATCTGTCGCTTTGCCTGTCCAACGGAGATTGCTGACAGACTTCTGCGGAGCAGGGAACAATCCATGCAACCGCATATCTAGCAGTTTCAGTTCTGTGTCAATGACAAAGAGTAACTCCGATACATTTTTCCCCCATTTCGACTGTTAATCCAGTTCTCGCGTGGATAATCTGCAATTGAAATCGAGTGTAATGCAAGGTTCTAAATAATGAACATACTTTTCTCTCTGTGGCTACGAGCTTTAAGATTTCTCTTATTAAGCAAGCAGTAGCTTTCGTTGTATTTTCAGAGAGTAGCATTTTAAAAGAGTTCTTTTTTACGAGTCTTTTCATATTCCTAATCTATGAATGGTTTTACTATTCTTCTGAAAGAGTAAATACATCTGAATAACATTGAATAGTCAAAACAGATGATAGAGCAAGAGATATGAAAAGAAGATTCTCATCAGGTGTTATCTTCGTTGCCCTTTTAATTTACGGGCAAAGTTCATATGTTTTATTGAGACAAAATATCCGTAAAAAGTATAGTGATACCCCTGTTAAGTTGAATTACAACGAATCAAGATATTGCTTGGGTTTTATCCTGTGATATTTGCAGAAAGCCTCCGTGAAATGACTGAGATTGGCATATCCAATTTTATAGCCTACTTCTGACACCGAGTAGAGGCGAGTGGAAAGCAGTCGTTTTGCCCATTCCATCTTTTCGGATAGGGCATATTCGGCGATAGCTTTTCCAATAACCTGCTTGAAGCACTTTTGTAATTTGGAACTGCTCATATTAGCTTCACGCGCCAATTCGGGAATACTCGGTACATCACTGAGACTTTGAAGAATCTGGCGACGAACACGGAATACTGATTCAACATCATTCAAGTTTAGGTTGGCAAGAGATTTTACTTCCGAACGTTTTTCGATCTTTTCAAAGTACATCGTCAGTAATTCCATAGTTTTTCCATGCAAATGAAGCGTTGAAAAAGGATTGTCGATTTCAGTTATTGATTTAATGTTATCCAAGACCTGTTGCATTGCAGGTGTAATTGTCTCAAACAAATAAAAAGCCTTGTCCGATTGGAGAAGCCGACCGATATAGGTTTCATATGCTGCATCAATCTTTTCAATCCAATCTTTATTGAAAGTCAGTGTAATATTTTCGTATCGTTTCTTTGGTGGAAAACTCCACTCAGTCGGAATGCTGCTTGAAGGCATAAAGATGCCATCGAGCGTGTCCACTCCGACCGTTTTAGTACTTGTTCCAATTATCTGCTCGTGCTTATGCTCATTGATATAGAACATCACAGGAATCCATTTCGACTTTTCCACCGAGCGACGTACCATAGTTATCGGCTCGTATGCTATGAAATTGATGTAAGTCAATGTGAGCCATGGCAGGGGATAATACTGTTTGAAAAATCCACTACCCATAGAAGAAGGAATAGTAAATCCATCGTTTATTACTGATGTACCAAATTGCTCGGCAACCATCTCCATCCAATCTTCGGGTTTGTTGATGGCACAAAATTCTATAGTCATATTTTATGTCTTTTTGCAAAGTTACAAACAAATACGGATAAAAACTCGAATTATCACAAGTTTTTATCCGTATTACTCTTAGAAAAGGACCAATAGCTCCATGAGAAATGTTTTTAATGGGAGCTTATTCAAATGCGATTAAACTTGAAGGTACTCCTATGGTGGTAACAACTGGTCTTTGCGAGCATTCCCCCGTTTTGGTATTGTAAGTATAGTATCCTGTGCCTTCTTTGCACGTCATACCAAAGACTATAAAATCCTTATATCGTGTACAAGCAAAAGCTCCCATGCTTGTGGTCAATGGAAGATCGAGTTTTTCGATGGTTTTATTCCAAAGATTGATTTTAACCGGTTGATAGTTGAAATCAAGAATTGATGATTGCATAAGGTCATTGTGTTGAGTGTAAGCAGGGATGTTAATACAAGCATATGCTATTCCACCTCCTGCATAATAGAACGGAAGGATATAGGCAGCATCAGTGTCTAGACCTGTTACTTTTGTTTTGGATAATTGGAAGTAATAATCCTTATCCCATTCATCAGTTCCTTTTTTTATACGTAAGAAGCCGTCTTTCAAAGGATTCATCCCATCCATGCCTATACTGTAGAAGTAGATGTCTCCATGTTCGTCCTTGATAGCCGAGGAATGACGAAAAAGTCCTACAGATGCAGTTCGATTGTCTTTAATTACCTTTTCTACCGTGTTTGTCTTCAAGTCAATGATGGCAACCTCTGCTCCCGTTCCGGGCCATGAGGTGTGAGGTGAATTTTTCTGATTAAGAGAGACGTAAAGTTTTCCATCACGGATTACATTGCATCCCGGGTCGGGATTATTGTCATTCGTTGCATATTTTGCAAGATCAATCTCATCTTTTTGCTGCATTGTTTGAGGATTGAATATGCCAATCTTCCCTCGTTTACTGAGCGATACATAGGCTGTTTCATTATTGAAGAAAGCAATTTCTCCCGGACGAGAGTCCTGCCCAAAAGTCATTGTCTGACCTTTCACCAAATGTCCTTTGGTATCTCTAGTGAATTGATGAATTTTATCGCCCCACACTCCTTCGGCAATCAATACTATATTGCCATGGACAAAGGGATAAGTACCGAAGCCGAACTCGTATGTATTTTTATTGTTGACCTCTTTCTGCAAGAGATCCGAGAATGTCCCCAAATAGTCGGTCTTTTGGTCAATCTGATTGATAAAGACAAAATGCTGCTGCACCTCTTGAGGGGTAGGCGTAGGTTCATCATTTTTGTTACAAGATGTCAGCCCTATGACGCCGACCAGCATAGCGGAAAAGGCTATGCGATTGAAAATTGTTGTATTCATCTTTTATATTTGTTAAATTAGAAAATTCCTTTCGAGAAGACGTACCTGAATTTGAGGTGGAATGTCCGTCCTGCCAATGGTTGGCGGAACTGGTCCCAGACCTCTTTGTTCATTATATTATGGCATTCCAAGGCTACGGAATATTTGTTTTTGTAGGTCAGTAGCAGACCTATGTCATTGACGAAACTGCGGGGAATACGTCGTTTCTGCAATTCGGTTAGTTCCCAGAAATAGAAGAACTCCTCAGTAAATTTGCCGTCCCAGAAAGCCTTGACATACCAATTCTTGAATAACCGGTCGCTGTGATACTCCGCCCCGAAGTTGGCGAATAAATAGGGAATGTTCGGCAGTCGCAATCCTTTTGTCGGATTGGGGGCTTGGGTACCGGGTAAATAGTTCAAGACATCGCGCACATCTTGATAAGTCAGATTTCCGTAGGCATAGACCGTTGGTGAGATGTCCAGTTTTAATTCGGTTTCTATACCTTTAATATGTACCTTTTCTGCGTTCACATATCCGGCTGCCATGTGCTGTTTCATCAGTTTTATCATATCACTTACCTGCATATAAAAGCCGTTCACTTCAAACTGCAATCGCGATAAGCCGAGTATGTCGTTTTTATCTATCAAGAAGCCCAGATTGAAGTTGTGGCTTTTCTCCGGTTTCAATCCAGCAGCAGGAAAGGTGATGATACCATCGCCGAACAACTCTTGCGAATTGGGGAGGCGTATTGCCCGCTGGTAAGATGCTTTCAGATGAAAACCTCTGAAAGGCTCGTATTTTATTGCCTCTATCCAGCCGATTTGTGAGGTCGTATTGTTCTTTTTCTTCGGAGCCTCAATCATCTCGTATGAAGTCAAATCTTCTATCTCGGAATGGAGGTGGAAATACTTTGCGGAGAGCATATTCGTCAGTTTCTTGTCAAAGAGTTTTGCCTCCCAAGTCAACCCCGATACGACACTGGTCTTTTTACTGGGAAATCCCCCGATGACAAAACCTGCATGCTGACTTGCAATGTTATCGCTCGGTTGTCTTCGTGCATAGTTAATGAGTGTGTTCAGATTCAAACTGTGATTGGCAGACAATCTGTAATCAAGATTGATACGTTCGTTGATTTCCAATCCTTTGTCGTTTGAGTTATGAGGGACGTCCCCCGTTTCTCCCATTCCGTTCGGACTCGGATATATGTTTCCCTCGAAATCGTGATTAACTCGTGCCGTATCCACAAAATTGTTTGTTGTATGCGAGAGGGAGAAATGGGACTCAAAGTGAAGGCGGTCGTTCAGCATTCCGCTTTTTATCAGTTTGTTTTCCAACATAAACATTCCTGATTGGTCTTCGGCGTGTTGTATGTTTTTTAAGATGCCTTGGATTTCATTGAAACGATTATAGTACCCGAACTCGGTACTAATCTCATTGAACCAAAGTTTCGTGAAAGCAATTTTTCCTTTCAACATATACGAACGAAAACGGTCATGGTCACGCCTTACCAACAGATTCTCTCTCTCGGGAACTCTGAAAGAGTAGTCATTCTTTGCAGATGTATAATAACCTCCCGCACCGAGCAGAATGCCACTCTTTGGAAAATTCTTGCGAGAGAAGACGCTTCCTTTGTGTGTTTGATAAGAACCTAATTCATACGAGGCATCTAAATAATCCGTACTAAACTCTTTCGTAACGATATTGACAGCGCCTCCCAATCCATCGCAACCGAAACGGGCAGGAATGATACTCTTATAGACTTCTATTCTTTCTATAATGTCTATCGGAATTTCATCAAGAGAAAAAGCCCCATCAGAAGTACTCATTGGTATTCCGTCCCATAAGATTTGAATGCGGTTTCCTTCCAATCCATGAACAATAATTCTCGAACTGCTCCCCAAACCACCGGTATGCCCGACTTTCAAACCTATGGTTTTATTCAAAACGGTTTCTAACGAAATAGATCTGCCTTGAAGTTCTTTCGCATTTATTACAGAAACTGCTTCAGGCGACTCTCTGAGAACTTGTGTTCTTGTTTTCCCAACTACGACTACATCTGCCAGCTCTGTTGATTCCGGGAGTAGTTTTATGGTATAACGCTTCCCATTTGCAGTAATCGTATCGGTAATAGACTGATAGCCGACATAACTTACCATAAGCATAAGTTTTTGATTACTTGATGCATTTAGTTTTGCAATGCCTTTCCTATTTGTAGTCGTACCATTCGTGTACGTTGGAGCATTCAAACCTTTCCATTGTATGGTGGCAAATTCTATGTTGTCTCCAGTCTCTGCATCAATAACTTTTATTTCAGTTGGTTGCAGTTGTGCAAACATAGGATAAGACCACAACAATAGAAATCCGACAATGAGCATTCTTTTATATAAATGGACTATTGAGCTGATTGACATATCTTATTTGTTTATGAAATTCTGTGCAAAGGTACTTACCTGCCGAGTAAATAAATACCCCCGCTGTTCACGCTTATGCCCCTGTTGTGTTTATATGCGTGCAAATTGTTGTTTGGGGGTAGTGTAATGCTTATCGGGGTTATTTTACCCATGTTCGTTGCCGTACCTTTGCAGCAGAAAAATCAAAACGACACATATATGGATAAACAAAAAGTCAGACCTCTTGATGAGGAACGGGAGAGCCGCAGTCTGCTCTCCAATGCAGTGGTCATATTGCACCTTATTTTTGGTACACTCCCTATACTGCTGGTAGTATGGGCAGTGGATAAGTTGATGAATGGCACGCTCTCTCCCATAATAGTTTCGGGTATTGGAGGAATAATGGTACTATTCGCACTGCTTCGGAGAGTATTCTATGGAACATCGATTTGGCGGGCACACCGGTCGGCTTACAATGCCCTTACACGATTGAGGTTGCGTATCATAAGTCATCTGCAACGCTTGCCACTCGGTTTCTTTCAAGAACGGAAAGTTGGCGAATTGGTGAATATTATCAACCACGATGTGGAACAAATTGAAATTTATTTAGCGCACGGATTACCTGAAATCCTTTCGGCTACGCTTTTTCCTGCCTTACTCTGGATAATCATTATGGTGTTGGACTGGCGTTTGGGGCTGTCGCTCATTTCTCTTTTGCCTGTAGCATTTCTTCTGCAAATGGCTGTCAAAACACTTTGGGGAAAGAACTTTCAACACTTTATGGAAAGTACGCAAAAAATGTCGGAAGACCTTTTGGAATATGTGGCTACCATATCGGTAATCAAGGCTTTCAGTAACGAGGAAAACAGAACGGTACGGGTACTTGGCGGTATGCGCGATTATATTCATGGGGTGAAGCGGAGCATGTTCAGCGTTACTGTTCCGATGGCGCTCATAACGATGTTCTTGGAAGGTGGTATCGTGGTAATGACCCTTGTCGGGCTATGGCTGATGACTTCGGGCGAACTGACGGTGGCACGTTTTATCCTTGCCCTGATATTGGGCGGACTATTCTCGTCCTCCTTTGCTAAGTTGGCAACATTCCAACATTTCCGAATCGTCTATGGTCAGTCGTTGGCAAAAGTACAGTCCATTACAGAGGTACAGACAAAGGAAACTGCGGACAAGAAAACAGATACGACACAGACGGATGTTTGTTTCGAGCATGTTACGTTCTCCTATCCAAACAAGGAAGACAATGCGCTGAAAGATGTATGTCTTCAATTTCCGAGAGGAAGCCATACTGCAATCGTGGGCGAATCCGGGTCGGGAAAAACCACGCTGGCAAGTTTGATGATGGGGTTCTGGCAACCCCAAACAGGTACTATACGACTGGGAGGAGAGAATATTACGGAACTCTCCGAACGTAATATCGCTGATTATTTTTCGATGGTACAGCAGGAGGTTTTTCTCTTTAACACAACCATTCGGGATAATATCCGTATAGGAAGACCAACCGCCACACAAAAGGAAGTGGAAATGGCAGCACAGCGTGCTCGTATTCATGATTTTATCATGGGCTTGCCGAATGGTTATGATACGCTGGCAGGCGAAGCCGGCGTAAAATTCTCCGGCGGAGAAAAACAGCGTATTTCCATTGCCCGAATATTGCTCAAAGACTCTCCAATAGTTATTCTCGATGAAGCTACTGCCGCATTGGACGGAGAGAATGAGAAACTAATTCAAGAAGCTCTTGATGAATTGCAGCGCAACAAGACCGTCATTGCGATTGCTCACCGTCTCAATACCATTCAGGATATGGAGCGTATTGTTGTGATGGACAAAGGGCAGGTTGTGTCGAAAGGAACACACCAAGAACTGATGAAAGACTGTTCTCTGTACCGCAATATGACGGAAACACAGGAACAAGTAAGTAAATGGCAATTAAAAGAAGAGGAGGAATAAGAATGGTACGCAATATACTGAATGAATTGACCGCTCGCGGAGTGCGGCATCTGATTATCTCCGCACTGTTTTTCGTGGTTTATGCCCTTTGCGGCACGGCGATAATGCTCACAGTCTTGTTTCTCATCAACCGTCATATACAGGGAGAAAGCATCTCTTTCATTTTGGCAGCATGGGTACTCGGCAGTCTGCTGGTCTTGAAAACCATATCCAATGCCATTGCCGATATGAGTAAGCATTTTGCCGGATTTGATCTTGTGGAACGTATCCGCGAGAAAATCATATTGAAACTGAAAATGTTTTCACTCGGTTTCTATACCAATGAGCGTCTGGGAGAGATAAGTACAGTCATTCACAAAGACGTCGATAATATGGAGATGGTTGTGGGTCATCTTTGGACGCGAATGTCCGCCGACTTCATTGTAGCTCTGATACTCGGCGTCGGGCTGTTCTGTGTGGACTGGCGCATGGGATTGACGATGGTTGCCATTCTTCCCATTGCCCTATTTTCTCTGTATCGGGGCATTCGTTCGGGAATGAAAGCACAGGAGGAGGCACAGGATAATCTGGCGGATATGGTCAGTCTCTTCGTGGAATATGTCAAGGGCATACCCGTGCTGAAAGTGTTTGGTGGAAAAGGAATGTTCCGTGACAGACTCGACCACTCTGTCAGTGAATTTGGAGAAAGCAGTAAGAATATTTCCCGTTTGGCTGCTGTAAGTGTGGGTAGATACACTTTTTTGATAGAATTGGCTTTCGCTCTGATGGCTACAATCGGTCTTTGGTGGACACAGCAAGGTGAACTTTCTCTTTTCGCTTATCTGATGTTCGTCATCGTCTCAAAAGAATTCTACAAGCCTTTTGTCAATATGGAAAGTCATTGGCTGAATTACATCAAGGTAAAGGACAGCTACGGACGCATTTCCCATTTGTTGAATGCCCCTGTTATCACCAATCCTGAACAGCCGAAAACAGCAACCCATTTCAATCTTTCCTTTGACAAAGTTGGTTTCCATTATGAGAAGGAAGGTTTTGAGATGAAAGATCTCACGTTCCATGTTCCCGAAGGAACGGTAACGGCACTTGTTGGCTCGTCAGGTTCTGGTAAAACAACCATTACCAACCTGTTACTCCGTTTCTGGGAACCGCAGACCGGCAGTATTCGTATCGGTGGTATAGACATTCGAGAAATGGACTATGATTATCTACTCGGTAAAATCAGTGTAGTGATGCAGAATGTTATTCTCTTTTCAGATACCATTGCCAATAATATCAAAGTGGGCAACCGCAATGCTACGCAGGAAGAAATCGAGGAAGCTGCACGACGGGCGATGATACACGATTTTATCGTCAGTCTGCCGGAAGGTTATGAAACAAAAATCGGAGAAAACGGTTTGGGACTATCTGGAGGGCAGAAACAAAGGCTTTCAATCGCCCGTGCGTTCCTAAAAGATGCTCCCATCATTCTTTTGGACGAGATAACGAGCAATGTCGATCCTGTCAATGAATATAAGATACAACAGGCGATGTCCGCCCTTATCCGAAATCGTACAGTTTTGGTCATAGCCCATCACCTGCAAACCATTCGCAATGCTAATCAGATTATCGTGATGGACAAGGGACGCATTGTAGAGAACGGGACGCATTCAGAACTTGCAGCAAAAGACGGAATGTACTGCAAACTATTGTCGATGCAATAATTTAATCAATAAAAAATATGGAGGTATGGTGTTGAGTCATACCTCTTTTTTTGCCACTTTCATCCATATCAATGCCACAAGTACGCAGTTATTTCCAACTGCTAATATGCACAGTTTCTTTGATTTACCTTTGTTCATACACCGCTGTTGGTGTCATTAAATACATTGTAATATGGACGAAAAAATCAAAGACCAAGAAGTCCTTTTGGTGAAAGACCCCAAGGACGAGAATCTCAAAGCCGTCTCAGGGACGGACGAGAAAGGCGGACTGAAAACTGTACCGCCTACCGCCGAACATGAGCAGAGTTTCTTGAAGTTCGACAAGCACAGCAACGCCTTGGAGAATTTCCTCTCCAACTTCATGCGGCAGTTCAAGAACCCCACACAATTTCACTTCTTCAAAGTCCCCTTCGAGGGTGTTGTTGCCAGCGCACGGGTTCTCGCCGAGATGCTCAAAGCTCCGGATGTCCCCTCCAACAAGGAGATGCTGGACTCTGCCCGTGTGATTCCTTCGGACTATGCAGGAGAGCAGAAGCGGACCTTTCAGGAGATAGACCCCGAGAAGATTGACTGGGAGCAGTTCTCCAAGATGGGCGTGAGCCGTGAGAGCCTTGAAAAGGGCAAGGAGCTTGAAGCCATGCTAAAATACCGAAAATCACCCCACCTTGTCCCCATCAGCGTAAAAATCGGAGACGTAGCTCTCCATACGGACGCACGCCTTTCATTACGTGAGACAGAGGACGGCAGATTTATCCCCGTTGTCCACGCCATCCGCAAGGAGCCTCAGTTGGAGCGGGAGTTCTTCGGGCACACCTTCACCGACGAGGACAAGAATGCCCTGAGAGAAACGGGCAACCTCGGACGTACCGTGGAACTGACCTTTCCCAATAGCGATAAACCCACCCGCAGTTTCGTGAGTATCGACCGACTGACCAACGACATCATCGCTTTGAGTGCCGATAAAGTTCGTATCCCTGATGAAATCAAGGGCGTAAAACTGAGCGAAGAGCAGAAGAAGGATTTGTCGGAAGGCAAGAGCATCTATGTGGAGGGAATGACAGCCAAGACGGGAAAGAGTTTCAACGCCAACCTCCAGTTCAACGCCGACAAGCGGGCAATTGAATTTCGTTTCGGCTCACCCAAGCAAAGCCAAGGACAGCAGCAAGACAGCCGTAAAGCAGAAAATCAGGAGAAGCGGCAAGGAGTCCGCATACCCAAGAAGTTGTTGGGAAGGGAGGTCTCGCCGGAAGAGCAAGCCAAGCTCAAGGAAGGCGGAACGGTCTATATGGAAGGCTTGAAAGACAAGCAGGGACAGCCGTTCAACGCATACGTCCGTGCCAACTTTGAGAAGGACAAGTTCGATTTCTTCAAATGGAATCCCGACAAGCCCCAAGCCAAAGAAGTTGTTCCCGACAACGCCTCCAAGACACAGGTAGCCGTCAATTCCGAAGGCAAGACCAACGAAGCGACGAAGCATGTGAAAGAGCCTCTGAAAGAAGGACAGACACAGCCCACCGCCGAGCAGAAAGAAGAGAAGCAGGAACAGAAGCGTTCCAAGGGAATGAAAATGTAATCCGCCACCACTAACATCCAAAAGTAAAATCGTATGAAAGTCATCATAGCAGAAAAACCGAGCGTAGCCCGTGAGATAGCCCGCGTCGTTCGGGCAACAAACAGAAAAGAGGGCTATATAGAAGGCAGTAACTACACCGTCACATGGGCATTGGGACACCTGATAACGGCGGCCATGCCCGAAGCCTACGGCTTCAAAGGTTTTCACAAGGAGAACCTTCCGATTCTTCCTCCCGTCTTTACCCTTATTCCCCGCCAAGTCAAGAGCGGTAAAGGCTACAAGGCAGACCCGAGTGTCGTTGCCCAGCTCAAAGTCATTGAAAAACTCTTCAAAGCGGCAGAGAGCATCATCGTAGCCACCGACGCAGGACGTGAGGGTGAGTTAATATTCAGATTCATCTACGAGTATCTTGGCATCGCCAAGCCTTTTGAGCGACTCTGGATCAGTTCGCTCACGGACAAAGCCATTCGGGAAGGACTTGCCCATCTCAAAAGCGGAGCCGAGTACGACAATCTTTACTATGCCGCCCGAGCACGCAGCGAAGCCGACTGGCTCGTGGGCATCAATGCCACCCAAGCCGTTTCCATAGCGGCAGGTTATGGCACCTACTCGTTAGGCAGGGTACAGACTCCGACGCTCTGCATGGTCTGCTCCCGCTTCTGGGAAAATAAAAAGTTTACGCCACAACCGTTTTGGCAGCTAAGCCTTTCCGTAAAGGACGGCGATGAAAACTTCCGTTTCTCTAATCCCGAACGTTGCTTCAACAAGGAAGAAGCCACCGCCTTGTATGAGAAGATCAAAGCCGCCTCTCACATCACAATAGAAACGATAGTCCGCAAGGAGGCGAAGCAGGAACCGCCTCTTTTGTACGACCTGACCACCTTGCAGAAGGAAGCCAACAGCCGACACCGTTATTCGGCAGAACAGACCCTCACGCTGGCACAGAAACTTTATGAAAGAGGATACATTACCTATCCGCGCACCGGAAGTCGTTATATCTCGGAGGATGTCTTCGAGGAAATCCCCGCATTGATTGCCTTCCTGCACGACCATCCCGTATGGGGTATCCATACCCGTAACCTTTTCGTCCTCAATGCCCGGTCGGTAAACGGGAAGAAAGTGACCGACCACCACGCCCTGCTCATCACGGGCAAAAAGCCGATAGATGTATTCGGAGAGGAAGCGGTCATCTACAATATGATTGCGGGGCGTATGCTGGAAGCCTTCTCCCCTCGGTGTGAAAAAGACGTTACCACCGTAACCGCCTTGTGCGAAGGTGTAAAGTTCACGCTCAAAGGAGAAATCATCAGGCAGGAAGGCTGGCGTAGCATCCTTAAAAACGAGAAAGGCAAAGACAAGGAACAGCTCGAAGCCGAAGAGCGAGAAAGCCGTGAGAATGGCGAAGGAGTCCTCATTCCGGAATGGAACGAAGGCATGCAACTTGCCATTTCCGCCTGTTCGTTGGCACAAGGGACAACCAAGCCCAAACCGCTACACACGGAAAGTTCCTTACTTTCTGCAATGGAGACGGCAGGCAAGGAGTTGGAAGACGAGGAACTGCGTGTCTGTCTGAAAGATTGCGGCATCGGCACTCCTGCCACCCGTGCCGCCATCATCGAAACGCTCTTTACCCGCGAGTATATGGTACGTAAGGAGAAGTCGCTCGTGCCTACCGAAAAAGGACTTGTCCTCTATTCCATCGTCAAGGAAATGAAAATCGGCAATGCCGAGATGACCGGGCAGTGGGAGGCAGACTTGGCGAAGATAGAACGTGGAGAGATGAAGGAAAAAGATTTCCGCAAGGACATCGAGTCTTATGCCACGCAGATTACCGACGAACTGCTCTCGTCCAAAATCCTCTTCCCTCAAAGGCGAAGCGACATCCATTGCCCCAAGTGCGGTAAGGGTACGATGGTATTTCATTCCAAATGTGCCAAATGTTCGGATGCCGATTGCGGATGGACGCTTTTCCGCACCGTTGCGGGCAAAAGCCTTACGGACGAACAGCTGACCCAGTTAGCTGTAAATGGGGAAACCGGCATCATCAAGGGCTTTACCTCCAAGGCAGGCAAGCGGTTCGAGGCTTCGCTCTCGTTAGACGGGGACTTCAAAACGGTTTTTGTCTTCCCCGAACGCAAGAAAACGGGCAAATCCCGAAGATAAATCCCCGTAAATTGCTAATTTTGCCACTGAATGATGCGGTCATAACAATCTTATTGTTTTACTGCGGATTTTAGTGGTGGCACTCGGCGGGGACGTCGAGTGCCTTTGCATTATAGGGTTATGCCTCAAAAAAGTATTCTTTAGAGAAGTTTTTTTTCAGAGCCGATAAACGGTCGTTCAAAAGATGTCGAGTAATCTCCGAAAAGATACCGAGTAATAACAGAAAAGATACCGAGCAACCGGCTGAAAGCTCATTAGCTTTCTCTTGATTACTAATTAGCTTTTCGGGCAATCCATAACATTCACTAAAATCATTCATATGACAGTCATTCATTTTTCATACTACGAACTTTCCCTGCTCTCATTTCTCAGGGAGAGCCACCCCGAGCTGGCGGACGACATTCCTTTCGTGAAGGAGCGTGCCGAAGCCGCCTCGCAAGCCTATACCGAAGCCTTTGACAACGGCTTTTCCGTAGCCGAATGTATCGGCATCGCCAACAAAACCCTTTATGCGGGACTGCATTTCTCCCGACACGACACGCTCACGTCCGTTCTGTGGAACGAGTTCTCAGCAGATGTGCCGCTCGAAGCGGTACGGGAGACAGCAATACGATTACGTCCGTTTGCGGAGGAGATCTTCTCCAAATATCCTATTTCGGACGACTTCGCCTATACCCCCGAATACAATGCCCTATACACGGAACTGACGGGCTTTATCCAATTAAAACTCGAAGAAGATGGCAAGCTATAACAAGAAAGAGCATCTTCGGGCGAATATAGATGCCATCCAAACGGTTTTTACCCTCCATCGGGAGCATCGCACGGCTACGGAGGAGGAAATGAAGGTGTTGCGGGCTTATACGGGTTTCGGTGCCTTAAAGTGTATTCTTTCACCGGCAAACTCGATGGAGGACATCGCACGCTGGAACAAGTCGGAAGTGGAACTCTTCCCCTTGGTTATGGAACTGCATCGGGTTATTCGGGACAACACCGCTTCGGAGACTCAGTACAAAAGCTATATGCAGAGTCTGAAAAACTCGGTGATGACCGCTTTCTATACACCTGAACCCATAGTACAGGAGATTGCCGCGTCCTTGCAAGAGGCAGGCATTACCCCCGGCAAGATACTCGACCCGTCGGCAGGAATGGGCGAGTTTATCCGCTCGTTCAATACTATCACAGCCGAAGGACACACCACATTCGGCTTTGAGAAAGACATCCTGACGGGACAACTGCTTTCCGCCCTGCATCCCGACGACAAGATACGCATCCGTGGATTTGAGGAAATCGAATCCAAGTTCAACGGTTATTTTGACGTGGTGAGCAGCAACATTCCTTTTGGGGACATCGCCGTCTTCGACCCGGTCTTCAGCAAGACGGACGAGCCGGCACGCAAGGTGGCACGCATGTCCCTGCACAATTACTTTTTCGTCAAGGGTGTGGATATGCTTCGTGAAGGCGGCGTGCTGGCATTCATCACCTCCCAAGGCGTTATGAACGCTCCCTCGAACGAACCTGTTCGGGAATGGCTGATGAGCCATACCCGCCTTGTGTCGGCAGTCCGT
Source organism: Prevotella sp. DNF00663 (assembly GCF_001553265.1). Taxonomy (GTDB): domain Bacteria; phylum Bacteroidota; class Bacteroidia; order Bacteroidales; family Bacteroidaceae; genus Prevotella. Next base: position 16,302 of record NZ_KQ960649.1, on the reverse strand, counting down.
CTGCCGAACAATCTCTTTTCGGAGAATGCCGGAACGGAAGTGGGCAGCGACCTGATTGTCCTGCAAAAGAATAGTAACAAGGCATGCCTTACCGAGGAGGAGCAGCGTTTCATCAAAAGCGAGAAGCGTCCCAGCGGTGTGATGTTCAACACCTACCTGCGGAGCATGTCACAAATCGTGCATACCGAGTGGAAGCAGGACACCGATCCATACGGGAAACCCGCCATCCTGTTCCACCACAGCGGAGGGGCGGAAGGCATTGCCAATGATATGGGTAAAATCCTGCGGGCAGATCTGGAAAAGCGGTTAGACCTGTCATTATACCAACAACATATCCCCACACAGCAACAGAGCGAAGTTATTCTCCCTGCTCATTCTGAGGAAAAACAGACCGTGCAAAAGCCTCTGTCTTCTGATGGTGCACACACAGAAGAAAAGCCCGCGACTACGGAACCCATTCAAACGAATGTATCGCCACAGACGGAACTGTTCGACCTCTTCGGAAATGTCATTCAAGAAAAGAAGCCCAAGCGTAAAGCAGCCGCAAAACCGAAGCCGGTTTCTTCCCCCTCTCTGTTTCCCGAGACTTCACAAAGCAGCGAGACGGCAAATGGATTAAAAGATACGGGCGAGCTGTGGTGGCAGCAGGATAAGGAGAAAGGGATGCTGGCACGTCCCTATGAGGGCTTATGGCACGAACACCTCAAAGAGGGTTCTTTGCTCGCCTCGGACTTTCAGGTAGGTACGCTTGTCCGTGATATGGAGGACAACCGCCTGTTTCAGCCCATAGACTTCTCTTCCCAAGAACGGCAGAAGATGCTGGGCTACATAGACCTGAGAGACGCCTATCACGCTCTCTATGATTATGAAGCGGAGCACAAGGCGGAGAATGTTTCTCTTCGGCAGCATCTCAATGACCTGTATGACCGTTTTGTACGTCTTTACGGGCATCTCAACGATCGCAAGAACCACGAAATGATTCTGATGGACGCTGGAGGACGTGAGATACTTTTCTTGGAACGCAAGGTGGATGGCAAGACGGTCAAGGCGGACATCTTCACTCAGCCCGTCTCTTTCAGTCTGCACGATGTAACTCAGGTGGAGACTGCCACCGAAGCCCTTTCCGCATCCCTGAATAAGTTCGGAAGCGTGGATCTCGAATACATGGCTTCCCTGTTGTCCGACGGAACGGAAGAGGACATCCTGAACGAATTAAACGGCAAAGTCTATTACAATCCGTTGGAGGGTGGATATGAGACAAGCGAGAAGTTCATATCCGGGAATGTGGTCGCCAAGGCGGACGACATCGGACATTATCTGTTGGAGCATCCCGAAGATACAAGAGCCGCTGCCTCCATGCAGGCGCTTAGGGATGCCGTGCCTGTCCCCATTCCTTTCGCCGACCTTGACTTTAACTTCGGGGAAAGATGGATTCCCGTACAGATATACTCGGACTATGCCTCCTTCCTCTTCGACACGGAGGTGGCGATACACTACAATTCAAGTGCGGACGAGTACTCTGTCGATGCACGCCTGCACAATGCCAACATCTGGGACAAGTTCTGTGTTCGGGGACAGCACCGCCGCTATGATGGTGTTACGCTAATGAAACACGCCCTATTGAATACTTCTCCCGACATCACCAAGAAGATTATGGTCGGAGACAAGGAGGTCAAGGTAAGGGATACGGAAGCCATACAGATGGCAAATTCAAAGATTGATGAGATACGAAACGGCTTTACAGACTGGCTTGCCGAGCAGCCGGACGATTTCAAGAAGCAGCTGGAAAAACTGTATAACGACAAGTTCAACTGCTTTGTGCGACCGCAATATGACGGCTCGCATCAGACGTTTCCCGACCTCAATCTGAAAGGATTGGGTATTGAAAGCCTGTATGGCAGTCAGAAGGATGCCGTATGGATGCTCAAACTCAACGGAGGGGGTATCTGCGACCATCAGGTGGGAGCAGGAAAAACGCTCATCATGTGCGTGGCAGCCTACGAGATGAAGCGATTGGGCTTAGCAAACAAGCCGATGATTCTTGCCCTGAAAGCCAACGTGCAGGAGATTGCGCAAACATTCCACACGGCATATCCGAACGCAAAACTGCTTTACCCGGGCAAGAACGATTTTACACCCGATAAAAGGCAGCGTATCTTCCATGACATCAAGAACAACAACTGGGATTGCATTGTCCTTACGCACGATCAGTTCGGTATGATACCCCAGTCGGACGAGATACAGCAAAGCATCTTGCAGGATGAGTTGGACAGTGTAGAGGAGAACTTGGAAGTGTTGCGTCAGCAGGGGCATACGATTTCCCGTTCCATGGAAAAGGGATTGGTCAAGCGTCAAATGAATTTGGAGGCAAAACTTTCCGACATCAAATTCCGCATTGACAATCGAAAGGACGACGCGGTGGATTTCAAGACAATGGGCATAGACCATCTTTTTGTGGATGAGTCGCACACTTTCAAGAATCTGATGTTCAACACCCGCCACGACCGTGTGGCAGGATTGGGCAACAGCGAGGGCAGTCAGCGTGCACTCAACATGCTCTTTGCCATCCGCACCATTCAGGAGCGGACGGGTAGGGACTTGGGAGCGACCTTCCTTTCGGGAACGACCATCTCCAACAGCCTCACGGAGCTGTATCTGCTCTTTAAGTACCTCCGCCCGCAGGCATTGGAACAGCAGAATATCAAGACCTTCGATGCTTGGGCGGCTATCTTCGCCAAGAAGAGTATCGACTACGAGTTCTCCGTCACCAACGAGATTGTGCAGAAGGAGCGTTTCCGCTATTTCATCAAAGTACCAGAGCTGGCAGCGTTCTACGCCCAGATAACGGACTACCGGACGGCAAAGGACATCGGCATAGACCGACCCGAGAAAAACGAAATCATGCACAATATCCCGCCAACGCCCGAACAGGAGGAGTTCATCGCCAAATTGGTGGAGTTTGCCAAGACGGGCAATGCCGAGCTGTTGGGAAGAGCTCCGCTTACGGAACGGGAAGAAAAAGCCAAGATGCTGATAGCAACTGACATGGCGAGGAAGATGAGCTTAGATTTGAGGCTCATAGATCCCGAGAAGTACTCGGATCATGTGGACAACAAGGCTTCCCACTGTGCCGCCAAGATTGCAGAGTATTATCGGAAGTATGACGCACAGAAAGGTACGCAGTTCGTATTCTCCGACCTCGGAACCTACAAGCCCGGAGAGTGGAATCCTTACAGCGAAATCAAACGGAAGTTGGTGGAGGACCACGGCATACCCGCTCAGGAGATACGCTTCATACAGGAGGCGAAGAGCGACAAGGCTCGAAAGACGCTCATTGCGGGCATGAACGAGGGAACCATTCGGGTACTGTTCGGTTCCACCTCTATGCTCGGTACGGGCGTGAACGCCCAGAAACGTGCCGTGGCTATCCATCATCTTGACTGTCCCTGGCGTCCTTCCGACCTTGAACAGCGGGACGGACGGGCGGTGCGTAAAGGAAACGAAGTAGCCAAGTTTCATGCGGACAACAAGGTGGATGTAATCATTTATGCAGTGGAAAAATCACTTGACAGTTATAAGTTCAACCTATTATATAATAAGCAATTATTTATAGAGCAGCTGAAGAACAATCGTCTTGGCAGCCGTACCATCGACGAGGGAAGCATGGACGAGAAGTCGGGGATGAATTTTTCCGAGTATGTAGCCATTCTTTCGGGAAATACGGACTTGTTGGAAAAGGCGAAGTTAGAGAAGAAGATTGCTGGCTTGGAGAGTGAGCGACGTTCCTTTATGCGCAGCAGGCAGACTTCCCGAAGTCGATTGGACGAGGTGTTGCGTGTCGTGGATGGGAACAAGGAACTGATAGCACGCTTCAAAAGCGACCGGGATCTGTTTGAGAGCAGGGTGCAAAAGGACAAGGACGGTAACAAACTCAACCCGATACAGCTGAAAGGCGTGGAAGGCAGCGACCCGAAACGGATCGCAGCCAAACTTGCGGAAGTCAAGGAGCATGCCCGTACCAAAGGGGAGTATTTCGACATCGGCACTCTTTACGGTTTCAAGATAGTGGTCAAGACCGAATCCTCCTCACAGAGTCTTTTCGACTTATCGCAGAACAGGTTTTTCATCATGGGAGAGAGTGGCATGAAGTACAGCTACAACAACGGTAACATTGCCACAGATCCGGTACTTGCCTCCATGAACTTTCTCAATGCGTTGGAAAAGATCCCGAGCCTGATACAGAAATATGAGGCGGATACGGTGAAGATAGCCAAAGATATTCCCGTATTGCAGGAGGTGGTCAATGGCTCGTGGAAAAAGGAAGAGCAACTGAAAGACCTCAAGACGGAACTTGCCGCACTCGACCGTCAGATACAGCTTTCCTTGAAGCCCATTGAGCAGGGAGACGCACAGCAGGAAGAAGAGAACATAGAAGAGCAGAAGGAAATGGAAGGGAACATCTCAGGGCAGTCCCGTCCGATTGAGCCTACCGCTAACGCATCCTCCGTCTGCACGCTTTCGGCTCAAACCGACAGACTGCCCGAAGACGCGAGGCAGAGTATTAGGGATACACAGCCCCTTACGGACGGTGTGCCGTCATTGGCAAACAAGGTCTTTGTCGTCAGACCGAAAATATGATTTATGAAACGGACTCCAAGTATAAATCCCGCCTCGTCATCACGACGGGACGGGATTTGCACAACTAAAATAAAAAAGCAAAGAACTCATTCTTCTTTTTTCCTCTTTCTTCTCCGTTTCTTATTCTCGGTGAAATGATGTTCCATAAAGGCAGTTATCTCTGATTCCAGATACCACGTTTTGTGATAGATGATGTGGAACGGCAGCGTCCCCGAATCTCGGTAACGTTGCAAGGTTCGCTTGCTGACTTGCAGCATCATACAGACCTCTTGATTGTCCAAGAGCGGCTCGCCGTTGAGCATCGGACGTTGGGGAATATCGGGAATGGTCTGCTTCAGATGGTCGAAACGGGTCATAATCCGCTCCATCCATTCAAGAAAAGTGTCTCTGTCCAATAGTTCCATATGCTATTTCGTTCTCTTGGCTTTAAGCAGGAAATTCTGTCTCAGCTCTTTGATGTTTTGAGGATTGCAGTACAGGCTCTTCTTGCGTATCGCCTCCTCTATGTCGTTTAAGTCGTAATAGCATCGTCCAAGGATAATCTTGTAACCGATACGTTCCGAACTTCGCAACCGTTGGAGGGTGCGTTGGCTGATGCCGAGTATTTCGGCTAAATCCTTGTTGGTTATCAGGCGGTTTTCGTATTCTTCCTTCGCCTGTTCCTCTTTCTCCACATATCGGAGAATTTTCTCTATCTTGCCCACCAAATCGTGGTAGGCTTTGCTCTCAATTGTAATGACATCCATCGCTCTTTTAATTTGATTATGGTGCAAAGTTCGGGCTTTGAAATCGTTTGGATTGTATGCTAAATATGTACTGAATAGAGATTTTTATTGTCAAGTATTCAAGCCCGAAGACACAGGCTGTCATATCAAAGCCACAAGCACGCAATTTGATGAAAGTATCTCTTTCTCGCATACGCTGTCATTACATTTGCATATCGTAATATCCAAACTAAAAATTGATATATGGAAGTAATAGCAATCGAAAAGAAAACGTATGAAGCCATGATGGAGCGTTTCCGCATCCTGACCGCCAAGGTCGATGCCCTCTGTCGGGAATCGGACGAGAAAAGAATGGGCAAATGGCTGGACAACCAAGATGTCTGCCAAATCCTGAACGTCAGCTTGCGTACACTGCAAACCTATCGGAGTAACCGGACTTTACCCTATACGAAGATAGGCTACAAGATGTACTATAAACCGGAGGATGTTCAGAAACTGGTAGACAAGTCGGTCTCTCCATAACACAGTATCTTAATCACCACTAAATCCAAAGTAGAACTATGAGTAATAATGTAAAGACCAAGAATGACGAAGAAATCATGCACTTCCTCAATGCCTCCGACCGTATGATAAAAGGGATAGATGCCCTGAGGAAAAGAAACAGACCAACGCTTCAAGGGCAGCGGTACTTGACGGACGAGGAACTTTCCCGACGGCTGCATGTCAATCGACGCACCCTGCAAGACTATCGTGATATGGGGCGTATTCCATTTGTCAAATTAGGAGGGAAAGTCCTCTATAAAGAGGAGGAGGTAGAAAAGTTGCTGCAAGAGAACTACCACCCACGATTTGAGGAATGATGAAATGTTTGTCGCTGTTGCCTTGATTTTTGTCGTATTGTCGATTTGTTTTGACCACGATAAAACAAGCTCTCAAAAAAGTGACGTAAGATTTCAGAAAACTTACGTAAGTTTTCCGAGATTCTTACGTAAGATTTGATGGCTTCTTCGACCACTTCTCTTCATTGGCTCATCATACGCCCAAATCAAGTTACAACGGAATGTGCAGTAAGCAAAAAGCAGACAGTAGGAATTATCTTCTTACTGCCTGCTTTTCTTTAATTATGTTGTCTGCCAACGGTGTAACAGACAATCATGGGTGGAGAGGAAACTTTCTTCTCCGAAAGCCTGCCGATTATCCACCTTCGCAAAGTCTTTGCCTGTGGTGTGGCAATACGAAACGACAGCATCGTTATCATTTCGATACTGTATAAATCAATAAATCCTTGTTCGGAGTGGATTGTTCTCATCGCTTCCGTCTCCATCAGGAGAACTTCTTTGAATATCGCTTTGATTTGTGCGCTCACCTTGCCGGAGAATGCCCCGAGCAGGTCGGCAATCTCACAAGCAGACATCCAAACGCGAGTAGCTGGGATATGTATTTCTCCGTTACCGCCAATGGTTATGATTTCTCTTTTCATAGACATTCTTCCTTATTATTATATGGTAATACCGCTAAACTGTTCTATCCGGCTTAACTTGTCGGAAAGGGAATTCATATCCCGGCTTTCCTTCTCGTGGGTAATTTTGGCGTAGATTTGTGTCGTGCGGATATTCGTGTGTCCGAGCATCTTGGAGAGCGTTTCGATGGGAACTCCGTTGGTCAGACAAATTTCCGTTGCCATGGTATGGCGACTGGTATGCCACGTTATGTTCTTTTCTATACCGCAAAGTCCGATGATTGTTTTAAGGTTCTTGCAGGCGGTAATGTACTGAGGAACGGGCAGGAGATAATTTTCCTTTGCCATGCCATCATACTTTTCGATAATCCTCAATGGAATGTCCATCAGCATGATGTTGGATTCCACGCCCGTCTTCTGTCGCTTGGTCATAATCCACAATTTGCCGTCGAATGAAGTTTGCACATTGTCTTTGGTCAGGTTCTTCATATCGGTAAACGACAAGCCGGTAAAGCAGCAGAAAACATACAGGTCACGCACCAACTCCATGGACTTGCGGCGAAACTTCAAATCCATCATTTGACGTATCTCGTCCTTGGTCAAATAATCCCTTTCCGTACTCTCGGCGGAGATGCTGTAATCCACGAAAGGGTCTCGAACAATCCAGCCGTGATTCTGGGCAATGGTAATCATTCGGCGCAAAGGCATCATGTAGATCCATACGGTATTATTGCAGCACTGCTTTTCCGTGCGGAGGAAAATCTCAAAGTCCGTGATGAATGCAGGTGTAAGCTCTCGCAGGGCAATGTCGCTCAGACGATAGCGTGTCTTGATAAATTCTTCCAAGTGCTTGTAAACGGTACAATACTTATGGTATGTGGAATCGCGACGCAGACCGGCAGATACCTGCTTGGCAAAATCCTCATTGTGCTGGGCATAGACCGTCAGCAGTGTCTCGTACCGCATCTCCAAACCCAAGAAAGCGTTCTTTACTTTCTCCGCCGTGACATAGTTGTCCCTTTCGGCAATCTCCTTGTATTTGGCATTGATACCCACCCGAATCTTGTCCAAGAAGCGGTTGGTTTCCAATGCGACGGAACTTTTTCCCGAAGCCCGGTTGCTCTTGACATCCCATAGATTGGGGAGAATGTCGCATTTGCAACTGAACTGTGCAATGGTTCCGTCGATAGTGATACGGCACATCACGGGAACGGAACCGTCTTTCTTCGGGGCGTTCTTTTTGAGGTAGAACAGAACCTTAAACGTACTTCGCATAACTCTGACCTTTTATAAGTTACAAAACTATTTATTGTCAGGTTATCCGCTGATACGCAATTCATTGTACTTTGATGGGAAAGATTCCAAGCATTCATTTTTTTGCCTTTTTTCTTCCCATTCTCCCTTTATTGGGCTATCTTTGCGGAAGATTTCAGTTGGGGATTAGCCCGTTCGTTACCGTTTTTGCCATTCCTTTCTACTTGGATATAGGGTAATGTTTTAGTAACGCTGCTCTGTCCAAAGTTGGCAAAAGTCCGTCTTTTGGCGGTTTTTCCCCCGAATGGTCAAATAATCAGAACTGACTGACTCACAAATCATTTGCTATGTCCGCTCATTTTTTGACCATTAAGGATAGATTTTTGCTCAAAAGATAATACATATTGTGACTTGAAGCACGCATTTAGGACAAAGAATTGATGCTGG
>NZ_KQ960649.1:0-7679 GCF_001553265.1 Prevotella sp. DNF00663 | reverse complement strand
GACAAAGAATTGATGCTGGCCTTGACACTTTTTCGTCAAATGGGAAGGCGATTCGAGAATTTATTTCCCATTTTTTATTTCCACTGGCTTATATATAGCGATTTTTATGTAAATTTGCAAGGTAGATACTGTTTTATCATGTGAAAACAGTATGTAAAGAGATAGAGACACAAAGCCACTATGAGGTGAAAATGCAGCGCAATCAGCAAATTTGATTTGTGAAACATTGAAACCCGTAACTGGACAAACATACACACACAGATAGTATGAATTTATGAACAATGTTATTGTAAAATTGGCATTGTCATCCCAGGTGATGGCAGACAACAGTGACATAAAGTAGCGGAGAGGTTATGAAGCAGGATTGCACGGTTTCTCAGTCTACAGCCGACGAAACAAAGTGTTTTCAGACATCTGAGAACAATGAATTTCCAAAGGGCACACACGTTTCTGAGCCAGACGAAATGACTGGTTCAGCGATAAAGAAGTGTTCGCAGGTGAAAGATAACTGCACATCATGGAGTTATCTTTTTGTACACAATCAAAAAGTAAAGTCGATAGAAGAACAGCTAAAGAAAGATGGACTAACCCATTTTGTGCATAAGACAATAAAATATGTTCCACGTCACAGGAATAGAGGTGGAATGCGCGAAGTGGAAACCCCTACTGTAAGTGGACTGATATTCTTGCAAGGCGACCCTAAAAAAATACAGTACTACTTAGATAGAAACGTAAATTCATATAAACTCTGTAAGAATTGTAGTACAGGAAGGATAGCCACTATCACTTGCAACCAAATGGAGCCATTTATGCGTGTGGCAGAAACCGAGCCAGAACGTCTCCGCTTCCTTCTTCGTCCTTTTGTCTATTATTCCAAGAACCGTACCCTACTTCGCATTGTGACTGGTGAATATGCCGGACTCGAAGGTTATGTAATCCGCATAGCCCGAGACCGCAAGCTCGTTATGGATGTCGGTGGAATGGCAGTAGCCTTATCAGGTGTACATGCTGAACGTTTTGAGGAAGTAAACAAGAACGAGGCAGACAAAAAAGAGCGAGAGTTATTCTACAAGCGCAACTTGCATGAGCGCAATGCCTTTATCGACCGCTATTTCCACCAAGTGAAGACTGCACAAGAGGTCGCAGCGCAAGTGGAGAATATAGATATATTGCGTATTCAGACAATCAAGGATGTTGAATCCAAGAAATTGGACTTGAAAGACGCTTTCGATACTTTCTACTTTATGATAGAAGAAATTGGCTACTATTATGCTCCTTTTATCGACTATTTTAAGGACGAACTGAGACCCATATTTGAAGTAGGAAGAACCGTAAAGGAAGAGATGGAGAAAGCGATAAAGATATTCAAGGACAGCGATGAAGAACTGCATAATCGCTGTGAAACAGAATTTGAGGCGTTGCAAAACAACTACGGCTATCTGTTTGAATAGTACATCTTAGAGAAATAAAATGGAAATCGATTTCTTCGCATATCGCTACACGCTGCAATCTGTCCGTATAGAATGTCCGTGCCCTACTACAACCAATAAAAAGAATTTTGAGAGGAGAAGAAGTAATACAAACAAATCTTGTTATAAATACTTCAAGATAAATACTTGTATCGATACAATATATCAAAATCAACAATAGGAGAAAATAGAAACTAAATAAAACAAATATATGCGTGATTTCAAAGACATTAAAGTCGCAGTGGCCGGTACTGGCTACGTGGGACTGAGCATAGCTACATTGCTATCACAACATCATCATGTAACAGCAGTAGATGTAATCCCAGAAAAGGTTGAAAAGCTTAATAATAAGATTTCTCCTATTCAAGATGATTATATCGAAAAGTATTTGGCAGAGAAGCCATTGAACCTTGTCGCCACTCTTGACGGCAAATCAGCCTATGCAGATGCTGATTTTGTGGTGATTGCTGCTCCTACCAATTACGACCCTGTAAAGAACTATTTTGACACATCGCACGTAGAAGAAGTTATCGACCTCGTGTTGGAGGTAAATCCCGATGCCGTCATGGTCATCAAGTCTACCATTCCTGTTGGCTACACCCGTAACCTCTATTTAAAGTATGCGCAGAAAGGAGTTAAGAAGTTCAATCTCCTCTTCTCTCCAGAATTCCTTCGTGAGAGCAAAGCATTGTATGACAATCTCTACCCCAGCCGTATCATAGTTGGTTATCCTAAGATTATCAACAATCCAGAGTTTGAAGCAGAGAACAACGCCATCGAGTCGGTTACTAATGTAGATATGCTGATTGATGCAGCTAAGACTTTTGCTACTCTTCTGCAAGAAGGTGCCATCAAAGAAAACATCGACACCCTCTTTGTGGGTATGAAGGAAGCAGAGGCAGTAAAACTCTTTGCTAATACTTATCTCGCCCTTCGTGTCAGCTACTTCAACGAGCTTGACACCTATGCTGAGATGAAAGGTCTCGACTCAAAGGCTATCATCGAGGGTGTAGGTCTCGACCCACGCATCGGCACACATTATAATAACCCATCATTCGGCTACGGTGGCTACTGCTTGCCTAAGGACACCAAGCAACTCCTTGCCAACTATCAGGATGTCCCACAGAACATGATGTCGGCCATTGTAGAGTCCAACCGCACACGCAAGGATTACATCGCTGATGCAGTGCTCCGCAAGGCTGGCTATTACGCAGAAAATGGTCAATGGGATGCAAGCAAAGAGCACGCTTGTGTCATCGGTGTCTATCGCCTAACAATGAAATCCAACTCCGATAACTTCCGTCAGTCAGCCATCCAAGGCATCATGAAGCGTATTAAGGCTAAGGGTGCTGAGGTTATTATCTATGAGCCAACATTGGAAAACGGAACAACATTCTTCGGCAGCAAGGTGGTTAATAACCTCGATGAGTTCAAGGCTCAGTGCAAAGCCATCATCGCCAACCGCTTTGATGACTGCTTGACAGACGTAGAAGAGAAAGTTTATACACGTGATATTTTTAGAAGAGACTAAGCAATGGTAAATCACAATATAAATATTGAAGGCAAAACTGTTCTTGTAACAGGTGCAGCAGGCTTTATAGGTAGCAACCTTGTAAAGCGTCTTTTTCATGACGTGCAGAATATTAAAGTAATCGGTATAGATTCTATTACCGATTACTATGATGTAAACATCAAATACGAGCGTCTGAAAGAAATAGAAGCATTAAACCGTGACTGGACTTTCGTTCATGCTTCTATCGCTGATAAAGAAGCAGTAGAGAAGATATTTGCAGAGAATAAAATAGTTGTTGTAGTAAACCTAGCAGCACAAGCAGGTGTACGTTATAGCATCACCAATCCTGATGCTTATATTCAGAGCAACCTTATCGGTTTCTACAACATCCTTGAAGCATGCCGTCATCACGAAGTAGAGCATCTTGTGTATGCCTCTTCATCTTCAGTATATGGCAGCAACAAGAAGGTTCCATATTCTACAGACGACAAGGTAGACAATCCTGTATCTCTTTATGCTGCAACCAAGAAGAGTAATGAACTAATAGCACATGCCTATAGCAAACTCTATAACATCCCATCTACAGGCTTGCGTTTCTTTACAGTATACGGTCCTGCAGGTCGTCCCGATATGGCATATTTCGGCTTTACCAATAAGCTTGTTAAAGGTGAAACCATCAAGATTTTCAACTACGGCAACTGCAAGCGCGACTTTACGTTTGTAGACGATATTGTAGAAGGTGTAGTTCGTATCATGCAGCACGCCCCCGAGAAGCAGAACGGTGAGGACGGTCTTCCTATCCCTCCATACAAAGTATACAACATCGGTAATAATTCCCCCGAAAACCTCCTTGACTTCGTAACCATCCTCCAAGAAGAGCTTGTACGTGCAGGAGTCCTTCCTAAAGACTACGACTTTGAAACCCACAAGGAACTTGTACCTATGCAGTCTGGTGATGTGCCGGTTACTTACGCTGATACAACACCTTTGGAGCAAGATTTTGGTTTCAAGCCAAACACAAGTCTAAGAGAAGGATTAAGACGCTTTGCCGAATGGTATGCGAAATACTATTGATAATTCTTCTGATTTACTTAAAAACCGGCGTAATGGATATTTGGTAGGCTAAAACACGAGAGGTTTCAGCCTACCAAATATCCATTACGCCGGTTTCGATAAGTGAGAACAATGAAAGCTTGCTTTTAAATTGTCGAGCGAAGGATTTTCGTGCCAACGAGAGCAGAGCCAAACTTGTTTAAGCTATGCCGAGTGTAGCCGAAAATCACTTGCGTGTAAAATGTATGAAATAGTTAATAAACATGTGATTTTTTAAAATCTCAATATATAGGCACTTGCAAAAGTGCCTATACAAAGGGCTATGCCTTAAATTGAGTACTAACAGTACAAACGTACTTATAATGTATAAATAATTAAGATCACGTACTTAGATGATTAATAATGAACAGATTATCAGAAATAAAAAAGAAAATAAATAGTAATAAGGACGGTAAAACCGTCTTTGCAAATTTCGGTTATTTGTCTTTATTGCAAATAGCTGGTTATGTGTTCCCATTGATAACAATGCCGTATCTTGCACGTGTGATAGGTGCAGATGGCGTTGGAAAGATTGCATTTGCATCAGCTATTGTTGTATGGATTCAGACAATATCCGATTGGGGATTTAACCTTATTGCAACTCGTGATGTTGCGCAAAATCGGGCGGACAAGGAGAAGGTTTCACGTATTTTCAGTAATGTATTATGGGCAAGATGCCTATTGACTCTTTTTTCTGGATTATTACTGCTGATAGCAGTTCTGGCAGTACCTTACCTTCGTGAGAATGCTGATATAATCTTTGTTACTTTTTTATTGGTTCCTGGTTACATTCTATTTCCTGAGTGGTTTTTTCAAGCAATAGAACGGATGAAATACACCACTATTTTTAATCTTCTCATAAAGTTGATATTCACAATATCTGTATTTATATTTATACATGAAAGGGAGGATTATTTAATACAGCCTCTTTTGACTACAATTGGATATTTATTATGTGGTATAGGAGCTTTATATCTCATCTTAATGAAGTGGGGATATACTCTATATAGCCCCCAATGGGGCGAGTTAACAAGAACCATAAAAGGCAGTACAGACGTATTCATAAATAATCTGATGCCCAACCTTTACAATAGCTTCTCAGTAATGCTCTTAGGTTTCTTTGGAGGTGCAACAGCTAATGGCTTATATGATGGTGGAAATAAATTTCCTACTATCTTTTATAATTTTCAGTCTGTTCTTTCAAGGGCATTTTATCCATTCTTATCAAGACGTCTAGATAAACATTCTTTTTATGCAAAACTGAATATCGGATTAGCATTGATAGGCTCTATTTTTCTTATAGCAATATCTCCATTTGTCATTAAAGTAATGTTAGGAGATGAATTTGAAAAGTCTGTCATTGTAATGCAGATTCTATCCTTTTCTGTAATATTTCTTGCAATGGATTATACATATGGAACTAATTTCTTAATACTTAATCATAAGGAAAAACCACTAAGAAATCTAACCTTTGTTTCATCCATTTTAGGAATGAGTGTTTCGATACCCTTAGTTTATTATTTCTCATATATTGGTGCTGCAATTACTGTGCTTCTATGTAGAGGGGTGTTAGGAGTTGGTACTTATATCTTGGCAAAAATATATTGCCAAGGATAGTAGTATTGTATGAATAAAATACTTGCTATTTAAAAAGCAAGTATAGAAATTTTTTATATCAAAACAATAACATTTTATGAATTATATTGTAGCTCCGCAATGGTATGGAGCTTATAAAAAAGGACCAGAAGTTGGAGCATTGCGTTTGGCTCAATTATTTGAAAACGAAGGTTTGAAAGAGCTTTCATGTATATCAATACCCGACGAACGTCCTGGTGAAGATAGCTTAATGCCGTTCTTTAACGCTATTGATAAAGTAAATCAGGATATCTGCAATTCTGTTTATTCTGCCTTGTCATCTGGCAAGAAGGTGATAACAATTGGAGGAGACCATGCTGTTTCTTGGGGCTCTATTGCTGGTGCTTTAAAGCACAACCCAGAAGTAGGCGTTATCTATCTTGATGCTCATGGGGATTGCAATATTGCAGAGCGTTCAGCAAGCCACCATATACATGGAATGCATATGGCATATCTTATGGGATTTGGTGAGGCCAAATATGTTGGAAGGTATACAAAGAACATTCTGCCAGTTGAGAATATACTGTATGTAGGCGCAAGAAGTCTCGACCCATATGAGGTAGAGTTAATTAATAAGCATGGTATTTCAAGAATACCGAGTGATGTTATTAATTCGGATATCGTTGGGGCTTTGGAGACAATAAGCGGTTTTATGTCACGATTCAAGCAAATTCATATAAGCTTGGATATTGACGTACTTGACCCATCAATAGCTCCTGGTACAGGTGTACCAGAAGAGGGTGGAATAACAGAAGCAGCATTGCATGAACTCTTGAACTTAATTCTAAAAAATAATACTACTGTAAAGTCTATTGATTTAGTTGAGTATAATCCGCTTTATGACATT
The DNA here is from genome assembly GCF_001553265.1 of Prevotella sp. DNF00663. GTDB lineage: Bacteria > Bacteroidota > Bacteroidia > Bacteroidales > Bacteroidaceae > Prevotella. Next base: position 1,123 of record NZ_KQ960649.1, on the reverse strand, counting down.
GATGAACGTACTGATAGGGTTGTAAAAAAACTTGTAAAAATATTAAGTCGTATATAAAATGTAGATATTAGAAATAATATAGTATGCAAAAAATAATCACTTACTTTAAGGAACCACAAAAGTTCTGCTTAGCAATTCTTACCCATTTTGGAACATGGCTTCCTGATGCTTTGTATCTAAAAATAATGTTCCGTTTAAAGATGGGATATAGCTTGGATTTAAAAAATCCCAAGACATTTAATGAAAAACTTCAATGGTTAAAACTGTATAATAGAAAGCCTGAATATACCAGAATGGTTGACAAATACGAAGCGAAAAAGGTTGCTGAAAAAATATTAGGAAAAGAATATATAATTCCAACACTTGGTGTTTGGGATAGATTTGAAGATATTGATTTTAGTACACTTCCTGACCGCTTTGTTCTAAAAACGACCAATGGAGGTGGAGGCGGAGGCGTTGTTATATGCCGTGACAAGAAGAAATTGGATAAGGCTTCTGCAGCTGAACGCTTGAATATTTCTTTAAAGACAAGTATTTATAAACACCTTAAGGAATGGCCTTATAAAAAAGTCAAACCAAGAATATTAGCAGAGGAATTTAAGGTTGACGAAAGCGGAGAGTTGCGTGATTATAAGTTCTATTGTTTTAATGGAGAGCCTAAAGTTTTTCTTGTGGCAAGCGAAAGATTCTCAGGACACCGCACCTACTTCGATTTTTTTGATATGGATGGAAATAATTTGCCATTTACTCAAGGAGGAAAGAACAATCCAGTAACTCCCCAACTACCTTCAACATTTGAGGAGATGAAGAAAATAGCTAAGAAACTCTCACAAGGTCTTCCACACGTAAGAATTGATTTGTATAGTGTTGATGATAAAGTGTATTTCGGTGAGTTCACTTTCTTTGATTCAAGTGGTTTTGAAAAGTTTACGCCAAACGAATGGGATGAAATATTTGGAAGTTGGGTTGTGTTACCCTCTAAAAGATAAAAGATAATGAAATTTTTCAAAAATCCTTGTAATGTTTATATATCTCTATTGGTATTTTATTCTATGCAGGGAACAATGATACCAACAGGAGGTACTATAGTTGTAACTATTCAGCGACACCTTGCACCTTAATC
>NZ_KQ960648.1:6532-11081 GCF_001553265.1 Prevotella sp. DNF00663 | reverse complement strand
GATTGTTAAAAGATTTTCGTGGACAGTAGTGAATGTCACTGTAGAAATCATTGCAAACGACGACTCGTATGTATGGGGTATCATGTACAGACTGGACAAAGACTATCTCCATACCGGCTACTTCTGTGTACCCATTAATAACTCTACCGGAGATAATTGGGGTGACACCGGTGGTGAAGAAGACACCGGAGACGATAACGGTGAAGGTAGCGAAGAGGAAGAAGATGAAGGATAACGCTTCTTTTTGATGTACACGGAAGAGTTGGATCAAACAATTGATTCAACTCTTTTTTTGTGTATACTCACCACTTATCACGCCTAATTTAATAACTTCTGAACTCAAACACTTACAGACTTACCCCCCCAACTAGTTAAATTACTAGCTTAAAACGATTCCCTCCCCCTTTGGGGAGAGTTAGGGTGGGGCTCCTGCATAGGCTCCTCAGCATCGCTGCCCCGCCCTTTCAGCATTGCTGTTCAGCCTTTGCAGGAAGACTGCCAAGCCCCTGCAGCATAGTAATAGACAAGCTAATGAGCAGACAAGTAGACGAGTTGGAAGTGATAAGTGGCGGTTTTCGCATCTTTATCCTATTCATACGTCCCCGTGACACAGCTTCTGTTTACAACTATTAACTGTTCGCTCTTTTGTGATTACGCGGAAAACGTCTATCTTTGTAATCCATACTACTGCCACATCTAAGAACCGGAGGAAAACACTATGAAGAGAATTACAGTAGAAAATTTCGATGAACTCTATGTCGACAAGGTAGAATTGTCGATGATAGATAAGTTTGTATGCGACGAAATGAGTCGTCAAGTGCATCGGTATATCAAAGGAATGTCGGGTTCCAAAGCCATTATGCTGAAATTTGAGGAACAGTTGGCCAAACTCTCTGTACCCGAGAAAGAAGAGGCCATCGCCCGTTATATCGACTTAAACCGCAAGGTCTTGGACGGATTGGATTGGAAGATAGTGCTCGCCCGCGCTGCTGCCAACTATTGCGATACCTTCTCTTACCTGATACAACTCATCAACGACAAACGTAAGGTAGTGGCTTACATGCAGCGTATCAAGGGCAAATACATGCGTTTCCATACGGTGTACGAGGAGAACGACAAGTTCGGTATCAAGGATTATAAGGGTCGTGTGCTCGTACATGCCCTCTACGACTTCCTCCGCACGCCTTATGTGTATGTCGACGACCTATATATGATGCCTGTCATGGCACAGAAAAATGGCAAGATGGGGCTTATTCTGCCCGATGGGAAAGACACCATCATAGCCGATTTCATCTACGACGACATTTATTTGCGCACCGAACCACCTTACTTTGAAGCCCAAAAAGATGGCAAGAAAATCCTCATCGACCGCTACGGTAGCATCAGATGAAAACGTCGGCATGGCACTATAAATACGATTTATAATCAAATAAAAATAGCAAAATATTTGGCGGTTCAAAGCAAAAGCTGTACCTTTGCACCGCTTTTATAAGCAATCGAATTATCTACTCGATTCTAGGAGAGATGGTAGAGTGGTCGATTACAACGGTCTTGAAAACCGTCGCACTGAGAGGTGCCGGGGGTTCGAATCCCTCTCTCTCCGCTTTAGGTACTCTGAAATGAACATCAGAGGGAAACCTAAGAAAATCGTAAGTATCATAGCTACAAGTAGTTATGATACTTTTCTTTTATACCCATCCCAAATTTCAGAGTATGCACGGAGGGGGCAGAAACTCCCAAAATACTCTAAAAAGGCTACAATCAGGCTACACATTTTCAAGGCAAAATAAAAATGTAGCCAAGAGTACATACAGAGTACATAAGGAGTATGCGTAAATTACTGCTATTCAAACAAATATGTTGAACTTTGCAGCGTGATTACAGAGGTGTTTTTGTTACCATACACCACTTCGGGCAACAATGTGTCCGACAAGCTACGGCTACAGATGGCAGGTGTTAGGACAAGACCTCTATTCAGGCTACAACTAAAAGCAGTAAAATGTATGAAAGCTATTTTCAGAGCAGTCTTCTATCTCAGAAGCAATTATGTGAACAAGGAGGGCAAGACCCCTGTCATGCTGAGAATCTATCTCAACAACGAACGCCTTTCCATCGGCTCGACGGGCATTGCTGTCCAACAGTCTCAATGGGACAGGGAGAAGGAACGATTGAAGGGAAGGACAACTGAAGCACTTTCCACCAACCTCGAACTTGACAACATTCAGAGCGGACTCCAGACCATCTTCAAGAAAGTCGAGATGACGGACGAGGTGTCCTTGGAGCGTATCAAGTCGGAGTATCTTGGTAAGAAGGAGGATGTGGACACCCTAATGAGCCTCTTCAACAAGCACAATAGTGACGTTGCACGGCAGGTAGGCGTGTCGGTCGAAGCTGCAACCTTACAGAAATACAACGTCTGCAAGAAACACTTCTCAAATTTCCTTCGTGATAAATACGGTCGGTCTGACATCCGCCTGTCCGAACTCGGCTATATCGTGATACACGACTTCGACATTTATCTTCGAACGGTTGTCGGGCAGAATCCCAACACCGCCACGAGGATGATGAAAACCTTCAAGACGATTACCATTCTGGGCAGGAAACTTGGTGTCCTGCACCATGATCCGTTCCTCAACATCCGTTTTCACATGGAACCGGTCAATCGTGGATTCCTCACAGACGAGGAAATCCTTAAAATTGCCAACAAGGATTTTGGCATCAGTCGTTTGGAACTTGTAAGGGACGTGTTCGTGTTCTCGTGCTTCACGGGACTTGCGTACATAGACGTGTACAACCTCGCTCCTGAAAACATCGTCACGCTCAACGGCAAGCAGTGGATAATGACCAAGCGGCAAAAGACGAGCGTGGAAACCAACGTTCTTTTACTCGATATACCCAAGAGCATCATTGCAAAATATAGTGGCAAGACCTATCGTGATGGCAAACTTTTCCCCATGCTGACGAATCAAAAACTGAACAGTTATCTGAAAGAAATTGCCGATATTTGCGGTATCAAGAAGAACCTGACATTCCACCTCGCCCGGCACACATTTGCCACGATGTCCCTATCCAAGGGAGTTCCCATCGAATCCGTAAGTAAGATGTTAGGGCATACCAACATCAAGACAACGCAAATCTATGCCCGTATTACCAATAAAAAGATAGAACACGATATGGATGAACTGGCTGACAAGTTGGGTACTTTCAATACGGCATTAGGCATTTCCCCAAAATAATGTATATAACCCTAAAATTTTGAATTTATGACAACGACAAAGAAAGAACTTTCCTACTTCCGTCTGAAGTTGGAAGCGTATCTCGGAGAGCATTTTCCAGAGAGAGTGAATGACAATGCGTTTATAACCGCTCGCACAGACGAGGCATTGACGGCTTACTGCGATGCCGTGGCGCAAGGTTTCTCCTACCCAGAAGCAGAGACGATGGCAAGCGAGGTACTGTACCACGATCTGCATTTCTCAAAGTATGATACCCTTGTTTCCGTACTGGAGCAGGAGTTTGAGAAGGAACTGCCAAGTCCGCTTCCCGAAAGATTAGCACTAATTTTGCTGAACAACAAGGCAATTCAAGCGGTATTTGCCAAGTACGAACTCACGGACGACTTTGCGGCAGGTACAGAATACGACAAACTGTACACCGAGCTGACAGGTACCATCGTGCTGCTCATTGAGGTCAATGGTCTGCCAACGATAGGCGGTGAGAACATGGCTTGATACTTCATCATCGGGGGCTTTTGTATTGTCAAGAGCCAAGATAAACGCTCCACTCCACACGTCAAGAGTTTTGCAAACACTTGTCTTTGGGTCGTTAGAGCATCTTGTTATCGCTCTTGAACTATTAAAAGCCCCGATTATGAAAACAATCATCATGAATCAAGACATTCACACACCTGCCTTCATCAAGGCAGACGCATCGAACAAAACCTATAAGAACAGGCAGCCGCCGACTTCTCCCAAGCAAGTCCGCCGCTTCGGTTGGACACGCTTCATCGAACTCGCCGTTCTGCTTTCCATCGTTATCGGTGCGGTTTACCTTATCTCGAAGATAGTTACTCCGCAAGTCGTAACCGCCGTTTCGGTTATTCTCGGTTTCCTGATACTACGCTTCATTGTCAGAGTTATTCTACAAGTAACCTTTACAATCCTGCGTTGGCTGTTCTGGCTTGCCGTCATCTTGGCAATCCTGCTCTGTGTGCTCTGAACGCACAAGGAAAGATATTCTTCGATTCATTCTTCTTTATGGGTGGTTATCTCGGTTGAGGTAGCCACCTTTTTCATTTTCCATACCGGCGTTGCACTTTCGCTTCTTAAGTCCATCTATTCCACTTTGATGTGCCATAAGTCGGTGCTGATTTCTTTTTATTCGCAAAGGTAGTAAGGGGCTACGGCTTGCACAAGGTCTATGCCTTTGGTTTGTACGGAAAATCTCCACACCTACATTTCATTCCGGGTAGTATTTTCCTGCAAAACCTTGTGCCGGCTGCGCCCCCTACCTTGTTCTTGCTACAAAAAGGAATCAGCATACTCCGATC
>NZ_KQ960648.1:5459-6432 GCF_001553265.1 Prevotella sp. DNF00663 | reverse complement strand
ACTCCGATCTTTGGACGCATAAAAAAAATGTCATTATGGGACAGCAGAAAGTAAATATCACATCTTCGATGAAGAAAAAAGGATATAGCTCCTCCTCTCATTACCGCATAAGTTCGGTGGTTGATGAAAGTGAGCGTTTGGTGGCAACTAAGTTTGTGCAGTGGGAAGTTGAACCGTTGGAGAGCCTTTGTAATAGCAAGGTGTATCTTCTCCGTGTGAAACTCAATCGTGGGGAGCGAATGAGCCGTGAAGAAAAGAATTGGCTTGCCGAAGCGGTGAACACTAACACCTACTTCCGTACAGCCGTACCCCTTATGGGTTATCGGTTTGACTTTATGGACGTATTGAAGAAGTATTTGGTCAATCAATACGGACATTGGTCAGAGTATTATGCACCCGACCGCACCAGCCTAAGAAGTTTCCTTTGCGGACAGATAAACCAAATTGTAGAAATCCCTAAATACTAAGCGATATGAAAGGAACAGAACATTTTACGAGAGCAATAGCCGAGTATCTCAACCAACGTGCAGCGACAGACTCTTTGTTTGCACCCAACTTGATGAAGCCTAACAAGAGCATCGAGGAATGTGTAACCTACATCTTGAACCAAGTGCAGGCGAATGGCTGCAATGGATTTGAGGACGATGAAATCTACTCAATGGCAGTACACTACTATGACGAGGATGAAATTGAAGTAGGAAAGGAAATCACTTGCAGAGTGGCAGTAAATCATATTGTGGAACTCACAGAGGAGGAGAAAGCCGAAGCAAGGCAAGAAGCCATCAAGCAGTACCAACGTGAGGAACTCGCCAAGATACAGAGCCGTAACGCACGAGTGAAGAAAACCGAAAGCGCAGCACCCCAAACACAACCGTCACTATTTGATTTTTAAGCCTATGAAACCAAGAAACAAATATGAGAAGGCAGTCCTTGCCGAGAGTAAGCACCTTCGCCCGATAACCAAGACACAGAG
>NZ_KQ960648.1:0-5359 GCF_001553265.1 Prevotella sp. DNF00663 | reverse complement strand
AACGTGTATGGATTGTGGGCATAGTTGGACAAAAGAAAAGCCTACGGACACTTGCATCTGCCCCCATTGCGGGGCAAGGTTGCAGGTCAAGGAAACCTTTGAACGCAAGATTAGGCAGAAGCAGTACTTTACAATACTTACCACTTGCGGAGAATACCAAATACTAAGAATGTTCCTCCTTTCTGTGGAAATGGAGAAAGGTTGCAAGGCATCTTCATATACCTTTGAAATAGGTCAGTATTGGTGGAACGCACAAGGAAGAAAAACGATTATTGCCGTTCAACGAACATTAGGCAGATACATTGACACCTTTTCTTTCTGTTCGCCAATGGCAGTACGCAACGACAACGAAGCCTACCGCCATATATCGTATTCACCGATATATCCCAAGTTCAAGGTTACGGACACACTTCGCAGAAATGGTTTCAAGGATGATTTTCACGAAATACCCCCGACAACACTCATTCCTGCATTGCTTTCTGACAGCCGTGCCGAAACATTGATGAAGTCGGGACGTACAGACCACCTACGCTATTTCCTTGGCAAAAGAAGAGCGTTTGACGAGTATTGGCAGTCCTATAAGATTGCAGTCCGTAACGGCTACGATATAACGGATATTTCCCTTTGGTGCGACTATGTGGATATGCTCCGCAGATTGAACAAGGACATACACAGCCCGAAGTTTCTTTGTCCCACCAACCTCAAAGCCGAACACGACCGCAGACAGGAGGAACTCAATAGACAAAGGGAAAGGGAAGAGATAGCCCAAAAACAGCAGAAGGCAATGGAAGACGAAAAACGTTTCAAGGAGCTCAAATCCAAATTCTTCGGTATCCATTTCACCGACGGCACAATCCAAGTCCACGTATTGGAGAGCGTGCGTGAGCATTTGGAAGAGGGAGCGACCATGCACCATTGCGTATTTTCCAACGAATATTATCTTAAAGAGGACTCACTAATCCTATCGGCTACCATTGAGGGCAAGCGGATAGAAACAATAGAGGTATCACTGAAATCATTTGAGGTGGTGCAAAGTCGTGGAGTGTGCAACAAGAATACGGAGTATCACGAACAGATAGTGAACCTTGTCAATGCCAACCGCAGGCTAATCAGCCAACGAATGAAGGCAACGGCATAAAGTATAAATCATTAAATTATCAGAGATATGAAAACAGAGATAGAGAACGTCATTTTTAATTGGTCGGATAAGATACCTCCCATTCTTGTTCGGGTTATCAATGCGATAACCCTATCCGGCAACGAGGAAGAGTTAAGGACGGCAATAGGCAAAATAGCCGAAGAAACGGAACTTGACAAGTTCTTTGCATACGGTTATGGTGCACATCATTTTTGGCTCAAACACCGCAAATTATCCAATGGAGAGCCAAGGGAGTACAGATTATTAAAGGTTGAATTTTAAGATTAGAGATGATGAAGAAACAAAGATTTTTAGTCTATACCGAATATGTTTTTGACGGCGTATTCGATGTTGTTGCAGAGAGCAAGGAGGAAGCACGGTATAAAGTCCTGCAAGATTGTGGGTTGGTCATGGGTGGAAGTATTCACAGCACTTTGCCCGATGATGAGATAAATTGGGCTTTCGACAAACACCCTAACAGACGAATAGACAGAATAACAAATGTGTAAAAAAACAGCTTTTATAAAACCAAGAGCCACGCAAACCGAAAATTTGCGTGGCTTCTTTTCTTTGTCTTTGAACAGGCAGGCGACCAAAGCAAAGAAGCAAAAGAAAGTCGCTATGTAAAACTTTCCCAATGATAAACCATAAAACGAGTTTACTTTTGGCATAGTCTTTGCACTTAGGAAAGAAATGGTTTTACATAATTTTTTGACAGTTATGACAGACGTATTTCTTATTGAGGGTGTAAAAGGCTCTGGTAAAAGTAAAAGAATTCATAGTTTAAAAGAGGACTACATAAAAGCAGGATACAAACTAACCGACTCCGAGAACGAAGAAGATTGGAATACTGCCATATTCGTTCTCGAAAAAGAGGGACAGAAAATTGTATTAAATTCAGGGGCTGATACGAAGTCTATTATTGCAAGCTTTGGAATATTTCTTTCGAATCATAAAGATGCTATTGAAGTATATACGGCAATTAGACCACAACAGAATAATCCAAGACTACATAAATGGATGAAAGATGCTTTGAGTATTCTGCACATAAAGAGTGAAAAAGTTTATCATCTTCCAGAGGAGTTATAACGAAAAGACTATGGCACTCCACCCTCATGAACTTGTTTACTTATTAAAGAACAAGGCAAACTCCACTTGCCTTCGTTTCACCAATCCTTTTAAGACCTTGCCCTCATGTCTACAGAACGAGACATACTCCCGATAGAAGTTCCTGTCTCCAGCCTCAATCTTTCGCAGCAGTCGGCTCTTGGGGTGCTTACCATATCCGAGCAACCTTCCCACACCCACATTGTAGGCAAGCAAGGTAAGCAGCAAGGCATCCTTGCCATATCCTTTGAAGTGTTCAAAGCATTTCCAAAGGTCGGCACGGAGGAGCGAGTCCGCCTGCCGTTCCGTCATATCTGCCGTGAAACGTTCGCCCGGCTGCAGTTGATGACCATAGCCGACGTATGGATAGCAACTCTCTCTGTGCAGTCCCTCGAAGTATTTCACGACCACCACGGCGCGCTCAAAAGGAGGCAAGTCTGCCAACCGTACCCTGCGCTGGGCAAGGATCGGCTGGCAGAGCAAGCACATTATACAGAATAAAGCAAAGCGTTTAGCTGTTCGCATCGTTCAAGGCTCTGGTTACTACTGCGGTGGTCTTTCCCTTTTCCTCCGCCTTTTCGTTGTTGAAACTGAAAGTCAGTTGCTGCATCTTACCGAAACTGTCCTCCACGTACACGTCAATCGTCTGGCGGTCGGTGGAGAGCGAGGTGTAGTACAGACGGAACACGTCCTTTGTGAGCGGATAGCGGTCGTTGGGCTTGAATACCGTTCTATCGTCCATTTTCAGTGTTCCCTTGCCGTCGGGCTGGAAGTATCGGATGGTGTAGCGTGTGTCAGCAAAATCGCCCCCTCGCTTGAGCGTGCAGCGTATCTCTGCCGTCTGTCCCTTGACAATGTCCTTCTGAACGGGCATCGTCTCGACAGTGAACGGATAAGACTGCTGAACATCCAGCTCCCTATCACAAGCAGATAGACAAAACACGGCAAGGGCAAGTACGCCCATTACCCATATCGAACTTAATATCTTCTTTTTCATGTTTCTTTTCTATTAAATATTAAACCTAAGTCCTGCTGATAGCGCAGGACGGAAACGATGCACGTCAGAGCCGAAGAGCAACCGCCCTTGTGCCTTGACAAGAAACAGAAGCCTGTCCGTAAGGAATACTTCCAACGAGCCATGCACGGCACCGCCATAGACGAAGCGTGAGCGGTCGAGCAGCGTAGCCCCATCGGGCAGCAGCTTCTTGTCCTCATTCAACTCCTCGTAACCGCCCAATGCGGATATGCCAGCATAGAGAAACATGTTCTTACCCCTGTCGGAGAGACCAGGGTGCATATAGCCCACTTGTAAGAGTGCATCCTTGAGTTTTACGTTATAACTTCTGTACGGCATATTCTGCTGTTCATACTCTGCCATAACAAAAGTATAACTCTCACGACCCAGATAGCGGGTGAGTGATGCTCCCATACCGAAATTGTCAGCAGCAAGGAACTTTTCACCCTTGATAAGCGGAACACTCCCTACGACCTCTACACCCCTTTGCTTGGGTATCAGTCGCTGTGCCTGCGTTGGCAAGCTAAAAGCCATTGCCACCGCTGCACAAACCGATAAAATGATTTTCTTCTTCATAATGTCTACCATTTCAGTTTGAGGTTATCAATCTTCTTTGCTATCTGCAGGTCTTCTGCCGTTACATGAAAGGTCAGCGTACGACCGCCATTTCTTTCATAGAGTGTCACTTCAAGCTGTTTGTCTTCTGCAAGAGAGAACTGTTCGAGCGCAAACACAGTGTGTTCACTACCCATGCCACGCACCTGCATCACCTGATGATAGGCACGCAAGGGCTGCAACACCTGTTCTTGTATGGCGGTACGCTTTGCGACCTTCTTATCCACCACCTTGAACGTGATGAAGTCCACCGAGTACGGCATATTCGTGCCGTTTTCCATACGAGTGTGGAAATACAGCAAGCCGTTATGGGCATACAAGCCACGAAGCAGGAACTTCATGCCGAACTGCTGTGCACCGATATGTTTGATGGTACGCTTGTCATTCTGATAGATAGTCTGCATCATCAGTTTGACTAATATAGGCGACTCATTGCCGAGTTCCTTAAAATAAATGTCGACACGATTGCTGGGCAATCGCCCCTCAGTTGGTGACAGGAAGTCCTTCATCTCGATGCTTAACTTCTCCGGCTCATCGGCATACTTCACGTTGAAAGCATAGAAAGAGTTCTCCCGAAGTGAGAGGACGGCTCGGTGTCAGACCATCATTGTTTTCCTGTGCTGTGGCTGTTGCTCCCACCATGGCAAGCATAGCCATTGATAAAATAAGTTTCTTCATTGTTCCTTTTGATTTGATGTTTTTTTTACTTGTCATTTTTGATTGTTTTATTTGGACTGAACCAAGAAAAGGCGGTAGCCACCCTTGAGCGTCACCTTGATAGTGCGCAGCTTCTTCTGAAGCAGCTGACTTGCACCCTGCATCACACCACGAGCCGCCTCGGAGATAATCTGGTCCTTGGCAGAGGAAGCGAAGGTAAAGGATGTGCCCATTGAACCACCGATGTTCGCCCCGACTTCCTTAAGCGCATTGATGTCCTCCGAACCTGGTATATACACGCCCTCTTGTCCGTCCGTGTCGTATGCCGAGAGCTTGACGGCTATGATATGCCCACCAACCTCAATACTCTTAATGAGCAGGTGCATACGGTTGCCCTCAATCTTGGCAGATGCAATCAGCCGGCTCTGCCTTGGAATACGCAGTCCCTGCACCTTGGCAGTCTCCAGCAGACGAAGCACCACATTGTCGCCCTCCTTGAGCGTGGTCGTTCTGTCCACCACCACTTTGAGCGTGTTGCGCATCGTGGATGCAGCCGTACTTGTTAGCGAATGGAAGCCCATGTTGCGTACTCTTGTTCCATATTCCTTGATAAAATCTGCATCGCTCATCGGCTGACCGAGTGAAGTCACCACCTGTTTGCGCTCCGCCAAGACCTCCATAACTGGAGCGTTTGCTTGCATCTGCCCCTTTTCTGTTCCAATATCGGTGATTGTGGGTGTGTTTCCTTTATCATTCGCAAAAGCATTCTCCAATGACGGAGGGACAGATGATGTCTTGAGAACTCTGCAAAACTCTTAGTTTAGAAA
>NZ_KQ960647.1 GCF_001553265.1 Prevotella sp. DNF00663 | reverse complement strand
GAGAGTATATCAATTTTGACACACCCTCCTATGAAGGGGCTGTCCTTCGGACAGAAATACCCACAATGCCACCTCCGCAAACAAGAACTGATAATGCAATCTTTGTCCGGTAGGACAACCCTTATCAATAGCCGGATGCCTTTAGGCTTCCGGAATGATAGAACGCTATAAAGAAAGACAAGTCTGAAAGACTTCCCATTGTACCAGCTAACACATAAAAACCGGGAACAATCTTCGCTTTCGCTCGATTGTCCCCGGCTATGAATAGGTAGCCTTCTAGGCTAATAAATTCTAATCATGTATAGAATTAATAAGTAGGATTCTGCTCCATCTTCGGGTTAGCGTCGATTTCCGACTGTGGAATCAACGGCAGTTCCTTCTTAGACTTCCAAGTGTCGATGGTCTGAGCATCGGCATTGAGCACACTGTGCCAGCCTCTATTATCTGCATTTGTGTAGCGAACAATCTTCTCACCACGACGCAGTGCATCGAAGTAACGCTGTCCCTCACCTACCAACTCTTTACGACGCTCCATATAGATGCGGTCTTCGGTAACGTCGGCAGCAGTTACTTGCTTGCCGGTATCGGTGGTACGATTCTTGATAATAGCGTTGAGATATTCAGCAGCCTTGTCCTTCTTATTAGCTTTGAAAGCAGCCTCGGCAGCGCTCAAGTAAACCTCTGACAAGCGGAGCAAAGGAATATTGTTCATACGAACCTCTACGCTACCGGCCGGTGCAGGATATTTATTGATGTAAACGGCACGACCTTCGAAAGTCTTAGCCTTGAGTTCTGAGCTAGAAGTAGCCTTCAATAAGATGTTGTTACGAACATCCTTAGGGTCACTTGCCAATGCATCGGCAAATGTCTTAGTAACGATGAGATCGCCATAACCGGCAGCTACTTTTTCAGCATCGGTATTCTCTGTCAAGAGATAAGCGATACCTTCACGGTCGGTCCAATCTGATGTACCGCTGATAGCCAACTCAAAGAGCATCTCATTAGCGTGAGCTTTGTCGTCTTTCTGCCATGCGTTAGCATACTCAGCAGAAGTCCAAAGAGCATAAGGAGAGTTCTTGATGATATCTTCGGCCGTAGAAAGGGCATTGTTGTAGTCGCCCTTAGTCAAATAAACCCTTACAAGCAGAGCCTTAGCAGCCCAAGCATTGATATAACCGGGAGTAGCCTTGGTAGACAAAGCACCCGAAGCAATAGCAGAAGTCAAGTCTTTGATAATCTGAGTATAGCACTCAGCTACCGTAGCACGACCTACCTGTGTTGCAGGTTCCATAGACGTGGTGGCCATGGGAGCGCCATAAGAAGCTCCATTATCCTGTAGATAAGGCTTACCATAGACACGAGTCAAGTCGAACATAGCCATAGCACGAATCACCTTGGCTTCGTTCTCGTACTGTGCAACAGCCTCTTTGTTCTTATCTTGATCGGTAATAACGCCACCGTTTGCAGCCTCAATGATGCGATTGGCACGTCCTAAGACGATAAGCGGAGTACGCCATACAGAGTTTTTCGAGGTAAAATCATCGGCCGTCTTGTATTCCATTTTGTAATAGAACTCACCACGACTACTACCATAGCTGGCATTGTACTGTACATCCTCGCCACGAACATCACCGTAGACAAACATGTTGGCACCATAATAGTCTACATAATCAGATGAACGACCTTTGAGTGCTGAATAAAGACCGACACGTGCACTAGCCAGACTGGCTGTGGTTGTAATAGCCGTAGAGGCATCAATACCGTCGGATGGTTGCCGATCGAGCCACTCATCACCACAAGACGACAAACCCGTTACGGCTGTGAGGCAGATAACTGCACTATATATAAATTTAGATACTTTCATTTTTGGTATGCTTTATGTTTAGAAACCAATTTCAATTCCGAATGTGTAAGTTCTCAACTGTGGAGTCTGGAAGTTTGCAAGTCCAGTTACCGGCAGCTCAGGATCTACATAGAGATCAGCCGACTTCCATGTCAACAGGTTGGCACCAGAGAAGTATACGCGAGCCTTATTGATACCCAAGCTGCGAATATACTGCTGAGGAACGGTGAAACCAATGGTCAAGTTCTTCAAACGCAGATAGTCCAAAGGCATCATCCAACGAGAAGAGTAAACGAATGTGCTGCCATACTGGAACTTAGGGAGTTTAGCTGCAGTGTCGCCCTCGCCCTTCCACATCTTAGAGAGGTCGTAGTAAGCAGGCGTAGCTCCCTTATACAGTGCAGAGCCACCGTTAGAGTGCTGCCAACGCGGATAGTCGTAGGCGTCGCCACCAAGCTGGTAAGTGAAGGTGAAACCAAGGTCGATGAACTTCCAACGCAGGTTGTTGGTGATACCACCGGCAACGCTTGCCTCTGCGCTACCAAGAATTACCTTCTTAGCTTCGTTGGCATTGGTCGTGGTGTTGCGAGCATTTGCCGAACCATCGTTGATGTAATAAAGTTCGTTTCCGGTCTTAGGATCTACACCAGCATACTCGTAACCGTAGTATGAATTGTAAGTTTCGCCTACCTTATGGAACAATACACGACCATAATCAGAATCCTGAACCATATCGCTTTCGCCATCAAGTTTCACCAGTTCATTGTGATTGTGAGAGAGGTTCAATGTTGTAGACCAGCTGAAGTCCTTGGTATTGAAGTTTTCAGAAGTCAAGGTAAGTTCCCAACCGGTGTTCTTCAGCGAACCGATATTGGTAGCCATGGTTGCAACTTTACTTGTAGTGTCGAAATAACCGGGAACGGCAGACATGGTCAAATCGTAAATCAAATCGGTGGTTTTACGTGTGTACCAGTCGAAAGATGCTGTGAAACGCTGCAAGAAAGTCAAGTCGAAACCTACGTTGAAGGTACGATTCTTCTCCCATTTCAAGTCAGGGTTACCTATATTTACAATACCCATACCCGACTGACCATTATACTTTTCACCATATTTAAACAGGTTCATATATGGATAGTAGCCTGAAGGCTGTGTACCATTGGTACCGTAAGACACGCGAAGTCTACCATCTGTAAGGATATCTTTGGTTGATTCCATGAACTTCTCAGCAGAGAAACGCCATGAAGCTGATGCAGACCAGAAGTCACCCCAACGATTATTGCGAGCCAAGCGAGATGTTCCATCACGGCGGAAGCTTAGACCTGCATAGTACTTATCGTCATAGTTATAGTTGACACGACCCAAGAATGAGGTCAAACGTGAATCATAAACTTTACTTTCTGATGTTGTTTCACCGGCATTAGCAACTTCATAGAGTTCACCGGGATACTGAGAACCGTTCAAAAAGTTGTACTCATAATGCATATCTTCGGTCTCGAAACCAAGCAAAGCATCAAGATTGTGCAAGCCAAATGAGCGGATATAAGAAAGCTGAGTCTGTGTGTTTACCTGCTCAGAGATGTTCAAGACACGCTGAACCACACCACTGGAAGACTTACCATTATTGGAGTTACGATCCCAAATAACGGTCTCGCGACCACCGATATAGTCATAAGTTACTTTCTCGCTCAAGTCAAGTCCCTTAGCAATATGATAAGTTAACTTAGCAGAGTTCAACATTCTGCGAACGATATTGCGGTCGGTAGAGTGCAAATACTCATAAAGTGGGTTTACACCTACATAACCGGGGCCCTGTGTATAAGAACCATCCTCATTGTAAGCAGTACTAGATGGATTTTGGAAGAAAACATAGTTTGCCACTGCACCATCGTAAGATGTAGCCTCACCGGCAAGACTTTGTGTCATCTTCGACATCATAGAAGACACATTTACTGTAAATTTACCAAAGTCATGTGTCAAGTTCAAGCTCCCAGAAAAGCGTTCCAAGCCTTGATTAGCCACAATACCTTCTTGCTTATTGTAAGCCATAGAGGTATAGAACTTAGTCTTATCGTTACCACCGGATACGCTTACCTCGTAGTTGCTATGGCTACCGTTCTTGAACAAAAGATCCTTCCAATTGGTCCAACCAGTCTTAGGCTCTGCGGCATAATCGTCGATATCACCGGCAGCAGCAGTCGCAGCTTCGGCGGCAGACTTACCTTCCTCGAACATATAATAGTTTTCTAGACCCTTCAAAAGCAATGCGCGACGAGCAGCACCACCTAGTTGTGGACGATAATTTACGGCCATATTAGAGAAGCCCCAATCGCTATGGAAGTTCACATTTGTCTTACCCTTGCTACCGCTTTTGGTCGTAATAACGATGACACCATTAGCAGCTCGCGAACCATAAAGAGACGCTGCGGCAGCATCTTTGATAACCGTTATAGACTGAATATCGTTAGGGTTGATGGTTGCCAAGATGTTGGTACCGGCATCACTATAAGTAAATTCACTCGTATTGCCCGACTGAACAGGCGTTCCATCAATAACATAGAGAGGGTTGTTACCTGCATTGATAGAACCCATTCCACGTACACGGATAGATGGAACAGAACCCGGTGAACCGGAACCTGATGTTATCTGTACACCGGCAACGCCACCGGCCAATTTATCTTCGATAGATACGACAGGTACTTCGGCCAACTTATCAGTATTCATCGTCGCAGCAGAACCGGTAAATGAAGACTTCTTGAAGTTACCATAACCAGTTACAATCACTTCGTCGAGTACATGATTATCGGGCTGAAGAACAACCTTTAAGTTTTCAGCGGCCTTTACTGTCTGCGATTTCATGCCAATATATGAAATCTCAAGTTTTGCATTGTTAGGCACAGTCATACTAAACTGTCCGTCCAAATTGGTAGCGGCACCCGTATTAGTGCCCACAACTTTTACCGAAGCACCAATGACCGGTTGCCCATCTTCAGCAGAGATGACTGTACCGGTAACATGAATTTGTGCCAGAGCCACTCCCATCCATAGGAAGAGACCGGTCAAAATTAACGTTAGTCTTTTCATAAAAATCTCTCTCGTTTAATAATGTTGATTTGTATTATTTCTATTCTTTCTCTCTTAAAGCTTTCTCTCTTGATCCTAGTCCCATCTCAAGACTTAGTTTCGGATTTATATTTAATGCATACAAATGCATGTATTTTATTAACAAACATAGCTCTTATGTTGCGAATTGCAAAATTAATGCAATTTTAATTTATACCAAAACTTTTATTAATAAAATTAGAGCAAAAGCGCATTTTTAACGATAAAACGTCATTTCAAGACCATAAATTTGATATAAATCATTATTTTTACGCTCAACAAGTCAGCAAAGTGGCGGTATAAACTCCCAATAGGTATCATCATGAAAGTAAGAAAATGAAAGTTCGGCAACACCACATCACCTCACAAGCTTCTTTACACCTATTATATATACGCCCTTGGGAAGATGAGTAAGATTTGGCTTTCCGTTGGCCAACATTTCAACATGGAAAGCTTGTCCCTGCATGTTGTAGGCCACGATAGTCCTACTATGAGCAGCATTCACACCATCAATGCCCGTTGGAAAAGCCACACTAATTTGACCCACGCT
>NZ_KQ960646.1:41825-43082 GCF_001553265.1 Prevotella sp. DNF00663 | reverse complement strand
TCTTCCTCTTGTTTCTTCTTCTCTTCCTCTTGCTTCTTCATCTCCTGACGATCCTTTTGGTCATAATCCCCCTTGTCGCAAGAATAAAAGGTTACGACACACGCACATAATAAAAAGATTAGCTACTTTGATAATTTTTTTGTTTTCATTGTTATCCTTAATTCCGCAACACTATTATAAATTAAACTTTTTAAGTACCTGAGCAACAAAAAGTTCTTGAACAAGTCAAGCGGCAGAGCCGAGCGGCTCAGGATTTTGCCATGTCAGAATTTTCACTTATCTTAGTGTTGCAAAAAAAAAACAAGAGAATCCGACGATAGACATGGCGAAGATACAAATTAAATCTGAGAGACTCACTCCTTTTGGGGGATTATTTTAGGGTCATGGAGCAACTTGCACAATGCTTTTGTTCTTTATAGATTGTTATAACTCTATTATTAAGGTTTCTAATTCGTAGTACAAAGATTGAAAAAAGAAAGAAATAATCTCTTTAATAAGGCGTTTTTTTTTTCATTGTATAATTCTTTGTGGCCTTTTTTACTGAATGGTAAAAAACTCAAATAGATTGATGAGGGTATTAGATAGAATAAAAAAATCGGAAAAGGATTTCTCCCCTCCGACGCGGTGGGCCGCCTTTCGGCTCCACCTCTTCAATTTAACCTTCTTAAATTGACAATCTAAATACCTAAACCTAAATAACTAAAAACCTTAAAAATAGTGTTATACCTGAGTACCAATCTTCTTTCTTACCTTAACTAAACCTACTGTCTTTATAACTTCTCTAATCTAATCTAAACCTATTTAGTATATTCCTTTATAACAATCTTTTTTTACCTTAACTAAACCTATTTGTTTAATCCCTAAACAATCTTTCTTTTCTTACCTTTAGAAAACTAATCCTGTTGTCTTTTTGACGTTGCAAAGATACATCGGCTTTTTGAATCGAACAAGAATTTGTATGTTCTTTAGCATATTTTTAATATCTTTCTTGATGTAAATCAAGGTTTGTGCGCGGACACACAATGGTAAAGTTAGGAGTGAGAAGTTAAGAATGAGGAGTTAATAGGGTGAGTATTAGGAATGAGAAATGGCTTGTTTTATCTTCACCATGCTTCTACTGCCTCTCTTTATGCTTCATTTTTTTCAATCAAAACTCAAATACTAATCTCCCAACTCGGCTACTTGTCCACTCGTAGCCTTGTTCACTATCAGACTGCAAGGACTCCGCAGTTTTACTGCATAGCCTATTCAGAAATG
>NZ_KQ960646.1:0-41725 GCF_001553265.1 Prevotella sp. DNF00663 | reverse complement strand
GCTGAAAAGTCGAGGCAGCGATGCTGAGAAGCTGCTGCAACAGCCCCACCCCCAGCTATTACCTCTCTCGTTTACCGTCGTACCGGCTGAGCCGACAGCGACTACTCGGTCGATGACCGATGGTTCCCCAAAAGGGGAGGGAGATGGTTTTAAGTGGATAAGTAGACGAGATTAGAGTGAGAAGTGATGAGTTATGAGTGGTGAGTAGGGGTGAATTGCATTCGCCCAATAGCAGTTTTGCGTTTCGGGGGGTACCTAAAGGCACTCAAATCTCATATCTTTATCACTCCGCCAGCCGTTGTTTCACTCCGGCAAGCGGCTAACACAGAGGGTAGCCACGGTGTGGCTTGCTATTATAGTGATAGGGTAAGAGTAGGAATTGATGAGTTTCCTGCCTGAAAGGCAGTGTTGTCTTTCACTATTTGGGCGAGGGGTTACGGCTCTTGGCGAGGATTTTCCTTCGTACAAACTGCGTTGGCTTTTACCGTTTAGCCAAAGGTCTATGGTTATTGTAAAGGGTTATCTTTCGGATAGATGGGACGATTTGGGTGAGTGCTATTCGTCTCTAACGCTCCCTCAGCAAAGCTTCTTTCGCTCTTCGAGGAAGGCCGAGATGGGACTTTTGTACCTTTTATTTCATGCCGATGATTCAATTTTTCTATCCAACAGGGTGTACACCTATTTATAAATGATTATCTTTACAGTCAGAAAAGATACTAACCATAGAAGTATGAAGTTAATATTCAATATCGAGTACCATACCGTTTTTGGTGAAGAATTGTTGCTCAACCATGTTGTAACAGGTAAAGACGGTGAGAAAAAGGTATCTCAATATCGTATGTCGACGGTCGATGGACAGCATTGGACGTACCAGATGACGAAGGCGAAGAGTGCACAGAACACGGTTATCAGTTATTTCTATAGCGTGGATTGTGAGGGAGCCAGTCGACGACAGGAGTGGTCGACCGAGATTCACCGGCTAGAACTGAATGCCGTGAAAGGGACAAATTACACTATTTACGACCGATGGCTGGAGATGCCGGAAGACACTTATCTGTATAGTTCGGCTTTCACGGAGTGTGTGAATCGTCGTCGAACAGTCATACAACAGCCTACAGCATTCAGTAAAACGGTGCGTGTGATGGTGCGAGCTCCGCAATTGCGTGCCCATGAGCGGTTGGCCTTGGTAGGACGGACGGATGCCTTAGGCTCGTGGAATACGGCAAAAGCTTTGCCCATGTACGAACATGCACACAACGAGTGGACGATAGATTTGCATGCCGACAGCCTTGTAGGCAATCGCATGGAGTTTAAGTTCGTGGCCGAGGGCGTTGCTGAAGATCCCCTGTGGGAGGTCGGTTATAACCGTACCATTGAGTTGGCGGATATGAAAGAAGGCGATGTGGCTGTTTATTTGCTCAACCAGTCGTTCTTTGAAATCAGCAACCGACGATTGGCTGGAACCTTAGTTCCCGTGTTCTCGCTACGCTCTAAGGATAGTTTTGGTGTGGGCGATTTCGGAGATTTAAAGAAAATGATAGACTGGGTGAGTACCACTGGACAGCGTGTGCTGCAGGTGTTGCCCATTAACGATACCACTATTACGCACACATGGACCGACTCTTATCCTTATAGCTGTATCAGTGTGTTTGCCCTCCATCCGCAATACGCCGATTTTACTCGGTTGCCAAAGCTCAAGAGTGTGAAGCTTCGGAAGGCATTTGAAGAGAAACGGAGAGAGTTGAACAGTTTGTCACAGCTGGATTATGAACAGGTAAACGAGGTCAAGACAGCTTATTTGAAAGAGTTGTTTGCCCAAGAGGGTACACAGGTATTGGCATCGGCCGATTTCAAGAAGTTCTTTACCGAGGCCGAACAGTGGCTTGTGCCCTATGCCCGATATTGCCAATTGCGCGACGATTATGGCACTGGTGATTTCTCGCAGTGGCTCGACCATCGCGTATGGGATGAGCATGAGCGCAAACAATTGAGCAATCCTGCCAATCAAGCATTTGCCGGTGTGGCTTTCTATTATTATGTACAGTATATCCTCTATACGCAGATGGTTGGCGTACATGGCTATGCACGTAGCAAAGGCGTTATCTTGAAGGGCGATATACCTATCGGGGTGAGTCGCTACGGTTGTGATGTGTGGATGGAACCACGCTACTTCAATCTCAGCGGACAGGCCGGTGCGCCTCCCGACGACTTCTCCGTAAACGGACAGAATTGGGGATTTCCCACTTACAACTGGGAGGAAATGTTGAAAGACGGATGTGCTTGGTGGAAACGCCGGTTCAGCAATATGCAGCAATTCTTCGATGCTTATCGCATTGATCATGTGTTGGGATTCTTCCGAATATGGGAGATTCCCATTGAGTCGGTGCATGGTTTGCTTGGGCAGTTTGCTCCGGCCATCGGCTTGAATCGCGAAGAAATTGAGGCATACGGCCTTCATTTCCGCGAAGAACGGTT
Organism: Prevotella sp. DNF00663; assembly: GCF_001553265.1. Lineage (GTDB taxonomy): Bacteria > Bacteroidota > Bacteroidia > Bacteroidales > Bacteroidaceae > Prevotella. The sequence continues at coordinate 39,250 of NZ_KQ960646.1, read as the reverse complement.
CTTACGACCTTATATAACAGACGAGGTGGTTACTCGACTGTTTGGAGAAAGAGGTGCGGAAGTGAAGCAGATGTATTTGAAAGAGTTGCAGAAAGGAGTCTACGAGATACGCTCTGAATACGATACACAGCGAAAAGTGGAGGCTATCTTTGCCACTCGGACGGGTGAGAGCGACGAGAAATTGCGCGAAGGCCTCTATGCGCTTATCAGCGATGTGCTGTTTGTGCGCGACAGAAAGAATCCCGACTTGTTTCATCCACGTATCTCTGTCCAACACGACTACACTTATAAGGCATTGGATGAAGCTGATCAAATGGCATTCAACCGTATTTATGACGACTATTTCTACCGTCGGAACAATCAGTTTTGGTATCGAGAGGCGATGAAGAAGTTGCCCCGGCTGATACAAGCTACGCGTATGATGACGTGCGCCGAAGACTTGGGTATGGTGCCCGATTGTGTGTCTTGGGTGATGAACGAACTCAAAATATTGAGTTTGGAAATACAGAGTATGCCGAAAGAGGCCTTTGTTAGGTTCAGTTATTTAAGTCGGAATCCGTACCGTTCGGTATGTACCATCTCCAGTCACGACATGCCTACGTTGCGACAGTGGTGGGATGAGGATGCTGACCGCACGCAACTGTATTACAATACAATGCTCTATCGTGGTGGAAGTGCACCGCATCCGTTGCCCGGATGGTTGGCACGAGAGATTATAGAGTGCCACTTGGTATGCCCGTCGATGCTTTGCGTGGTGTCAATACAAGACTGGCTGGCTATTGACGAGAAGTTGCGACTGGCCGAAGCCAATGCCGAACGTATTAATATTCCGGCCAATCCGCATCATTATTGGCACTACAGAATGCACGTGAATATAGAAGATCTCACGGCCAATGTAGACTTCATGGAGAATTTGAAAGAGTTAATCAAGAAGAGCGGACGGTATTAATATCCGCTCATAAGGAAAAAGTTGTATTCTATGAAAATGAAGATTGTATTAGCAATGCTGCTACTGCCATTGTTGGCTGTGGCTCAAACGATTACTTCGCCCGATAAGAATATCGTGGTAAAGGTAGGGGTAAACGGCGGTCGCCCTTGTTATGAGATGTCTTATAAAGGGCAAACGGTGGTGCGCCCCTCGTATCTAGGCTTGGAATTGATCAATTATCCTAGTTTGATGGAGCATTTTATGATAGACAAGACAGAGCAGTCTACTTTCGATGAGACATGGAAACCCGTGTGGGGAGAGGTGTCACAGATTCGTAATCACTATAATGAAATGGCCGTAACGCTGCTACAGACCGATACTAAACGGCGACTGGTGATACGCTTCCGTGTGTATGATGATGGCATGGGATTCCGCTATGAATTTCCCAGACAGGAGGGAATGGACAATATCGTCGTGAAAGAAGAACACTCGCAGTTTGCCATGACGGGCGACCATACGGCTTATTGGATTCCCGGCGACTACGATACCGACGAATATGAATATCATATTTCTAAGCTTTCGGAGATTCGCGGACTCATGAAGCAAGCCATTACACCGAATGCAACGCAGACACCTATCGGTCCGACAGCGGTTCAGACATCGTTGCAATTGAAGACTGATAAGGAGTTATATATCAATATTCACGAGGCGGCATTGGTGGATTATTCGGCCATGCACTTGGTGTTGGACGATAAGACGATGACCTTTGAATCGTGTTTGACGCCCGACTCGAAAGGCAGGAAAGGCTACTTGCGCTGCCCGGCAACGTCGCCTTGGCGTACGGTGATGGTGAGCGATGATGCACGTAACATCTTGGCTTCTCACTTGATACTGAATTTGAATGAGCCATGTAAATTGACTGATACGTCGTGGATTCACCCTGTGAAGTACATGGGAGTGTGGTGGGAGATGATAACGGGCAAGAGTACGTGGAACTATGCTGACTATCAAGCTATCAAACTTGGGGAGACCGACTATACGAAATTAAAGCCTACGGGGCGGCATGCACCCAATAATGTTCGTGTGAAGGAGTATATCGACTTTGCCAGTAAGCATGGATTCTCGCAATTACTGGTCGAAGGCTGGAACCAAGGATGGGAAGATACGTGGCAGAAGCAATATAACTACAGCTTTACGAAGTCGTATCCGGACTTCGACGTGCCTATGTTACAAGCTTATGCCAACGCCCGCGGCATGAAATTAATGATGCATCATGAGACATCTTCGAGTGTAGTGAACTACGAACGGCAGTTGGATGCAGCCTATCAATTTATGAACGACAATGGTTACGACGTAGTGAAGAGTGGCTATGTAGGTAATATCTTCCCGAATGGTGGGCATCATTTCGACCAATGGATGATAGACCATTACCTCTATTGTGTGAAGGAAGCGGCTCGACACCATATTATGGTGAATGCCCATGAGGCTGTCCGGCCGACGGGATTATGCCGTACTTATCCGAATATGATAGGCAATGAGTCGGCTCGTGGAACAGAGTTTCAAGCGTCGGAAGGGTGTACTCTCAAGCATGTGACGATACTTCCGTTCACTCGTTTACAAGGTGGACCGATGGATTATACGCCCGGTATCTTCGAAATGGATGTGAATAAGGTGAATCCGGATAACTATGCGAGGGTCATGGCAACCATCTGTAACCAGTTGGCATTGTACGTAACGCTATACAGTCCGCTACAGATGGCGGCCGATTTACCGGAGAATTACGAAAAACATTTAGATGCATTCAAGTTCATAGAAGATGTGGCGGTAGACTGGGACGATTCACGTTACTTGGAAGCCGAGCCGGGAGAGTATATCACGGTGGCCCGAAAGGCGAAGGGAAGTGAGGAATGGTTTGTAGGTAGTGTGGCTGGGAACCATGCCCATGAATCGAAGTTGAAGTTGGATTTCCTGACTCCCGGCAAGCAATACGAAGCTACGATCTATTGCGATGGGAAGAAGGCTGATTGGAAAACAAATCCTACTGATTATACCATTAAGAAAGTAAAGGTGAATCATAAGAGTTTGTTGAAGCTACGGGCTGTATCGGGTGGCGGTTATGCCATTTCGATAAAGGCTGGGTATTAAACTAATTAGGCTTATTAGATCTATTGATCTAATAAGCCTAATATAGTAGCATCAATCCCGCAAAAGCGGCATAACCAATCATGTGGATGGGATTGATTTTGATGATTTTTGTTCCTATAAACGATGCTACGAAGAGCATCACACAAATCCAAAACTTCCAAGGATTGGCCGGCGTATAGAAGTTTTCCGGCGTCATGAGCAGCAGAGTGGCAGCGGCAAGGAGTCCTACGACAGCCGGACGCAGCCCCGTGAACACGCTTTGTACGGTCGGTGTGTGCATGTACTTCATGAACATCTTGCTGATAAGAAGCATGATGATGAACGAAGGAAGTACGAGGGCGAAGGTGGCTGTAGCCGAACCTAGGCTAGACATAAGCATGCCATAGCCAGCATTATGTACGGCTGTGTAACCGCAATAGGTAGCCGAGTTTATGCCAACCGGGCCCGGTGTCATCTGACTGATGGCTATCACGTTGGTAAATTCGCCCATCGTCATCCAGTGCCATTTGGTTACTACTTGTCCTTGGATGAGTGAAATCATGGCATAACCGCCACCGAATCCGAAGAGACCTATCTCGAAAAACGTGATGAAAAGGAATAGGAAAATCATTTATTCAGTGGTTTTAAGGAATTTACCATAGATATATCCGCCCAGTCCGGCGGCTATAATAATGTAGATAGGGTTCACGTTGAGCAGCCAAATGGCCAATGCGCCGAGAATTGGAATCCAACAATTGGTGAGCGTAATATGCGCACTCTTGGCCAAATTGAAAGTGGGTACCGCTATCAAGGCAACGACTGCAGGACGGATTCCGGCAAACATGGCGGCGATGACAGGATTATCTTGGAATTGATGGAAGAACATCGCGATGAGCAAGATAATCAAGAAAGAGGGGAGAGCTGTCCCGAATGCGGTACAGATAGCTCCTCTGGTCTTGCGCAATTTGTAGCCGATGAAGATGCTGATGTTGATAGCGAAGACGCCGGGACAACTCTGTGCAATGGCTATCAAGTCGAGAAACTCTTCCTTGTTCACCCATTTGTGTCTGTCGACGACGTCGGCTTCAATCATCGGAATCATGGCATAGCCACCGCCAAAGGTGACGAGTCCAATCTTGAAAAATGTCTTGAATAGTGTTGTATACATCAGATGAAAGCCCCACCCCTTCCCTCCCTGTGGAGGGGGAGGGAAACTTTGAAAGGTAAGGGTTTGTTTATTTCATGATCATTTGTAAATGTTTGGCATCCTCTCTCCTCTATGGAGGGGGACAGGAAGAAGCTGTTAGGCTTGTTCTATCCATTTTCTCGCATTAACGAATGCTTCAATCCATGGAGTCACTTCGTCGTTTTTGCGGTCTTCAGGATACCAAGCGTTCTGCCAAGGGAAGATAGCTCGCTCCAAATGAGGCATCATTGCGAGATGGCGACCATCGTTGCTACAGATACCAGCTACGTTGTAATCGGAGCCATTGGGGTTGCCCGGATACTCTGCATAGTTGTATTTGGCAATGATATTGTAGTGGTCTTCGGGTTCAGGCAGATAGAAACGACCTTCTCCGTGAGCCACCCACAGACCCAGTTTAGAACCGCTGAGCGAACCGAACATGACACTCTCGTTCTGTGGAATGGTCAAACCGAGGAATGAACTTTCAAACTTCTTTGACGTATTATGGCAAAGATGTGAGCGGTGTTCGTGCTCAGGATTGATAAGATTGAGTTCGACCATGAGTTGGCAACCGTTACAGATACCTAGTGAAAGGGTGTCTTTGCGAGCATAGAACTTGTCGAGTGCCTCTTTAGCTTTGGGGTTGTAGAGGAACGCGCCGGCCCATCCCTTGGCGCTACCGAGTACATCGGAGTTGGAGAAACCGCCACAGAAGACTATCAAGTTGATGTCTTCGAGGGTCTCGCGACCGCTGATGAGGTCGGTCATCATTACGTCCTTAACATCAAAACCGGCCAAGTACATCGAATAAGCCATCTCGCGTTCGCCGTTCGTTCCTTTTTCTCGGATGATAGCTGCTTTGATTCCTGACGGCTTACGGCGGTCAGCATTGAGGCCGTATTGAGCCAATGTGCCTTGGAAGTTGGCCGGGAATCGCACCTCAACAGGCTGTTTCTTGTAGTTGGTATAGCGTTTCTTAGCCATTCCGTTCATGCTTTGTTTGCGGTCGAGGAGGTAAGATGTCTTGTACCAAGTGTCGCGTAGGGCATCTATATCGAATGTATGTTCCCACTCATTCTTCTTCACTACAAGTGTACGTTCGTTGGGTGTGGGGTATCCAATCTTCGCAAATGCCACGCCCATGTCGTCCATAAAGGCCATGAAGTCGGCTTTATGCTCGTCTGAAACCTGAATCACGACACCGGGATTCTCGGCAAACAAGTTCTTCACTACGTCGTCACCGCCTAGATTATAGAGGTTGATACGCATACCACCATGGGTATTTGCGAATGTCATTTCAAGCAAAGTAGTAATCAAACCACCTGCAGAGATGTCGTGACCTGCCATAATCCAGCCACGACGAATGAGTTCTTGGATGGCATTGAAGCAGTCGGTGAAGTACTCAGCGTTTTTGACTGTGGGCACATCATCGCCTATCTTGTTGAGGCTTTGAGCAAAGGCGCTACCACCAAGTCGTTGTTCGTCGAAGCTGAAGTCGACGTGATAGAGGCTTGAATTCTTGTCGTTAACCAGCACAGGACTTACCACTTTGCGTATATCGCTGACTTCTCCGCCACTGGAAACGATGACAGTACCCGGTGAGATAATCTTTTCGCCGTTGGGATATTGCTGTGTTAGCGAGAGGGAATCCTTCCCGGTAGGTACATTAATATGCAGTTCGCAGCAGAAATTGCTTAATGCTTTCACGGCAGAATAGAGTCGCGCGTCTTCTCCTTCTTGCGAACGACAAGGCCACATCCAGTTAGCTGACAGGCTCAAACTATCCATTCCATCGGCTAATGGTGCCCAAACAATGTTGGTAAGCGATTCAGCCACGGCCAATATACTGCCTGCTTCAGGATTGGCCAAGCCTGCTTGAGGGGCGTGTCCCAATGCGGTTGCGATACCTTTTTGGCCACGATAGTCGAGCGCTACGACTCCACAATCGGACAAAGGTAATTGTATTTGACCTTGACATTGCTGTCGTGCAATCTTTCCTGTGACCGAACGGTCTACCTTATTGGTCAACCAGTCCTTGCAAGCAACGGCTTCTAGCTGTAGTACACGGTTCAGATAGTCGTCGATGTGGTCTGCTTTATCATATTCTACGTTGCTGTAGTGGCGCTCCTTGGTGCTATCTTTCATGATAGTCTTGGGTGAATGACCGAACATTTGAGCCACATCGAGGTCGAAAGGCTTTACTCCGTCGCCCTGTTTGAAGGAGAAGTGAGCATCGCCGGTGGTCTCTCCGACAACGTACATCGGTGCACGTTCGCGCTCAGCAATATTCTGTACGTGTTCCAAATGAGCCTCGTCGATGAGCAATCCCATGCGCTCTTGGCTCTCATTGGCAATGATTTCCTTTGCACTCAGTGTCTTGTCTCCGATGGGAAGTTTGGTCATATCAATCTCTCCACCGCACTCTTCTACAAGCTCAGATAAGCAGTTTAAGTGACCGGCAGAGCCGTGGTCGTGGATACTAACCACTGGGTTGGTATCTTCTTCTACCAATGCACGCACTAGATTATAGGCACGTTTCTGCATCTCCGGGTTCGCACGCTGCACGGCATTCAACTCAATACCATTGCTGTAACGGCCGGTGTCAACCGACGATACCGAGCCTCCACCGAGCCCGATACGGTAGTTATCGCCACCAACCACAACTACCTTGTTGCCCGGTTGTGGCTCTCTCTTCAGACAGTCGCGCTTCTTTCCGTAGCCCACACCGCCTGCCAACATAATCACTTTATCGTATGCATACTTCTCATTATTCTCTTGATGCTCGAACGTTAAGAGCGATCCGGTAATCAAAGGTTGACCGAATTTATTTCCAAAATCGCTTGCTCCGTTACTCGCTTTAATCAAGATTTGCTCTGGAGTCTGGTACAACCACTGTCTAACAGGGAGTATATCTTCCCAGTCGCGTTGCACTTCAGCTTGTCCATTGTCGTCCTTCAAGCGTGGATAAGCAGTCATATAGACGGCTGTTCCTGCAATAGGCCATGAGCCGGTACCGCCTCCCATACGGTCTCGAATTTCTCCTCCGGTACCTGTAGCAGCACCGTTGAAAGGTTCTACTGTGGTGGGGAAGTTGTGTGTTTCGGCCTTTAATGAGATGACACTCTCTATATCCGATACGCGGAAATAGTCGCTTGTAGACTGGTCGGCAGGTGCAAACTGCTCAATGGTAGGGCCTTGTGAGAAGGCTACATTATCTTTATAAGCTGATAGAATCTTGTTCGGATTTTCCTGCGTGGTCTTCTTAATCATGGCAAAGAGCGACGATTCCATCTCTTTCCCGTCGATAATGAAAGTTCCACCGAATATCTTATGACGGCAATGCTCGGAATTTATCTGTGCAAAACCGAATATTTCAGAGTCTGTAAGAGGACGTCCATTCTGCTTCTCAATCGTGTGTAGATATTCCATCTCCTCTTTTGAGAGCGCCAGACCTTCGCTTTCGTTGAATGCTTCGAGGTCTTCTACTCGCTTGATAGGCTCCGGTTGATGGCTCACAGTGAACACATCCTGCCCGATTCCCTTGTACATGCGCTGCAACATAGGGTCGTGTTCGGCCTCTTCTGTATCTACAGGGAAGTATTCCTCAATACGCGAAATGCCGTTAAGACTCATATTCTGGGTAATCTCAACGGCATTCGTACTCCAAGGGGTAATCATTTCACGGCGCGGTCCGACAAAGAAACCGTCCAAATGTTGGGTTTCTACCAAACTGGCATCGCCATAGAGCCAGCACAGTGCATCTACTTCGCCTTGAGAAGGTTGGTGGTCTATCTCTGTGGCGATTACACTCTTAGAAGGAGTTCTGAAAAAAAGAATCATACTATCAGTATATTATATATAGGTGATTTATTCTAGTTGCAAAGATAGTTGAAAATAAGAGGAATACAAAGGAAAATCAATTTTCTTTCCTTTGTATTCCTCAAATGATACTTGCGACGTTGCTATTATTTCTTGATTTCAAATGGCTTGCAGTCCAACGATGTTGAGACAAGCATGCCACCAACTTTGGTTGTCATTGGTTTTATGTTGCGTAAAGCCTTGAAGTGGATGACGAACAGCTCCTGACTACCGCTCAAAATGGCTTGGTCTCCAATGTTGACGAAGGTGGGGTAGAGCACTTTCTCGCCATTCTTATGCAGTCTGTCATTGGTCATGTTCATCATATTCTTGACTGCCAACGGCTCTATCTTCATAAACTTCAGCTCGGCTTCGTTGTAAGGGAAGTTCAGCCCGATGGCATTCACAGCCTTCAAATCCTTACCCGATACCACGATTTTCACATCATCATCGGTACTATAGGTGGCTTTGTCGAACGCTATGGATACGCTTCCGTCCACCTTTTCACTGCTTGCGCGGGCTCCGCCGTCAAGTTTGGTAGCTACTTCGGATATGTCTTGCGCATCGATGAGACCGTTACTGTTTAGGTCTCCCTTGCTGATGTAGCCTTCGAAGTCGGAGTCTCCCTTGCGTAATCCAGTGTAGTTGAGGTAAGATGTGAGGTCGTTGCTGTCTATCTTGCCATCTTGGTTTAAGTCTCCGGGGATATAGGTTTTGGTTCCCGGGACCTTGAATACGTAGATTTCACGGCCGGACAGGTATTTGTTTACAGCCTCGTTGATGACGAATTTCACATAGCGTACTTCCGGATTGTTGGCAAAAACTATTTCTTTGGTTTTCTCATCATTAGCCCAATTGAATGCAATTGGTTCGCTCCATGTCTTCTCATCGGCACTTACCGATACATTTCCCTTGAGGAATCGGCCAGAGATACCACCGTTGCGAGGCAGATACTGTAGCTTGTCGAGGGTGTTGGTGCTATGTAGGTCGATGACCAGTTCAAACGGTTTGCCGTTCTTATCCATGTAATCAAACCAGATATCGCCCTTGTCTGAGAAGTCGAAAAGACGTGAAACCTCGTGGTCTTCAGCCGATGTTCCGCTTGATGTCTTACCTGTCAGTCCATGGATAGCAAACTCCAACGGGTTGGATTTTGTTGTTGCTTGGAAGGCAGTCCAGTCTGATACACCGTCTTTGTTCACCGCTCTTACCTTGAAGTTATATTGGGTGAGTGGCTTCAAATCGCTGAAAAGCAATTGCGGTTCACGGATGGTAGAGTAGATCATACCATCGTATTCCACTTCATAGTAGTCGGCATTAGGCACTGCTTTCCATGTCGGTGTCAGCGTATAGGCTGTTGTGTTAGCCTCTGTTACGGCAACATCGACCGGTGCTTGCAATGCTCCGGTCTTTTGAGCGAGTAGGTTGGGGCGATCATAGGTGTAGCCTTTCATGAGCAATGCTACGGTATTGTCGGCCGTATTCACGCTTTCTATCTTCACCCACATCTGTGGATTGCGCCCTTTGGTGTGCTTAGCAAGCGCGTCGTCTTTCAATCCGAAATCTGCTAAGGTGGGAGCCTCGTTCATCCAATAAGCATTCTTGGCTGCGTCGAAATCGGCTTTTGAATGCACGGCTTGCAACTTCACAGTCTGCTTCCCGTCCTTGCCGATGAAAGCTTTGACGGCTTTTGGTTCCGCTGTCAGATTTACTACGAAGATGGTTTGTTTGTCTTTTTGTTGCCCTTTGAACTCTCCTTTGGTGGGATTCACCGTTACTTTTAGTTCTCCCTTGCCCGAAAGTTGCGATTCTATGAGTGTGGTGGCACCTTCACCGTGCCTATATGCCTCGGTCGTTCCGTCGTCATCGTATAGAGTAAACGATGTCTTGCCTTCGGGATAGAGGCTTATTATGCGCAACTGCTTGTCTATCTCCGAGGGGTTATTGCTTGTCATTGTCATGGGGATGATGGCTCCTGCCTTCACAAACACAGGTAACTTCCATAGTGGTGCATCGAAGTTGTTAAGCAATTTTCCTCCCTCGTACACATCGCCGGTGAAGTAATCTATCCATTTACCCTTTGGAAGATAGATACCATTGCGCATGTCGGTGCCCTCTTTGTCGGCTTTGGTAGCTTGGTAGATAGGTGCTACGAGCAGCGATGGTCCATACATATATTGATATTGTGTCATGCTTCCGAGCGTGAAAGCATTTTCGTCGTCGAGGAACATGGCACGCATGATGGGCTTACCTGTTACTGCTTCATGACTGATGGTGTAGGTATAGGGGAGTAATGCCGACTTCAACTTCAGGTAATAGCGGTTGAGCGCTATGGCTGTATCGCCCAATGCTTGCGGATATTTGGGGTTAGAGCCCCATCCATCCATGTTCAACTGCATGGGTGTAAAGGTCTTCCATTGGAAATCGCGTACGTTGACGGCTAAGTCTTTACCACCAAAGATACCGTCCATATCGGAGGTAATGTTGGGCATACCCGACAATCCTGCACCGATATAAGTGGGAATATGGAAGCGTATATACTCCCATTTACCACCTGTTTGGTCGCCCGACCACACTCCGGCATAGCGTTGTGTGCCGGCCCAACCGTCGAGTGTGATGATGAACGGACGTGCATTGTTGCCATAGTAAGGCATAATCTGCCCCACATCGGTGACACCGTTAAGACCGAACGAATAGCCGTCGCCCACCCAAGCAACATCGGTCTTGAGCACGCGAACGCCTGCATCGCGCACCTCTTTGACGATGTCGCGCTGCAAGAGAGCGCTTACTTTCGGGTCGGGATGCAATTGCGACTGTGTCCAAAGGCCTATCTCGACGCCATTTTTGCGTGCATAGTCTCCAAATTGGCGTAAGTTGGCGATGTTACCATCAAGTGTTTCTGTCTGTCCGTAGCCTGCACCGTACCCGTCATTGGGTAGAATCCATCCTAAGGGCATATCATATTTCTTGTAGCGGTCTATCACTGCGCGAGCCGAGAATTGGTAGTTGTTCAGCTCACCATTCAGACTTTCTTTGATGCCTCCATTGTCTTTTTGGCTCTCGGTATAGTATTTCCCATCTTCAAAGAGGATACCTTTCTTCTTATCGGTGGTCTCTTTCCAGAAGTCGCGATTGTAGGCATTGAGGTGCCCTTCGTAGAATGCGAACTTAGGGAGCAACACCGGGTAGCCCGTAAGTTGGTAATAATCGTCTAAAAGGGCTGTGGGTTTGTCGTCTACCATCACGAATAGATCGAGATAATTGGCATCGTGCGATATGGAGACCTCATCTTTCTTTTTTGAACCGAAATCATATAGTCCCGGAGCAAAGGTGTAGCACATCACGCCGTAGCCACCTGTCGACCAATAGAAAGGGGCAGGTGAAGCCACGCCACCGTCTGTCCAACTGTTGGTATTGACGATTTCAATCTGCTGCCCACGATGAGAGAAACGTCCATTCTGCACACCACCGCCGTAGAAATATTCGTTGGGCTTTCCTTTCAATGTCATGATGTACTTGCTATGTTTGAAGTCTACGGGTGCAGCTTGTTCCATAACAATGTTGTTTTTAGCCAAGTCGGTTACTTTAAGTAAGCCGGTCTGCTTGTCAACACGGACACTTACACGATTGGTAGAGATGGTGAATGCATCGTTTTGGGTCGCAATGCTGAGAGGCTTGATATTCTTTCGTGCGTTCGACACGAGTATTTGAGCAGGTGGGTTGGCTTCCGGTGCACGGAGAATCCCACCGTGATTGTCTTGAAACAGGCGGAAAATGTTATCGGAATAAAAGTCTACGGTCATTCGCTCGCCACTGGTATAGATGATTTCGGCAGTCGTAGGATTAAGCAGCGTGACCGTTTTTACGTCTGTGTTGACTTGGGTTGAGGCCGATAGTGTACCGGCTGAGGCCAGCAACAGTGAGATGGAAAGTAACAGTTTTTTCATGACTAGGTGTTAGTTCTATAATTGATAGGTGTTTGACAAATGGATAGTCGGTAAAATATTAGTTGTATATCGACTTGTATGGTACAATCAATGAGGGGCAAACCTCACTGTGCTTACCGAACGCAAAGTTATAGAAAAAATCTTGGGCGTGATGGAATTTCGTAAAATATTTGGTGGAATGACTCTTTATTCATACGCAAAACCGGAGACCATCTTTGCTTTTGCTCGACAGTCTCCGGCTATGAATGGGTAGCTTCTTAGGCTATTTTAGATTATTCTTAGTGTTATTGCTTCTACCAAGCACTCTTTTTTACTCTCCTTGTTACTCTTTCTCCGGTGCCTTATCAATCAAGTCCATGAATTGATCGAGCTTCGGAGTGATGATAATCTGGGTGCGACGATTGCGCTGTTTGCCCAACTCTGTATCGTTACTTGCCACAGGATTGTATTCGCCACGGCCACCAGCGGTGAGACGCTTAGGCTGAACTCCGTAGTGGTTTTGCAGATATTGCACCACCGAAGAGGCGCGCAAGGCACTCAAGTCCCAGTTGTTGCGGATGTTTTTCATCTGTGGAGAATCGGTATTTACAGGCACATTGTCGGTGTTACCCTCAATCAATACGTCGTAATCCTTGTAGTCCATGATGATTTTAGCAATCTTACTGAGTGTCTCAGCAGCGCGGTCGTTGATTTCGTAGCTACCACTCTTGTAGAGCATGTTGTCGGCCAAAGAGATGTATACCACACCTTTCAGTACCTGTACGTCAACCTCTTTCAGCTCTTCCTTGCTCAGTGAGCGAGTCAAATTGTTGGTCAACACCATGTTCAACGAGTCGCTCTTGCTCTTCACCTCTACCAAGTGACGGATGTATTGATTACTTTCGTTGATTTGGTCTACCAATTTTGAGATGTTGATATTGTTAGAGTTGGCATTGGTCAAACTTTTGTCGAGTGATGATTGCAGGTCGGCATTCGCTTTACGTTGTTGGTTTAGTTGGTCTTGCAATGTACTGACGCGTGCATTTGCAGCTGCCAATTGTTCCTTTGTATTCTGATAATTGGTTGTAAGTTCGCGATTCTCGTTCTGACAATTTAGCAATTCCTTTTTGCTGGCACAGCTAGTTACCAACAGTCCGGCAGCAAACATCATAAGTATTAATCCGTTCTTTTTCATAATCTATCTAAGTTTTAGTTGTTTATAGTGTACAAATATATTACTTACTCTTGCAATGTGGGGGAAACATCGGTGGCTTTTAGATTCTTTTAACCTGAAAGCACTGGTTTTTAAACTATTAGACAAATCGTTGCTTATAATTCTTCTAGTAGATGTGAGCAAGCATCTTCTATTAAGTCGAGTGCATAATCGAAGTCGTCCATTGTCCCATAATAAGGATCGGGAATAGTGGCGGATTGATGCTCACGTAGGCAGTCGGCCAACATCTCTACCTTATTCTTATCAGCATCGGTGCGTGCCATTTGGGTGATGATACGATAGTTCTCGTTGTCCATCACATAGATATGGTCGAACCGAGAGAAGTCGGATGTTTGGAATTGGCGTGCTTTGTGGTCGAATTGATAGCCTCGTTTCATACCGGTCTGGCGCATGCGAGCGTCGGGCAGTTGCCCAATATGCCAGTCGCCAATGCCGGCAGAGTCAATCAAAATATCTTTCTCACGTTTCGCTTCTTTCACCAAATGAGTCATCACTCCATCGGCTGCGGGGCTTCGACAAATGTTGCCGAGACAGATAAACAGTATCTTCTTCATATTCGCAAAGATACAAAAAAGTTCTGGAATCACCTCTTTTTGGCAGCTTGGCGTACTAGAAATAGTTCACTAGTCTATCTATTTTATTGTAAGATATGCGAAGATATGAAACAATATGGAATTATGTTAAAAACAAGTATAAGTACCAAAAAGTGGCGAAATCCCACGTTATTCATATGAAAAAATGTGTAATCTCGCCATTTTTCCATACGTATCGTCTTGCGATGAGGATTTTTTCTCTTCTTCATATAGCCCGTGTTTATTGCCGATATAATACTTTTATTCCATGGTTTCATAATCCATGAATTTATAAACTTACAAATTTGCAACGCAATTCATAGGCTTATAAACCTCAAAACTCATAAACTAAAACTGCTGCAGCGGCTTGACAATCTTGCTGCCTAGCCTTTTCAGCGTTCTTGGGAAGTCCATGCAGCAATGCTGAATGCTCGTTGCAGTTATTTGAGTTTGTGAGTTCTTGAGGCTATGAGTTTTGAGTTAGGAATGAAAAGTGAGGAGTTATGAGCTAGGAATGATAAGTTGTTAAACTTGTATGTCATAATATTTTGTCCTAAAAAATATTTGATTGATTTCTTTTTCTGTATCTTTGCGCTATTAACTAACTCAAATTCAGTATGAAAAGAACTTTACTTTGTGCGCTGGCATTCTACATTTCATTGATTTGCAGTGCCCAAATTGATGTGTCACCTATTTTTGGAGAGTATACTGGAAAGATAGAACTAGACGTTTCTCCATTGCCAAAGAAGGTGAATTACGTTATTTCTAAGGGTGCGAGTGAGGGTACTATCAAGTTGGTACTCAAGAGCTATGAAGTAGGAGGAAGTCCCTATGGGGATATTACACTTGATAAAGTTCCAGTTACTCAAAGTGCAAGTGGTTTCGTTTTTGGTAAGTTGGAAGGAGTTCCTTGCTATACGACAGTTACAAGAAGAGGACAGAAACTTGATGCAAACCTAACTTTATCGCTCGAAGGAGAGACGAATGGGGTAAAAGGAGACGAATTGACTGTGGGCTTAAAGATTTCACAGGGGAAAGATGTACATACTAAATTCGTTGGCAAAAAAGTGGCAACAAGTATTACAACGATACAAGGTGGTAATAAGAAAGCAGATGTGTATTACCACATCAACGGCAGTAGGGTTGTAAACCCCACGAAGCGTGGTGTCTATATCATCAATGGTAAGAAGGTGTTGAAGCCGTAATAAAACGAGGGAAACCGATTGGTTTCCCTCGTTTTCGTATCTCTGATTCTCTCAATAGTTATTTTATGGTTCATCCGAGGAATCGAGTGAACCGGCAATGACTGCCCGAAGGGCAGCCCTATTAATAGCCGTAGTGTTGGAGCGAAGCGGAAACCTACGGAAACAAGAATAAAGGTATTTGAGTCTGACAGACTCCCCCTTTCGGTTATAAGATTGTTGGGCAGTCTTTCAGACTGGATACTCTCTTTCGCACACTACCGTAGGCTTAAAGAGCCACGGCTATGAAAAAGGGTAGTCCTCCGGACTATCAGCAATGGCAATATCATACGATTTGTCGGATGAACCTATTTTATTCTCCGCGCATTCTAAATTCCCAATCCGTCTGAGAATGACACGTCGAGTGCCTTACTCTGCAATAGTTTGGAGTGGGGAGGCACACTATTGGTCACCCAAATGTTACCACCGATGATGGTATCGTGGCCAATCGTGATGTGCCCTAATAAGGTGGAATTAGAGTAAATGGTCACGTTGTCTTCCAAAATGGGATGGCGTGGTGTGTCTACATGCTGCGAAAAGCCTTTGCCATCGAGTTTAAAATTCTTAGAACCAAGCGTTACACCTTGATACAACATGACGTGGTTGCCGATGATACAAGTTGCTCCGATGACCACACCTGTACCGTGGTCGATGGAGAAATACTCTCCAATCTGGGCTCCGGGATGGATGTCGATGCCGGTAGCTGCATGGGCTTGCTCGGCCATGATGCGCGGAATGACGGGTACCCCCATTCGTAATAGGTCGTGAGCCACGCGATAATGCACCATGGCTTCGATGACTGGGTAACAGAAAATGACTTCGCTATAGGTGTTGACAGCCGGGTCGTTGGCATAGATAGCTTTGACATCGGTGTAGAGCATGTGCTTGATTTGGGGCAGATGGTCGATGAAATGGTAGGCTAACTGCTTGGAACGCATGGACAGGCAGTTGTCGTCGCAACAGTCATCGTACTGTAGTGCGAGAGCTATCTGTTTACGCAGCAGCTTTACCAATTGTTCCATGTTGACACCAATGTGGTATGAGCGGAGATTGTCATCGCTCTGTCGCTTGTCGAAGAAGCCGGGGAAGACAATCTTCTTGACCAATGTTATTATCTCGCGAACGGCATCTACCGACGGCAACAGTACTTCTTTGGCAGGTAACATCTGCTGTTCGTCGTCGGAAACTTGTGTCAACAACTTCACATTCTTTTGGAAAACCTCGTCTAGTGTCATCTTTTATAACTCTTTATTTTACGTTGCAAGTCTATGTATAGATAGAAGTAAGCAGGAGATACCGGGAGTAAACGGAATATAACGGACATTTGTCTGATAACTCCTCCTAACTCCTTTTAACTCCCGATAACTCCGGA
Organism: Prevotella sp. DNF00663; assembly: GCF_001553265.1. Lineage (GTDB taxonomy): Bacteria > Bacteroidota > Bacteroidia > Bacteroidales > Bacteroidaceae > Prevotella. The sequence goes on along the minus strand of NZ_KQ960646.1, from coordinate 22,809 downwards.
GTAGAGCATCCATGCGAAACTCCTATCTCTTTATTTTACTTTGCAAAGTAACAACTAAAAATTAAAAAAACAGACTTGATGGACTAAAAACTACCGTTGTTCGGCTTGTATGGCTTCGCCAGCTACTGCTTTCTCCATCATTTTACCGTAGTCTATTTTCGTTTGAATGAGCTCCGGGCGGTTGTAGGTGTACATGAACGATGCGTAATAGCGTGGGTCGCGCTGCGGTAGAACGAATGGCTTGGTTGCCCGACCGGTCTTCGAGTCGAAGTGAGCGAAGTAGGGACGCGTCCACAAACCGTCGCCGCGCTTGCTACTGAAGGTGAACCATCGGCCGTTAGACGACCAACAATGCCAACTATCTACGTTGTTGCTGTTGACCTCGGAGAGTGCACGTACTGCTCCGGTAGTCATATCGAGTAACCAAAGGTCGCTCTCCGGATGCCAAATGGAGAAGTTGCCATAGGCCGAGAGGGTGAACATGAGATAGCGACCGTCGGGTGATACCACGGGGAACGAGACCGACTTGCCGTGCTCGGAAGCTGGGAAAATAATTTTCAAGGAGTCTAAATGACCTGTCTGCTCGTTGAATCGGACGCTGCAAAGGTCGTAGCGAATGCTGTCGAGACGGTGGTGTTGATCCATGGCTTTGGCTCTGCAAAAGTACAAGGTCTTGCCATCGGGAGCCCAAAATGGGAATGTTTCGTAGTAGGTATCGTTGTAAACGATGGAGTCGGTGAATGTCTGATGCTTCTCAACATCGTATACCATGAGGTCGGCAGCAAGGTCTGAAACTTCTATAGGCTTTGTTCCTGCCGAGTGGAAGAACTGTTGTATCTCGTTGGAAGAGAATGCTATGTATCGGCCATGAGGATGCCAAGCAGGGTAGGTGGCACCGCGTTTGAAGCCTTCGGGCTTCGGTTCTATTTTCTCGATATGGCCGTTGTGGTAGATAATTGTGCCTCCCTGTTTGCCTCGGATATGTACCATCATATTGTCGGATGAATGCTGACTGAAGGAATGACAGTTGATACATTGGTGGTCGAAGTTTGAGTTTTCCATGACGGCAGACTGCTCGAAGCTAGTCAAGTCGCGTTGATAGATACCCATTTCGTTCCAAAGTTCGTAGCCGGGGTAGAGCAGTCGGTAGACCAAATAACTGTCGATGGAATCGGTAGATACCGTGTTGATGAGGTCGCGGTAGCGAGTCCATTTGCCTTGTTGTTCTATGCTGATGCGGAAATAGACTTGTTTGCCGGCTGCTTGTACCAAAAGTTCCTTCCAATCGTCTAATGGAATGTCGACTGTAGGTTTGTCGTCTTGCACCAAGATGGCAGCCTCTTGCCCCACAATGCCAATCTCCGTTTGGTAAGCATCGCCTTTCTTTTGAATCTCAAAGTTCATGGGAGCGATGTTTACCGGCATGGTTATGTCGGTATAATCGGGATAGATGGCCGGCTTTTCGTTTGATACGGCATCGGGTTGATGATAAGATGTGCAGGCCGAAAAGAATAGCAGGGCCAGCGATATGATGGATGTGAGATGTTTCATGATTATAATTGTTTGACTCCTTTCAACTCTGTAGTCTGCCCTTTGTCTTGGATGACGGAGCTGCCATAAGGACTGATGAATTGCAAATAGAACCAATAAGTATGACTGAACTCGCTTTGTAGCGATGCCATGTCGCGTTGCTGAACGAGTTGGTAGAACCGTCCGAAGCGCTGTTGAGTCTCCATGGATACGTCGTAGCCCACCTTTGCGAAGGTTGCATCGTCGACTCCGGTCTTGTAAACCATCAAGGCTTCTTCGAAGATAGGTGGCATGGCGGGATAAGAGAAGTTCTTCATCAACTTCAAATCTTCGGCAAAACGTACCACATGATTGCTTAATAGCAGCTGACACATGAGATATTCGAAAGCCATACGGTTCTTGGGATCATGTTGGAGCAGATATTCCAGTTCCGGACCTATGTTTAATACGTTGGAGAAGCGAGCTGGATGGTCGGTTACATGCTTCAAAGCATTGTGCAAACCGGGCACGACGCCACCGTCACGGAGTGCTTCTAATTGCCGTGCTTCGTCGTGATAGAAGAGTGATTGAGCCAATTTGTTGATAAACATTTGGGCAACTCGTGGTCGGCCTATGGCGATATTATAGCGTGCAAGATTGCGAAGATGGGGGGCAGTTTCACCCCATACCACCATCGACTCGAACTCCCAGCGTTGTGCTTCGTTCAAATATCCGAGTTGTTCGTATAGATAATGGCCGTATTCGCTTTCTCTACCGTTGCTGCTCCAAGGCAAATATAGCTCTTTGACTCCGCCAATCGGGGGATAGTCGAAGAGATGTTGGGGTAGCAAACCTAGATGATAAAGAGCCATATTGCGGAAGTACGAGAAGAATTGATTGTTCTTTCCTTGTTGTAGATAGCGGTTGCTGTAGTCCAAGACCTTCTCCCATTCACCTTTCTGGGCGTAGTGTTCGGTCTTGAGCATGATTCCTTCTTTGGGGTTATATTGGCGTACAAAGGTGGTATATGCTATGATTGAAAAGCCCATCAAGCAGCCGACTGGTAACAACAACCATATTCTTTTGCTGGGAAGCGGGGCGCGATAGATGGGGAAAATGGGGCGAATCCACTGCGTTATCTGTAAGATGGGACAGATAGCACACAATATTAGGAAGGTCAAAATGATGAGATCGAGATTGTGTGAGGTGGTTTCGGAATAGATAAGGAGCAGTATCGAGGGGATAACCGATAGCTGTAAAAGAGTTAACCGTGGTGCGATGAGTGTGAGAATACGCTCGGTGAGGGCATAAATAGCGGTTAAGATCGTTGCCATAACCAGTGTGCCCAGCCACGGATAATAAAAGAATTGGATGACAAAGTCTGTCAGATAAGAGATAAAACCATGGCTTGCAAGGGCATGGTTGAAGTAGTTGGCCGTGTAAAGGAATAGATGATGTTGCTCATGGTAGCACAGTACGTCGGCCAACGTATGTTGATAAACATAATAAAAGATGATGAACAATATCAGCATCACTACATAATGAAGACGTTTCATAAGCAACATGATTTGATGAGAAAGTGACGGTAGGAGCCTTTTGGAGACTTCCTGCCGTCACTTATATAGATATTATACGTTAGAATCGTTATTTAGAATAGCCCGCATTCTGTGTCAAGTTCGGGTTCAAATCGATTTCCTTCTGTGGTATAGGATACAAGATGTTGTGGTCTTCGTAGTGTCCTTTTCTCACTTCTACGCGTTTTGCGTCCTTGTCTTGAGAGTAAAGTATGCAGATCTTACCACCATCTTTAGCATCAGCGTCCTTAGAATCGACAAGCTTATAAGTCAATCCATAGAACGGAGCATTCAATACTTGCTTGGCAATACCCCAACGACGGATGTCCCATTGACGGTGTCCACCCTCCAAAGCAAACTCTACACGCCACTCATTCCAAATGCGCTTGCGAAGCTCATCTTGTGTTCCACAGTAGGTAGGCTTGCTAGAATCGGTCTTCTGGAGAGCCGGCATTCCAACGCGAGCACGTACTTTGTTGACTGCATCGAAGGCTGACTGGTCGAGCGGTTGCAGCTCGTTCTGAGCCTCGGCATAGGTCAATAGCACCTCAGCATAGCGCAAAATCTTGTAGTCCATGTCCATATGCCAACCGTCGGTCTTAGGATCTACGGTCGGATCAAGCCACTTCTGCTGGTTATAGCCGGTCGCAGTTGCGTCGCCATGTGTACCGATGCCGGTAGGAGCGCAAGACTTTAAAGGAGCAACTTTCACCGTAGCACCGTACATGGATTCGCCATCATGCAATACAACAGTCTCTAAACGAGGGTCACGATTCTCGAAAGGTTTGGTCGGATCGTAAGTGCTTGACTTCGCAATCGGAGCTCCGTCTTTGTCTTCGAAAGCGTCAACCAAGCTCTGTGTGGGGTTCAAACCACCCCAACCGATCGTTGGGAATGCTTCCCAACCAATGAGATACCAGTCGTTTTTGTATGCAATGAATTGCTTTTTAATGACAGTTTCTTTACAACCATTATCAGTTGCGGTCCAGAACAATTCCTTATATTTACCAGTATTGCCCTGATCGTAGAGTTCGTATACGCCCAAATCCATTACGGCCTTGGCTGCATCGCGAGCTATTTTCCAGTCGTTTTGGCTCAAAGCTGCACGAGCTTTCATGGCCAAAGCACCACCCTTGGTGATACGAGCATCGTCAGCTCCGTCCCATGTTTTGGGAAGATTGGTTGCAGCATAGTCGAAATCTTCAAGGATATGCTTGTAAACTTCAGCCTTTGGTGCACGCTTTACGTCTTTTTGTTCTTCCAAAGTGAGGGGCGATTCTGTGTAAGGAACGTCACCAAACTGGCGAATCAACTGGAAATATTGATAAGCACGGAAGAATCTAGCTTGCGCCATAGCCTGTGCTTTTTCTGTATCCGACATGCTTGCTACAGTAGGAACATACTTCAAGATGATGTTTGTCTGGCGAATAGTACCATAGTTTCCGGCCCAATCGAAGTCTTGTGGATCGTATATACCTTTTGATATGTTACCCTCAGACCATTTGATTCCGTGTACGGCATCGTCTGAATTGATAGCTGCATCGGTCAAACCGATGATGGCTTCTCCGTCCCATTCAGGAGCGCAATTGTATAAATCGTTAACAGCTTTGACTGCATCGTCGTTTGATTTCCAGTAGCTGGCATCTGAAAGCTGTTCAATAGGTGATCTATCCAAGTCTGTGCACGAAGCTAAACCAAGCACAAGGAGCGCACCTACAATATATATTTTTTTCGTCTTCATGTGTATCATGTTTTATGTTAGAATGAAACTTTCAGTCCAAAAGAAATCTTCTTCACGTTAGAATAGAATGCACCGCGGCCATCGTAAGGAGCCTCTGGGTCGATACCCTCAAGATGATCGAATGTCAAAAGGTTCTCGCCTGATACGAATACCTTGGCATTGCTTATGCCCAACTTGTTGATAAGGTTCTTTGGAAGACTGTAACCGAGCGTGATATTCTTTAATCTTACGTAAGATGCATCTTGCAGCCAGAATGATGAAACGGCGAAGTTGGTTTGATCGTTACGTGTAATACGTGGGTAAGAAGCATTGTGATGATCCGGTGTCCAACGGTCGAGATGACGCTTCAATACCTTTCCGCTGTTAAAGAAAGCATAGGCTGCCTCACCCGTGAAGTATGCATCTACGTCGAAAGCACCCTGCCATAACATCATCAAGTCGAAGTCCTTGTAGTACAGATTGAGGTTCAAACCGCCTGTCCAGCTTGGAAAGTTCTTACCGATAACCTTGCGGTCGGCAGCTGTAATCTTACCATCGTCGTTGAAATCTTTGTATCTAATGTCGCCAAGTTTCTCTCGTCCGGTACGTTTCGGACCTGCTTTCAGCTCTTCTTCCGTATTGAAGAACCCGTCAGCTACGTATCCGTAGAAAGCTCCGATGGGCTGTCCTTCGAGATACCATATCTTGTTATTGCTTGAAGGACCTTCTGTTCCGCTCATGTCGACAATCTTGTTGCGAACATAAGAGATGTTCATATTGACAGAGTAACGGAAGTCTTTGCCGATACGGTTGTTGTGGAAGAGGTTCAGATCAAAACCGGTATTCTCCACACTACCGGCATTCTGATAAGGAGCTTCCATACCGATGACACCTTGAATAGGGAGTTTCAGCAACATGTCGTTGGTCTTCTTCTTATAGAGGTCGAGCTCAAATCCGAACTTGTTGTCCAAGAATCCAGCTTCGATACCCAACTCGTAGTTGGTTACAGTAGCCCATTTCAAATTTTTGTTTACATAGCGTGACTCGTAGGTTGTGGTTGTCAAGGCGCTACCCAATACGGTTGTGCCGTAAGAGTAAGTCGGGATAGCCGGGTAAACGTCTCCAGCTTTCAACTCCTCGTTACCGGTCTTACCCCATCCGAGGCGCACTTTCAAGTTGCTAATCCAAGGTGCGCTGTTCTTGACGAACTGCTCCTCGGAGAGTCTCCAAGCTGCAGATACAGCGGGGAAGTAGCCCCAGCGGTTTTCTTTAGCAAAGATAGAAGAACCGTCTGCACGCATATTGAACTCGAACAGGTACTTGCTGTCGTAGTCGTACTGTACACGACCGAAGTATGAACGACGGCCGGTGTCGTATCCACCGTCGCTGTTTTTCTGTCCGTCGGAGTCGAGTGTGTTCAGCGATTCGTGCAGGTCGTTGCTGCCACCGCCTTGTCGGCTAGCCTTTGTATAGCGATAGTTGTAGTCTACCTGCTCGTAGCCGAGCAATGTATTCACGGTGTGATGCTTTGCAAAAGTCTTCATGTAGTTGGCCAGCAACTGTGTGGTATACCAGTTCCAGTTGTAGTAATTATGCTCGCCTTCGCGCACTCCGGACTTCTCCATCTTGCCCGGCTGGCCATATTCATAATACTTCTTGAAGTTACGATAGTCTTGGTTGTCGTGGCGGATGTTGTACAATGCCTTGAGGCTAAGCCCTGTTATGGGGGTGATTTCCACGTAAGCGGTTCCGAAGAACTGTGATTTGTAGCTCTTCATCGACCCCGTCTGGTCGCCGTTGAGGGCTACTGGGTTGTCCATTCCGGCATAGTGGTACGTACCGTCTTCGTTGTAAATGGGGAAGGTGGGCGGTATACGGTTTACGTTCTGAACCAGTGAAGCCGCACTCTTGTATGCGTCTTTCGTGATTCCGCGGTAAGCCGATGCGTTCAAACCGATAGACAGCCAGTTGTTCAGCTTAGAATTGATGTTCATACGACCGTTGTAACGGTTGTAGCTGCGGCTGTGTGTCATACCGTTCTGGTAGGTGTAGCCCAGCGAACCCATATATGTGGTGTTCTGAGTTCCACCGGAGATGGCCATATTATGTTGTGTCTCCATGGCACTACTCTTGAAGGTTTCCTTGTACCAGTCGGTGTTTGGATGCCCGATAGGGTCGCTTCCGTCGCGGAACTTCTGTATATCTTCTTTGGAGAATGGAATTGTAGCTCCCGGATTTTCGTTGAGTGTAGCCTCGTTATACAGCATGGCATAGTCGGCCGCCCCCAAGAACTTGAAGTGGTCTGTAGGCGATGTGAACGACACCATACCAGAGTAATCCACGCGAGTCTTTTGTCCGTTCTGTCCCTTTTTGGTTGTAATCACGATGACACCGTTGGCAGCTTGCACACCATAGATGGCAGCCGATGCGGCGTCTTTCAATACAGATACCGACTCGATATCCTGCGGATCGATGTTGTCCATAGACCCCGGAACACCATCGACGATCACCAATGGGCTGGCAGCATTGATGGAGTTCTTTCCTCGAATGGTGATACTTCCGTTCTGCGATCCCGGTTCTCCGGAACGTTGGATGGCCGTTACACCCGACATCGTACCTGCCAAGGCCGACGATACGCTTGTTACCGGGCGGCTGGCCAAGGCCTCTGAGTTGATAGAAGTAACCGAACCGGTCAGGTTGGCCTTCTTCTGTACGCCGTAACCCACGACAACCACTTCGTTGAGTGACTGCTGGTCTTCACGCAGCTGGATGTTGTAAGTCTTCACACCGTCCTTTACCGTGATGGCCTGTTGTGAGAATCCCACGTACGTAATCTTCAAAACGGTACCGGGGGCAGCGTTGATTGTGAACTTACCGTCGATGTCGGTAACCGTTCCGATGCCTCCACCATTCAGTTGAGTGATTGATGCTCCAACAATAGGTTCACCAGCTACATCGGTAATTGTACCTGAGATTTGGTGCTTCTGTTGCTGTACACTGGTCACAGTGGCAGCATTTGTTGTGGCAAACACGTTGATGGGAGTGAGTGTGAATAGTCCTACAGCGAGATTAACTGCAAAACATCCTTTCCCGAAATGCGAAAGATTTCGCTTTGTTTTTAATGCCATAATAAAAGATATTAGATATAGATGTTATAGAAAATTTACTTTTTAAAGTAATTTTTGTAAATAATTATGTTTTACTTGTATTTTGTTTTGGTTGTTGGTGGCAAAAGTAATACTTTTTTATATTACTTCCAAATTTATCTTAAATAATTGTATACCTATTTTAATAATAGTCTTTTTTATAAGTGTTATAAACCAAACTGGTAGTTTGTAAGTGGTCTTTGTGGTCTTGTTGGTGTCTTATTTGCTAGGTAAAACTTATGAATTTAAGAACTCACTCAGCAACTTATCAACCTAAAGACTTACAAACTTAAGTTGCTGCAACGGCTAAGCAACCTTGCTGCCGCGCTTTTTCAGCAGTGCTGAAGCGACTATGCAGTAACATTGCCAAGGCTCTGCAAGAATTTAAGTTTGTAAGTCTTTGAGGTGATAAGCTCTTCCCTTCCAAAGGAAGAGAGGTTTTTTCGAGTTGACAAGCAGACTCATGTGATGTGGTATCATAGTATTGTTTCTCAAGCAAGATAATTGGATTCCGCTTCAATTTTTATATCTTTGCAGTATCAAAGATTATAATCAGACTGGAAAACATAGAGTTAGAAGTGGGTGAGATAGGATGGAAACCATAGACCAAGCTGTTCTGGAAAATCTTCGAAAAGGTAAGATGTATGCCCTTAAAACCGTGTACGATGCGTACAACGGATGGGTGTATAACTTCGTATTCTCACTTGTCAAAGACTCGTCTACGGCTCAGGATATTACGCACGATGTGTTTCTGCATATTTGGAACAAGCGTATGAACATAGATGTCGACGGGAATTTTGAGGGCTATCTCTTCAGTGTTGCCCGGCATGCGGTGTACCATTATCTGCATCGGGAGCTGCTTCGACAGAATATTATGAATCGTCTGAAGCTAGAACGGCAAGGGCATGCGGCCTATATAGAGCGCGACATAGACCGTCATCTTGTGGAGGAACAGATATTAAAGTTAACTACTGAATTGCCCGAAGCACGCAGACAAGTCTTCATGCTCTATTGGAAATCGGACATGACTTATCGAGAGATAGCTGCACTTCTGTCTATCTCGGAGAAGACGGTGGCCACACAGGTGCGTCGGGTATTGCACTTTTTGCAATCAAAACTCAAGTGATTTTTTTCTATTTCTTGTAATCCTTTTCTTCATGTCGGTACTATATATAGATGTATTGACACCCTATACGTATGGCAAATATACACATATACAATATATTATTAGAAAAACTAGTGAGGCATGAAGCCTCACAGGAAGAACGAGACAGGCTGGAAGAATGGCTCGGTAATGATGAAAGGCAGGAGGAAACCGATGAGGCTGACCGCCGATTGTGGGCTTCTGTATCGCACGATATGGACGAGCAATGCAGTCGGGATGTGTGGGCTGCCATCCAAAACGATATGGATGAGGTTGACAAACCGCGCCGTAACATCCTCTTTACGCTAGGTAAGATAGCGGCATCAATACTGCTTCTGGTGGGCGTTGGATTGGCAACATATATATATGGTGTACGTTCGGCTACGCCCGACAGGCATGGTGAGGTGGCCGAGATGGTGGTCGACAACGGGCAAAAGGCTCGGATGGTGCTGCCCGATGGTACGAAGGTGTGGCTCAATTCGGGTTCACGACTCACGTACAATGCCGATTACAATGTGGCCGAACGAATCGTGAAGCTCAATGGTGAGGCCTATTTTGAAGTGGCAAAGAATGCTGCCAAACGTTTTGTGGTATCTTGTAACGGTGTGAATGTGGAGGCCTTGGGTACTATCTTCAACGTGAAGGGCTATCATGGCGACTCTACCGTAACGGCATCGTTGGTAGAAGGTAAGGTGAAAGTGTCTGACAAGAGTGCCTCTTTGATATTGATGCCCAACCAACAAGTAAGCTACAATCATCGCACACACGCATTCCTGAAACAGCAGATAGACGATGTGCGCAACGTAGACTTCCGTCGTGGCGATAATCTATACTTCCGTTCGGTGACTTTGGCAGAACTCGCGAAGACATTGGAACGGCAATATGGTGTGAAAGTGGTGTTCAAATCGAATAGTCTTCGGAGTGTTACATTTGCCGGAAGCATCAGTAATAACGGTCTCGACAGTGTACTCCATGTCATCGCTGCCACTTATCCTTTGAACTATGAACGGCAAGGAAATACGGTCGTGTTGAGTAAACGAAGAGATGAATCTATATAGTCTAAACGTCTAAAACGTAGGAATACCATGAGAAGAAAGAAGAGAATAACGTCCGGATAATTGTTCGCCCCACAGGCAAATCGGCAATATATACATGAAAACTTGAATCATTTTTTAACCTTAGTGATATGAATCAAAGAATTAATAACCTAATCCGAATGAGTGCGATGGGCTTGTTGGCACTGTCAGTACAGTTAGGCCATGCCCAAATTACATTCAAAGCGCAGGATAAGACTATCCAGCAAGTGCTTCAGCAGTTAGAGCGTGAATCGGGCTACAACATCTTCTATAGTGAGCAGATGCCCGATTTAAACAAGACAGTATCGGTTTCGGCGAGTAACGACAAGATTGAAACCGTACTCAACCGACTTTTGAAAGGCACGGACATCGTGTATCGTATGGAGTCGAGCAAACAAATTGTGTTGACTAGACGTGCCCATCCAAGCACGCAACCTAGTAGAGGTAAGAAAATAACGGGTACGGTGGTCGATAGCAAAGGCGAACCGCTGATTGGCGTAACCGTGGCAGTCGATGGTACAACACAGGCCACGATAACCGATATAGACGGGCACTATCAATTGGAGGTGCCGGCCAATGCCACTTTGAAATATTCTTATGTAGGTTTTTCACCGGCCACCGTTCGTGTGGGAACGAAAAACACTTACAGTGTTACATTGCAGGAAGACCACAAAGTACTAGATGAAGTGGTGGTCGTAGGTTACGGTACGGCTACCAAGAAAGACCTTACCGGTGCTGTGGCAACGGTTAAAATGGACGACGCCTTGGGCAGTAGGCCGTTGACAAAAGCCTCTGATGCGCTTGTAGGAGCGGTGCCCGGACTGATGGCTTCGAGTGCCGGTAATGCTCCGGGAAAGAGCCGTTCGTTCCAAATTCGTGGTGCTTACTCCATCGGTTCCGGCTCTACCATTGCCCCATTGGTGCTGATAGACAACGTGGAAGGTTCTATCGATATGCTCAATCCCGAAGATATTGAGTCGGTGACAGTACTTAAGGATGCCGCTTCGGCAGCCATCTATGGTGCTCGTGCAGCCGGTGGTGTTATCCTCGTAACGACCAAACGTCCAAAGTCTGACACTCGTTTCCAAGTGAACTATAATAACAATGTGGCTTTCAGCAACGCCATCAACCTACCTCGGCAAGCCTCTTTGGCCGACTATTTGCAGACCTATGCCGATGCAGCCGGCGACCAATATTGGTCGTTGGGAGCCCCCAGTGTGAGTCGTTGGCAGGAACTTTTGAAGCAGTATAAGGCCAATCCGTCTTCTCTACAAACCTATGGAGACGGCATGTATAAGGACGAAAACGGTGCTATCTATTTCTTGAACGAGAAAGATTTGGTGAAGAATATGCTGGAGACAAGCTTCCAACACACGCATAATCTGTCGGTATCGGGTGGTACAAAGGCCGTGCGCTATCGCTTGTCATCGGGCTTTACTTCTCAAGATGGTGTGTTGATAACCAACAAGGATAAGTTCGTGCGTAAGAATATCAGTGCTTTTGTGTCGGCAGATGTGACCAAATGGTTCACTCAAGAGGCTAATTTCAGCTATGCACGCAGCAATAATTCTTTGCCTCAATCGGCATTAGGAGCTATTTATTCTACCCGTCTGTCGTCGTTTTATCCAGAAGGTAATATGCCCGCAGAGATAGAAGATATCAGCGCAGGAGCACCTTTCTTCACACCGGCTAACCAAATTCGTTGGTCTAATGCGTCGAATACGGAGAACAGTAATCCCCGAATATTCTTGCATTCGATACTCCGTCCGTTGAAGAACTTTGAAGTTAATGTAGAGTATACCTACGATCGTAGAGACTATGATTATTACTATTACACCGGTAAGAATAGCTATACGACCATACAAGGTGGGGTAGACACGACACCTACCAACGACTATTTGGAGAAGCAGAAGAGTACGACGAGCTATAATGCGTTGAATATTTACGGTACATACACGTTGAAGTTGACCGACCATCATTTCAAGTTCATGGCCGGATTCAATCAGGAATCGAGTAGTTATAACTATATGACATCTCACTCGTATGGTCAGGCTGTGCCCGAAGTTCCCTCACTTGGTGGTGGAACATCGACTTTGAAGATGAAGGACGGATACGATGAATACTCGGTACGAGGCGGCTTCTTCCGTGCGAACTACGACTATAAGAATCGTTATCTCTTCGAGGCTAATGGTCGATACGATGGTTCTTCCAAGTTCCCGAAGTCTTCTAGATTCAGCTTCTTCCCCTCTGTCTCTGCCGGATGGAATGTTGCTGAAGAGGAGTTTATGGCTCCTACGCGCAGTTGGCTAGACGGTTTGAAGCTCCGTGCATCATATGGTATGATTGGTAATCAGAATATTTCTACCTACGCGTTCATTCCTACCATGCCGATGAATAATAAATATAACGGATGGTTGGTGGGCGGAAACTACACCAGTGCCATCACGGATATTCCCTCATTGGTAAGTGCTAACTTCACTTGGGAGAAAGCTAAGACGCTCGATTTCGGTGTGGATGTTACGATGTTGAACAACCGTCTGACTGCTACTTTCGACTGGTATCAGCGCAATACCGACGGTATGCTTGCGCCGGGAATGCAATTGCCCGCCGTTGTTGGAGCCAAAGCTCCTTACGAAAATACCGCTGATATGCGTACACGTGGTTGGGATTTGTCGCTCAATTGGCGCGACAAGATTGGCCAATTCGGCTATCGTGTGGGCTTCAGTCTGTCTGATTACAACTCTGTCATCGTGAAGTATAACTCCAATGAGGCCAAGTTGCTGTCGAGTTATTATGAAGGTCAACAGCTCGGAGAGATTTGGGGATATGTGAACGATGGCTTCTATACTGCCGATGATTTCGTAGATACTAAGACGTTTGCATTGAAAGAGGGCGTTACTAAGATAGATGGATACAACCCACGACCGGGAGATTTCAAGTTTAAAAACCTGATGGACGACAATCAAACCACCAATGTGATAACATCGGGTGAGCAGACTTACGCCAATCCCGGCGATAGAAAGGTCATCGGAAACGACACTCCACGCTATGTATTCGGTATGAGTCTGGGTGCCAATTACAAGGGATTCGACCTCAGTGTGTTCTTGCAGGGTACGGCTAAGCGCGATGCTTGGTTGGCCAATACGCTGAATATTCCATTGTATGCCGACTATAAATTCGTACCATTATACGAAGGTTTGGCCGATTATTGGAAGCCGACAGATGCTGCCGGAGGCGATTATACACCTGTAAATGCCAATGCTAAGTTTGCAAGAATATATGGTAACTACGGCAATCAAAGCTCTAACTACCGCATACAAGATAAGTTCCTCTCCAATGCGGCTTATTTACGTATCAAGAACGTGACGCTTTCGTACACTTTCCCACGTACGCTGGTACAGCAATTGGCCCTCTCTCAGCTCAAAGCTTTTGTGAGTATAGAGAATCTAGCCACGTTTACCGGTCTTGTAAAAGGTATCGATCCGGAGACACTCTCGTGGAATTATCCAGCTTTCCGTACCATATCTTTCGGTGTGAACGTTACCTTATAGTATTTAACGATAAAAAGATTAAATCATGAAAAATATTCTATTATATACCAGTTTGTGCGCAGCATTGCTCTGTACAAGTTGCAACGACGACTTTTTAGAGAAGACGCCGAAGACCGATTTGACAGAGGAGAATGCACTACAGTCGTACGATAACTTCAAAGCATTTATGTGGCCGTGCTACAATATGTTCACCGATAATACGATAGGAACGTCGCTTGCCGTGTGGGGAGAGAACGGTCAATACCGCAGTGACATGAATGCCGGCTACATGGAGCGTAAGTATGAGAGCGGATTCAATAGCTATGCGTTCCAGAATATAGCCTCTGTGGCTTCGGGAAATGGCTGGGATTTCAGTTCCTATATACGCCGTATCAATATCATGTTGTCACATCTTGGCGATACAAAGATGACGCAAGCAGAGAAAGACCATTGGCGTGCTGTGGGCTATTTTTTCCATTCTTTCTGGTATATGGAGTTGATAGACCGTTTCGGTGATGTGCCTTGGGTGACGAAAGTGTTATCTTCCGGCGACTCCGAAGTGATGGGTGAGCGTATGAATAGAAAGGCGGTGGCCGACTCGGTGATGAACCGTTTGAAGTGGGCGGAGCAGCATATAGGCTCCTTCAAAGGGCGTGACGGTGATAATACCATTGATCAGAATTGTGTTCGTGCGGCTATCTCGCGTTTCGGTTTACGTGAAGGAACATGGCGAAAATACCATGAACTGGGCGAGTACGAATCTTACCTGAAAGAGAGTGTTCGTGCTTCCGAACTCTTGATGAAAGATTATCCCACGCTATATACGGGTGTCGATGGACAGCCGGCAGCCGGTTATGGTGAGATGTGGACCACTGACGACCTGAAAGGAGTGCCCGGAATCATCTTCTACAAGTCGTATATGCCGGACATGAATCCTCATAATATGTGTTACATCGAGCGTACATCATCTCACTATGTGGAGATGAATGCCAACACGGTGGGACTCTATCTGATGAAGAATGGCAAACCTATAGCCAATGCGACATCCGGTTTCCATGGCAATAAGACGATGTATGCCGAGTTCCGCGACCGCGATCCGCGCTTGTATCATACTGTGATTCCACCTTATAAGGTAGCAGCCGGCAAGGGAACGGAAGGTTATCGTACTTGGCATTTCACCGGTAATGCGGCCGATAGGGAGTATATCGACATCATGGGAATCAATGCAACGTGTAGCAATCCGGGCACAGGTATGAAGCGATTGCCCGACCAAAACTGGAGTGCAAGCCTTGTTCCGCAGATTCCACGACTTGGTACCGGCTCGTTTGTAACCTGTCGTTCGGGTTATTATGTGTGGAAGAACACCGATAACTGGGAACAGAACTTCAACCAAGGAAGTCTCAATGTGGCCGATAAACCAATCTTCAAGATAGAAGAAGTGTTGCTGAACGAGGCTGAGGCGAAGTTTGAATTGGGAACATTCACCCAAGAGGTAGCCGACAAAACCGTCAATCTGTTGAGGAAGAGAGCGGGTGTTGCAGCTATGACCGTAGCTGATATCAATGACAGCTTCGACCCTAATCGCGGCCGTTATTATCCGAAAGGCAATGCAACAGGTGTATTGGTAGATCCCGTATTGTGGGAGATTCGCCGTGAACGTATCGTTGAATTGATGGGCGAAGGATTCGGATTCTACGATGTTCGTCGCTGGCGTATGGCTCCATGGTTCCTCAATCGTCCGACGCTGGGTGTATGGGCGACGAAGAAAGAGGCCGCTGCTGCTCACCTGACGTTGTATAATCCCACGACAGGATTGTCGGATGGAACTAACGGAAGTATGACTGAGGGTAATGTATTCCTATTCAATGACCCAGTGAAAGAGGGTAAGGGATGGCTCGAAAAGTACTATCTGTACCAGATTCCAACCACGGAAATCGTGCTCAATCCAAACTTGAAGCAGAACGAAGGATGGGGGAATTAAGGGCAAACAGTATTGTTTGTAAACGAGACAAGCATAGGGAGACGGTGTATATACACCGTCTCTTCGTGCCTACCATAAGTACTTATGTCTGTTTGTAGGGGAGAATTGCATTCGCCTGATAGATAGGTATGGGGAGGTTTTGGGACTCAATTCAATAAAAAACAGTATTTTTGCAGAAGCATGAAAATATATAAAATGATGGAAATGAATAAAATGACGCTGGCCGTCGGGACTTTGTCGCTGGCAGCTGTGGTTCCTTCTTATGCTCGGAAGGTACAGAAACCGAATATTATCTACATCATGTGCGATGATATGGGGTATGGTGATTTGGGATGTTATGGACAACCTTACATCGCCACACCGAACATAGATGGTATGGCACGCGACGGTATGCGATTCACACAAGCGTATGCCGGGGCGCCGGTGAGCGCACCTTCGAGGGCCTGTTTTATGACCGGACAGCATGCCGGACATACCCTTGTACGTGGCAATAAGGAGTATTGGGCGGAGAGTGCAAGGGTGATGTATGGGCAAAATGAGGATTACAGTGTCGTGGGGCAGCAACCTTACGATCCCGACCATGTGATTATTCCGGAGATACTTCGAGCCAACGGTTATACCACGGGAATGTTTGGAAAATGGGCCGGAGGCTATGAAGGATCGGTTTCTACGCCCGATAAGCGCGGTGTGGACGAGTTTTTCGGCTATATCTGCCAGTTCCAAGCACATCTGTATTTCCCCAATTTCCTGAATAAGTATAGCAGGGAGGCGGGCGATACGGCTGTGTCGCGTGTGGTATTAGAGGATAATATACAGTATCCGATGTATGGTCGCGACTATCGGAAACGCCCACAATACTCGGCCGACTTGATACATCAAGAGGCTATGGCGTGGCTCGATAAGCAGCAGAAAGGGCGTCCTTTCTGTGGTATATTGACTTACACACTGCCTCATGCCGAGTTGGTACAACCCGACGATTCGCTTTTAGAGCGTTATGAGAAGAAGTTTTTCACAGATAAGACATGGGGCGGGAATCGCGGTTCGCGCTATAATGCTACCGAACACACGCATGCTCAGTTTGCAGCCATGATTAGTCGACTCGACAAATATGTGGGAGAAGTATTGGCAAAGTTGAAGGAGAAAGGACTCGAAGATAATACCATCGTTATCTTTACTTCTGATAACGGCCCTCATGAAGAGGGTGGTGCCGACCCAACATTCTTTGGTCGGGATGGCAAATTGCGCGGACTGAAACGGCAATGTTACGAGGGTGGCATTCGGATTCCGTTTATCGTGCGATGGCCGGGACATGTAAAAGCCGGGGAAGTGAGCGATGCAATGATAGCGTTCTACGACTTGATGCCTACGTTTTGCGACTTGGCCGGCGTAAAAGATTATAAGCGTCGATATGCCAATCGTGCAAAGAAGACGGATTACTTTGATGGTATCTCGTTCTTGCCTACGCTCTTGGGTGGCGAACAGAAGCTAAGACACTCCTATTTATATTGGGAGTTTTCGGAGACCAACCAAATGGCTCTGCGCATGGGAGAGTGGAAAATGGTAGTTATCAAGGGTGTTCCTCATCTTTATAACTTGTCTGCCGATATTCACGAAGACCATGATGTGGCAGCAGAGCATCCCGATATTGTGGATCAGATGAAGCGTATTATCCTCTCCGAGCACGTGGATAGTGAGGATTATCCGGTGACATTACCGAAGTAAAACAGTTCATCCCCTTCCCTCGTTTGTACCGAGAGAAGGGGATGAAGGTGTTAAAAGGAAGTTAGGGGGAGTTAATGGGAATTATGCCGATAAGCCATAATCTCGTAGCCCTTATTCTTCATCAAACGCTCTTCTTTTGAAGAACGAATGCCATAGCAAATGATTCCGACTTCATACTGGTGGGTAATGTTACGGTTACTTCGCCATTTTTGACCTTTGTTTTCAATGTTTTGCCGTTGGAAAGCAGTACGACTTTGCCTTTCGGTAAGTTACCTTTCCAGTGGATTTGAGACGGAAGCGTCTCACCATCGGCCAACGTATAGATTGCATAAAGCGTGCGCCCGTCCTTATTGGCGGTAAACCATACGTTGCCATCGTGGTAGTTGGGCGTGGTGACGGTGTTGTAGATAGCTTTTCCGTTGGCACGCATCCAGTTGCCAATCTTGTGCAATCGTTCTACAGCTTCGGGTTGGATAAGTCCTTCGGGAGTAGGGCCGACGCCGAGAACAAGGATTTCGGGCCTTGTTATGTGCGAGGAATCACCGAGGGTGAGCAAAATCCCAATGATAGTTGTGCGTGGTTGACCTACAGTGTGAACAAAGAAGACATTTGGGTGAGCCGTATTCAGTTGCCCGCACGTACGTGTTGGCAAGGACCAGTAGGCGATGATTTTGCCCAAACAGCACCGAGTGCGCCCATCAAGAATTGGAATATTTATCGCCCGAAATGGGCAGATGTGTACATAGATGAGGCTCATCAACTCTGTATGGTCGATTCCGACCGCTATGATTATGCACGTGCTATCCGCGTGTTTGAAGCTACAAAGCGTGTCAAGATAGCTTTCGATTACATGGTACAAGCAGAAAATGACGACCCGTTTGAGGTGGATGTGACCGATAGGCATGGCGATCGTGCCGTTAGCTTCTCATTCCATCGGGGGGAAATACGGATGGGTGGCGAAGTCGTTGGGCACTATCGTCCACAGACATGGGAGCATTTCTCGGTCACGGTATCGGCTCTTGGCACCGGGACATATATAATAGGTGGGACGCAATATGCCAATCTTCATGCCGTAGAAGCGGTCGAGCGACTCAGCCTACGTACCGGAAAGTGGCGTAATCTACCTAATCGACATACCCCCAATCAAGACAAATGCCCTCCTCTTGATGGCTGTGATGAGGCTACTGATGCTGCAAAATATTTGATAAAGGACGTGAAGATAGTTTCTGCTCTAGTGGAGTAAAGACATAGAAATGTTGAAAGAGGATGGGCGATTTGGGAACTATTGTATGGCTGGTACCATCACTTCCCGAGTTTTTCCATTTTTTCCAAACACAGTAAAGGTGTGACGTTGATTTTCCGCAAGCTTGTAATTCAAGAAGTCTTGGAAGGTAGGAATGGTACGACCGTCAATCTTTAAGATGATGTCTCCTTCGTGCAGACCGGCTTGATAGGCTGCACTTTTCTCGAAGATGAGTCCCACACAGGCTCTCCCCTGTAGCGGAACGAAGGCCACACCCATAGGTTTGTTGCCCACGTGCACGTTATCTTTCTTGTTATAAGGGCTGAATATGAGGCTTTACTTGTACGGATTGATAATGATGGAACCATATTTCAAGATACTCCCACCGATGCGCGAAGCCCCTTGGATGGTAATGGCTCGCACGTCGGTAAATGCAAACTCGTCCCATTTCAAGCGGTCGAGATGCAGAAATGCCACTTCGTCAAACTTCTCCGTACCATGTATTCCGATACTTTGTCGGCCTTGTGTGCGTCCTTCTACCTGTGATTCTACGTTCTTACTCTTATAAGCATGTCGGTCGAAACTTTCTTTGTTCATGGTGTAGAGTGGTTTAGCGCCAGTGTCGAATAGCACTTCGTCCACATGGCGTATAAACGGACTGATGAGAACGTAGGGCACAAACCATTTTAATTTGTACTTCATTCGGTATCCCGGCTCGCGCTCGAAGGCATGGCGATTGTCGGTTATAATAAGTTGTTTGTGCCGCACGTCTATCTTGGCACAAATGCCTTTGCTGAATAAGTCGAACCCTAGTATGGTATCGTAGTTGGCTTTGACGGGGCGGTTGGCAATCATCGAGGCCACATAACCCGACACTGTAAGCTGGCCAAGACGGAAGTCGGGCAGCTGAATCACTTTGACTGTGTCGGCTATACCGTTGGCATCGCGCGACACCACGTTTCCTAATTCTCGCCAATAATCTATAGGTGATTCAGGATACACTATGCCTTGGCCGCTTCCTGTGTCTAGGTTGAACCATCTACGTTGGCCATTCATCATGACGGGAACGTACACTTGCCCATCCTTATATTCTATATCGATGGTGTCGCAGAAATCTTTTTTCGACAGTTGAAAGTCGGTTTTGTAGCCACGAATTTGGCAGAGTGCCGGCAGCATTGTGGCAAAAAGAAGTATGATAAAAGCGATTTTTCGCATGTAGTATACTTTGGTTGATAGGCCAAAGATACACTTTTTCTTGTAAAGTAATGTACTATGTAGGCGAATAGAATTCGTACATACGTATAAGGTACTATTTTGAGCTGCAAAGAAAGGGGATGTTATTTTTAGCCGGAGAAATATTCTTCTTTCATTTTTCCAGTTTTTATTTTGTTATCAAATGTATGTTGTTTCAGAAAATTGATTAACTTTGCCGGTAGAAAATATATCAAATTTCTATTATCATGAACTTTTGGAAAAAGACTTTTGTATTTAGTCTGTTGTTCTGCATGCCAATATTGATGCAGGCTGTGAATGAAAAACCGTTTACCGTACCCGAATTGAAGACGTGGAAAGGTACTGAAGGGGTGTTTACTCCTACACGTATTACGTATGAGAAAGGTGATGCCATGATGCTTGAAACGCTACAACGCTTTGCCGATGATTATGCTACGATGTTTGGACAGCACTTGCCTATCGTGAAAGGGAAAGCCAAGAAAGGCGATATTGCGTTCGCGGTGAAAGCCAAGAAAGGCGCCAATGTGGAGAGTTATACCATGACTATCGGTGAGTCGGCTAAGGTAGTGGCTCCTTCTAATAAAGGATTGTTTTGGGCGACACGTACGATTCTGCAAATTGCGGAACAAAGTGTGGCGCATACATTGCCTTGTGGTGCGTTGATGGATAGTCCTGATTACGCAGTTCGTGGCTTTATGCTTGACTGCGGTCGTAAGTTCTTCCCCATGCGTTCGTTGCGGCAGTATGTGCGATTGATGTCATACTATAAGATGAATACTTTCCATATACATTTGACGGACTGTGGTTTTAAGCAGTTTTTTGATAATGATTGGATGAAGACACAGGCTGCTTTCAGATTGGAGTGCGATACATATCCCGGACTGACAGCGCGTGATGGATTCTATACTAAGAAAGAGTTTATAGAGTTGCAGAAGTATGCCGACAGTCTAGGTGTGGAGATAATCCCGGAAATCGACGTGCCGGCTCACTCATTGGCTATCACGAAATATCGTCCCGATTTGGCTAGCAAAGAGTATGGTATGGATCATCTTGATTTGTTCAACCCTGATACTTATACATTCTTGGATGCTCTGTTCAAGGAATATATAGAGGGGCCAAATCCTGTGTTTCGCAGCAAATGGGTGCACATCGGTACCGATGAGTATTCTAACAAGACTGCCGAACTGCGCGAGAAATTCCGCTATTTCACCGATAGATATATCCGTTATGTAGAGAGTTTCGGTAAGAAGGCTATGGTTTGGGGACAACAAACCCACGCTTATGGGAAGACTCCAATCAAGGTAAAAGATGTGATGATGCAGTCGTGGTCTAATGATTATGCAAAACCTGACGAGATGATGAAGTTAGGTTATGATATTATCAGTATTCCTGATAGAGATGTTTACATAGTTCCGAAGGCTGGTTACTATTATGATTACCTAGAGAATGAGCGACTCTATAAAGAATGGACGCCGGCCAATATCAATGGAGCGGTGTTCCCGGAACGCTATCCGCAGATTAAAGGTGGTATGTTTGCCGTATGGAATGATATTGTTGGCAATGGTGTAGGATTGCAAGATGTTTATCATCGTGTATTGCCTTCTATGCAAGCACTAGCTACCAAAATGTGGACGGGGGCGAAACCGACATTCTCTTATGCCGAGTTTAAGGATAAATGCCAAGGATTGAGTGAGGCAGTGGGGCAGAATGTGCTTGGTAAGCATGGTGCAGATTTCGCATTGCAGTTGGCTCAAGTGACACCCGGACAGGAAACAGGTGTTGAGCAAATGGGATGGAATTACCGCGTGGAATTTGATATAGATGCTTGTCCGGAGGCTCCCGGAACAGTGTTGTTTGAGTCTCCTGAGGCAAAATTCTATCTAGCTGATCCTGCTAGTGGGTTCCTTGGATTCAGTCGCGACGGTTATCTGTATAACTTTGGTGTGAACCTTTATCCCGGTGAGAAAGCTCATGTAGCCATCGAAGGTACGTCTGAAAATACAGTACTCTACCTGAATGGCAAGAAAGTAAGTAGCTTGGATGTGAAGAAAGTCAACTTCGGTAAGCGTGGAGATATGTACTATCTGCGTACGCTTGTATTCCCATTGCAGAAAGCCGGACAGTTCAAGAGTGTGATAACCAATCTGAAAGTAGGCTATCTGAAGGCTGGGGAAACAAAATAATGTAAATATGACGGAATTCCAGAAGATGCGGTCGGAGCAGTTATACGACTTTTCCGATACAGAGATATTGGCTAGTTTGACGTATGCGAAAGAGATATGCGCTCGATTGCAGACGCTGACTCTTGATAGTGAAGAGTATCGTGATCTGATTCAAGACCTGATTCCCGGAATTCCGAATGACTCTACCGTATGCCCGCCATTCCACTGTGACCATGGCAACGGCATACGGATGGGGCATCATGTGTTTGTTAATTACAATTGTGTGGTACTCGATGGAGCCACTGTGACATTTGAAGACCATGTGAAAGTTGGGCCTGCTTGCCAGTTCTACACGCCGCAACACCCGATGGATTATGTGGCTCGTAGGAAGTCGCAAGAGACATCTCATCCCATTGTAATAGGTGAAGATACTTGGTTAGGGGGTGGAGTGATAGTTCTACCCGGTGTGAAGATAGGTAAAAGATGTATTATCGGAGCCGGTTCGGTAGTTGTGCACGATATTCCGGACGACTCGTTGGCTGTAGGAAATCCATGTGAAGTAAAACGTAGTTTGCTGTAGTGAGGTATGAAATTGATACTTGATAAGCAAGAGAAATAGAAATGTTATATATATAATAAGGTGAAAATAAAGTCACTTTGTTGGTTTTGTCAAAAAGCTAGAAAAATGATATTAATTTCTAAACTTTTTCTTCAAAACATTTGGTTGGTATTATATTTCTTATTACTTTTGCATCCGCTTACGAGAACA
>NZ_KQ960645.1:27865-115143 GCF_001553265.1 Prevotella sp. DNF00663 | reverse complement strand
TTTAAATGCTTTTTTTATCCCGAACTCGCGTACTCTATCAACTGCAGATAAGGACAACTCCTACAACCGTCTTCTCGCATCATCCAGCGATAAAGCTTATAGCATACGAAGGCTACAGAGATACCCAGTACACCACCCAAAAGTATATCTCCGGGGTAATGCACACCTAGATAGATACGGCTATAAGACAGAAGTGTGGCCCAAGCAAACATAAACAACGTGAGTTTACGTCGTCTGAAGAACAACATCGTAAGCATAGCCAGCATATAAGTATTGGTGGCATGACTCGACGGAGTACCATAATGCCCACCTCGATAATCATTGACAATATGCACCAAGTGGCAAATAACACTGTCGTCTTGAGCCGGACGAGGACGCGCTATCCACGGTCTAACCAACTGTACACAGAGATAATCAGTCAGCGCAAAGGCTATCAAAAACACACTTATCACCCCGATGAGCTTGCGCCAATCGCTTTTGAAGTGAAGCGCATTGGCCACAACAATGGCTATATACATCGGTACCCACACCCAACGGTTGGATATTTGCCACATCAGCGTGTCGAAGAAGCTGTTGTGGAAACCATTGAAAAACAGGAACACAGTCTGGTCCAAGCTATTAATTTGCTGTAATATGGTTGTCATGGTCAACGTTTTGAGAGGTCATCGTAAAGTTTTTGAAGGTAGGCCTTGCCCAACTTCAACGTATAATCGGTATGTTTGCCGCGCTTCTGCACGGTTGTTTTTGTATCAAGATCGTACATCACAGAGTCGGTAGACGTAATCATACCCAATGCATTAGGCACCGTGAAATACCCAAAATGTGGTGCTCTGCTGTCCATCATGTCTTTACTGAAAGTAAACTGATGGTGCGGCATACCCAATTGCGACAGGAGTGTAGCCGCAATATCTATCTGCGAGCCGATAATATCAATACGGTGCGACTCCTTCACTGCCCCACCTACCATGATGAGCGGAATATGATAACGCGCGAAATCATAGTTGCTAATATCTTCCGGATAGCATCCCAGATGGTCGGGAACAAGCACGATGAGCGTATTATCCCACTGTTTAGAACGGCGCAAGCGCTCTACAAACTTGCCCAAACAATCGTCCGCATAAGCAAAAGCATTCAATACCTTGTTGCTTAAACGATGATAAGGCACATCATAAGGCTCATGACTGCTGCTTGTCTGAATCACCTTCAAGAAAGGTTTACCGCGATATTGTTCTATATCTTTAGCCGCACAGTCGAACACATAACCATCTGGAACACCCCATTTGCTCAACCTTAGATTCACAGGAAAGTCAACATCGGCCACTATTTTCTCAAATCCGGCCGTAGTCAAAAACGACCGCATGTTGGTAAAATCTGCATCACCACCATAATAATATTGCAAGTCGTACCCCTCATTGCTCAATTCTCGCGGCAACGAAGGTAATGTTTCCACTTTCTCAGTGTACTTCATGATACTCATCGTGGGCTGAGCCGGATAGCCGGCCAAGATAGAAACGAGTCCGCGATCGGTACGGAAACTATTGGCATAGAATCGAGTAAAGAGCACACCTTCGCGTGCCAAGCGATCCATATTGACCGCCACTCGCGGCAAACCACCCAACTCTTGCATGATTTGAGCAGAGAAACTCTCTAGCACAACAATCACAATATTGGGACGATGCACGCGTAGCAACTGCGTCTCTTCTCCTTTATTACTGCGGTCACCGGTCTTTACAAGCTGACTAAACAGGCTGTCAGCCTCGGTGGCATCCATCAATCGGTATTGGTCGGAAAGCTTCGTCGCCCCATCAATCCATGAACGTAACAGACTGAAACAAGGATTTACGGCAGCATGATTCAGTCGCTGATTCTGACTATAATACACATTTCCCAAATTCATGGTCGATGTTGTGACGCCTCCACGTATCGGGATAATGAGCAATCCCATCAATACTAAGGTCATCACTACGGTCTGTATACGCTCACGAACTTTTGTTGTAGTCGTAGGAAGTGGCAACAGGCAACGCACAGCAATACTATAAATACCCAACGACAATAACAACCAAACTACCACACCCAGCACGATGAAGCCTGCACCGACACTTGCCATGGCGTCCGAAGGCGACGAGTAGAAATAAAACAAAGGTGTCGTGTCGAGTCTGAATCCCCAATAGCTATAGAGCACCGCATCCACTATGAATATCATAGCGAGCAGCAATGCCACCACAGCATAGTACGTCTTGGCAATACGACGAAGCACATCGCCACCGCCAAAAGGCGCAACGAGTGCAAGAAGTGCAGGTACTATTGATAGGTAACCACTCACAGAGAAGTCCATCGGGAGTCCATGCCACATTACAGCCACATAGTCTTTCAATGTTGCTTCAACATAGATGGCGTGGTTATAAAGCATGAAAAAAGGCTTCATCAGCATTGCCAACACAGCAAAACCTATGAAATTTCCAAGTATGAACGTAGCCATACCCATAGCACACTTCAATCTATGCTCCCTCATTTCGTGTCTTTAATGTTTAAATTTGAGTCTAATTACCTACTATTATATTAGGCTGCAAAAATATAAAATAAGTCTAACAATCAGGCAGATAAGAGTTTAAAATTAACTAACATTCTTATTTTCAGACATCTAACGTTCTTTTGGGCGAATACAATACACCTCTACAATTTGCTATAACTCCTCACTTGTCACTCCTAACTCCTCACTCTTCATTTGCTGTAACGTCTCTTCAGCATCGCTGCACAGCCCATTCAGCATTACTGCCGAGCCGAAGCAGCAAGACTGCCAAGCCACTGCAGCAATTTGAGTTAGTAAGTTTATGAATCTACAAGTTATGATATAAAACATGGAAAGTATTAATATTGCAAAGCGGCCATCGCACATAATTACAGCCTAAAAGATAGTGTCATCCCACTTTTATGTTTATCTTTGCATAAAATAGGCTGCATTCGACAATCACAAATAAGAAAAAACGATATGAAAACAGAAGGTTACAAGGTGAAACAATACGATGGTCCGGTAAAGCGATATTGCCAAACAATGGATCTACGCGACAATCCTGAACTCATCAAATGCTATCGCGAAGCCCACGACCGTGAGCATTTCCGCCAACAAATAGAAGACGGAATCAAACAAGTTGGCATTCTAGAGATGGAGTTATACATCGTTGGTACACGCGTATTCATGATAGTTGAGACACCGGTAGACTTCGATTGGGACGATGCCATGGCTCGTCTTGCTACCCTACCCGGCCAACAAGACTGGGAAGACTATGTGTCGCAATTTCAACAGTGTGCCACCGGTAGCACCTCAGACGAAAAATGGAAGATGATGGAACGTATGTTCTACCTATATTAATCACTCTTAACAACAACTCTACCCTATTGACATGATGAGACAAATCATACAACACTTCACCGACGACGACCTCTATAAGTTTACCATGTGCTGTGCCGTTATTGACAATTTCCCACGTGCACAGGTGAAATATCAGTTCGTAGACCGCAACAATACCGTCTATCCGGAGGGCTTTGCCGACCTTGTAGCCGAGCAAATCAAGATGCTCGAAAACCTCGTTATCACCGATGAAGAGATTCATTTCATGCAGCGTGAATGCTACTATATACCCCATTGGTTCTATCGCTACCTACGTGGTTTCCGCTTCAAACACCAATGGACACGCGTCTGGCAAGACGAAAACCGGCACTTATATATAGAGTTTGAGGGCAGTTGGTCGGATACTATTCTGCTCGAAGTAAAAGTATTGGCCATCGTGTCCGAACTATATTATATGGTGACAGGACAGGAAGCCAAACTCAACTACGAGGAATATTACAAGAAATCGTACGCCAAAGCCGAGCGACTTTTGACTGCCGGCTGTGTCTATAGCGACTTCGGTACGCGCCGTCGAGCATCGTTCGAGGCTGAAGATACGGTAGTAAGAGCCATGAAAGATTGCTATACTTCGCGCCAATGGCCGGGTAGATTCGTCGGAACCAGTAATGTCTATTTGGCCATGAAGCACGGTCTGACACCCGTGGGAACGATGGCTCATGAGTTTGTTTGCGCCATCGGAGGTATGTATGGTCCCCAAATGGCCAACCATATTGCCATGAACTCGTGGCGCAACACATTCCGTGGGGCATTGGGAACCTACCTCTACGACAGCTTCGGGTGGAACATTTTCAGCCTCAACTTCTCTGAAGACTTCGCCAATTTGTTCAAAGGTCTGCGCATAGATAGCGGAGACAACCGACAAGAATTAGCTAAGATTATCGGTAAATACCGCTCGCTGGGCATTGATCCGCGTACCAAACAGGTGGTATTCAGCAATGCGTTGAACACCGACCAAGCCATCGAAGTACAACAATATGCCAAAGACTATTGCCAACCTTCATTCGGTATAGGTACTCACTTCACCAATGACTTCGAGGAAATAGAACCGATGAATATCGTCATCAAGTTGGTAGCAGCCAAGATTACAGAGTCGTGGGACTTCTATAACGACACTTGTAAGCTGAGCGAAGACAATGGCAAACACACAGGAAAGCCCGAAGTCATCAAGCGATTCTTAGACGTTCTGCACATGCAAGACTAACAATGAGTTCTCTAAACGATGCAATGAATAGGAATCAACAGATTATTCGGACAAGTCTTATCGGCATTTTGGCCAACGTACTGTTGGCCTCTTTCAAGGCCGTGGTAGGATTCTTGGCAGGCTCCATTGCTATCGTGATGGACGCAGTCAACAACCTGAGCGACGTATTCTCGTCGGTCGTGACCATCATCGGCACCCGATATTCAGCCCGACCGGCCGACCGTAAGCATCCCTTTGGGCATGGACGAATAGAATATCTCAGCGCCATTGTGATTGCGGTATTCGTGATTGCTGCCGGTATTACATCGCTCATAGAGTCCGGAAAGAAGGTTTTACACCCCACAACTCCCGAATATACCACCGTCACATTGACGGTTATCATCACAGCTATCGTCGTAAAGCTCATCCTCGGACGATATGTTAAAAGCACGGGAGAGCGACTCCAATCAGACGCTCTCATCGCTAGTGGAGCCGATGCAACCTTTGATGCCGTCGTCACCTTGGGTACTTTGGTATCGGCTGTCATCATGCTTGTATGGCATTTTTCCATTGATGGTATCCTCGGTGTGCTCATCTCACTGCTCATTATCAAGGCCGGTATTGAGATGTTGGCCTCTCCCGTGAATCAGATTTTGGGTACACGCATCTCTCAAGAGCTTATTACTAACATCAAAGACGAAGTAAAAACATTCGATGGAGTGTGCGGAGTGTTCGACGTTATCATGCATACCTACGGGCCGGATACCATCATTGGGTCGCTCCATATCAGCGTATTAGACACCACTTCGGCCATAGAGATACACAAACTCACCCATCGTATCAGCCACAGACTGATGGAGAAATTCGGCATCATCGCCACTATAGGCATCTATGCCATCAACTCCGGCGATAACTTAACAACTCAATTGCAACAACAAGTGATGGAGATGACTGCCGAATGTCCCGATATTTGTCAGGCACATGGATTCTTCTTGGACACAGAAACACGCACCATCTCACTCGATATCATACCCGAAGACGGGGTAAAAGAAAAAGAGGGACTTCTCAAACGATACTTGAAAAACCTGCAAGAAACCTTTCCCGACTACCATTTCAGCATCATTATAGACAATAACTATAGCGATTAAGCAGCCCCGATTCATGCCTTTTTGACACACAATTATGCCAAAAAGGCATGAATTTTAATAAGGCATGGGGTTTGACTTCTCCTTTACTGAATGAATAAAACATTGAATTAATCAAGGAAAGGAGACACGATATGGATTTCAACAAGTTTACTATCAAAGCCCAAGAGGCCGTGCAAGAAGCTGCAAACATAGCTCAAAGCAGCGGCCAACAGGCTATAGAGCCGGTTCATTTGCTTCAAGGCATCATGAACAAAGGCAAAGATGTGACCAATTTTATATTCCAAAAGCTGGCCATCAACACACAGTTGATAGAGCAGGCGGTACAACAAGAGATTCAACACTTACCTAAAGTACAGGGCGGACAGCCTTACGTGAGCAACGAAACAAATGCCGTATTACAAAAAACGCAAGATTATAGCACGAAATTAGGAGACGAATTCGTATCTATCGAACCTATGCTGTTGGCATTATTGAGCGTCAATTCCACTGCTAGCAGAATTCTAAAAGATGCCGGTTGCACCGAGAACGGCGTGCTACAAGCCATCAACGAA
This sequence comes from Prevotella sp. DNF00663, assembly GCF_001553265.1. Classification (GTDB taxonomy): domain Bacteria; phylum Bacteroidota; class Bacteroidia; order Bacteroidales; family Bacteroidaceae; genus Prevotella. The sequence goes on along the minus strand of NZ_KQ960645.1, from coordinate 108,855 downwards.
CTGCGCCAAGGCAAAAAAGTAGACAACCAAAGCGGCGATGAGAACTATCAAGCATTGCAGAAATACGCTAAAAACTTGGTCGAAGATGCACGTCAAGGCAAGCTCGATCCGGTCATAGGACGCGATGACGAGATTCGTCGAGTGCTGCAAATCCTGTCTCGAAGAACCAAAAACAACCCGATATTAATAGGAGAACCGGGTACCGGTAAGACCGCCATCGTGGAAGGTTTGGCCGAACGTATCGTACGAGGTGATGTTCCTGAGAACCTCAAAAACAAGCAATTATACTCTCTCGACATGGGAGCTCTAGTAGCAGGAGCCAAATATAAGGGCGAGTTTGAGGAACGATTGAAAGGTGTTATCAAGGAAGTGACCAACGCAGACGGTGAGATTATCCTCTTCATCGACGAGATACACACGCTCGTTGGAGCCGGTGGTGGCGAGGGTGCTATGGATGCTGCCAACATATTAAAGCCTGCATTGGCTCGTGGCGAACTCCGTGCTATCGGTGCAACTACACTCAATGAGTACCAAAAATACTTTGAAAAAGACAAGGCATTAGAGCGCCGTTTCCAGACAGTAATGGTGGATGAACCCGACGAACTAGACGCTATCAGCATCTTACGTGGCCTAAAGGAACGGTACGAAAACCACCATAAAGTGCGCATACAAGACGATGCTTGCATCGCAGCGGTGCAACTTTCGGAGCGCTATATATCCGACCGTTTCTTGCCGGATAAGGCTATCGACCTCATGGACGAGGCTGCCGCCAAGCTTAGAATGGAGCGCGACTCGGTGCCGGAAGAGCTCGATGAGATTACTCGTAGGTTGAAACAGCTTGAAATAGAACGCGAAGCTATCAAGCGAGAGAACGATACCGACAAGATAGCACAACTCGATAAAGAGATTGCCGAACTCCAAGAAGAGGAACATCAATACCGAGCTAAATGGGAATCGGAGAAAGGATTGGTCAACAAGATACAGCAAGATAAGCAGGAAATGGAAAGCCTCAAGTTTGAAGCAGAGCGTGCCGAACGAGAAGGAAACTACGAGAGAGTGGCCGAAATACGTTACGGCAAGCTCCAAGCATTGCAGGATGACATCGACAATATACAGCAACAATTGAGGGCAACTCAAGGCGGCGAGGGCATGATAAGGGAAGAAGTGACGGCCGACGACATCGCGGAAGTGGTGAGCAGATGGACAGGTATCCCCGTCACACGAATGCTTCAAAGCGAGCGCGAGAAGCTTCTTCATTTGGAAGAGGAACTGCATAAGCGTGTCATCGGGCAAGAAGAAGCCATCCAAGCGGTAAGCGATGCGGTGCGAAGAAGTCGCGCCGGACTGCAAGATCCAAAGCGTCCGATAGCCTCTTTCATCTTTATGGGCACCACAGGTGTAGGAAAAACCGAATTGGCCAAGGCACTCGCCGAATATCTTTTCAATGATGAGAACATGATGACTCGTATAGATATGAGTGAATATCAGGAGAAATTCAGCGTCTCCAGACTCATCGGCGCACCTCCGGGATACGTGGGTTACGACGAAGGAGGGCAACTAACGGAGGCTGTAAGACGCAAACCGTACAGCGTGGTACTGTTCGATGAGATTGAAAAAGCACATCCCGACGTCTTCAATATCTTGTTGCAAGTGTTGGACGACGGCCGATTGACCGACAACAAAGGGCGCACAGTGAACTTCAAAAACACTATCATCATCATGACATCCAACCTCGGCAGTCAGTACATCCAGCAACAAATGCAGGATATGAACGTCTACAATAGGGATGAAAAGATGAATGAAATGCGCCACCAAGTGTTGGAAATGCTGAAACAGAGCATCCGTCCGGAGTTCTTAAACCGTATCGATGAGACCATCATGTTCCTGCCTTTGACACAAGAAGAGATTGGAAAGGTGGTCACGCTACAAATGAAACACGTGCGCAAAATGCTCGAACAACAGGGCTTCAGCATCGAGTGGACACCTGAAGCCATCAATTTCTTGGCCACGGAAGGCTACGAACCGGAGTTCGGAGCACGTCCGGTAAAGCGTGCCATACAGCGTTTTGTGCTTAACGATTTAAGCAAACAGCTCCTATCAGAGAACGTATTACGCGACAAGCCCATCATCATCGATGCCGACAACAATGGGCTTGTGTTCAGAAACTAATAAAGATTAGACTTTCATGGGGAAAGGTTCATCATGGTTTGATGAACTTTTTCCCATTTTTAATGTATATTTCCGAAGGCATACTACTTTCATCTCGTCCCATATAATAGCCTGAAATAAGGCATTATTATGTATTGAATAGAATATCAGATATAAAGTTTTGCCCAGTCAAAGCATTACCGCCACTTCACTGCAAAGCCTATAGAAAGCTCTCATAGCGTTGCCATAGATGAATGTCTGTTGCAAAAATACGTTATTTCTCATACAATCCAATGGTCTTCTTATATAAATATGTTACTTTTGTAGCATATTAACCCTATTTCGTTAACATTCATGCAAGAAGAACAAATCAAAGAGGTAGAGCCCATGGAACTACCTGAGAACGCATTCAGAGAATTGAAAGAAGGTGAGGAATACAAGCCTATTATGAGTCCGGAACGCAACTATCCGGAAGTAAACGGATGGTCGGTGACGTGGGGAATCGTCATGGCGATGCTGTTTTCTGCCGCTGCTGCCTATCTGGGATTAAAGGTTGGGCAAGTCTTCGAAGCCGCTATCCCTATCGCCATCATTGCCGTTGGTGCTTCGACAGCAGCCAAACGTAAAAACGCACTAGGCGAGAACGTTATCATACAGAGTATCGGTGCTTGTTCAGGAGCAGTGGTGGCAGGTGCCATCTTCACCTTACCGGCCATCTATATTCTGCAAGCTAAGTATGGCGATGCGATGACAGCATCGTTCTTTAAGATATTTATGAGCTCGGCATTGGGCGGTATCATCGGTATATTGTTCCTCATTCCGTTCCGCAAATACTTTGTGAGCGATATGCACGGCAAGTATCCTTTCCCCGAAGCTACGGCCACCACACAAGTGTTAGTGAGCGGTGCGAAGGGCGGAAATCAAGCAAAACCGTTGCTTATATCGGGACTTGTAGGTGGTCTCTACGACTTCATCGTGGCCACAATGGGCTGGTGGAACGAGAATTTTACGTCGCGTGTCGTCGGTCTCGGAGAACTATTGGCCGATAAAGCCAAACTTGTTTTCAAAATCAATACGGGTGCTGCTGTAGTCGGACTAGGCTACATCGTGGGCTTAAAATATGCTTTGATTATCTGTTTAGGGTCGCTATCGGTATGGTGGCTCATCGTTCCGGGCATGTCAATCCTGTTCCACGACCAAGTATTAAACATGTGGGATCCCTCCATTCAGGCAACAGTGGGCAGCATGTCTGCCGAAGAAATCTTCTCAGCCTACGGCAAGAGCATCGGCATCGGAGGCATTGCTATGGCCGGAATTATCGGTATTATCAAGAGTTGGGGCATCATTAAAGGTGCTACTTCGCTTGCTGCTAAGGAATTAAAAGGTGGTGGTGAGGCCGCAACAGCACAGAAACGCACACAACGCGACATTTCTTTTAAGATTATAGCTGTGGGTAGTATCGTCACCATTTTGGCTACATTCATCTTCTTCTGGACCGGTGTGATGAGCGGAAATCTACCCTATGCCGTTGTCGGAATCCTACTGATAACGCTCATTGCATTCCTCTTTACCACCGTGGCAGCCAATGCTATCGCCATCGTAGGTAGCAACCCGGTATCGGGAATGACCTTGATGACGCTGATATTAGCTTCTGTGGTGATGGTGGCTGTGGGCTTAAATGGCCCCGGAGGCATGTTGGCTGCCCTCATCATGGGTGGAGTTGTGTGCACAGCTTTATCTATGGCAGGTTCGTTTATCACCGACTTGAAGATTGGATATTGGCTCGGTACGACACCTAAAAAGCAAGAGAGTTGGAAATTCCTTGGTACTTTGGTGAGCGCAGCTACCGTAGGTGGCGTCATGATGTTGCTCAACGAGACCTATGGATTCACCTCCGGACAGTTGGCAGCACCGCAAGCTAACGCTATGGCAGCGGTCATCGATCCGCTCATGAACGGCGTCGGTGCACCTTGGATACTTTATGCTATCGGTGCCGCTATCGCTATTATACTCGACCGTTGTAAAGTTCCGGCCTTGGCATTCGCCCTCGGTATGTTCATTCCTTTGCAGTTAAACACACCTCTACTGGTCGGTGGAGCCATCAATTGGTTTGTCACTTCGCGCAGCAAAGACGCTCAGGTGAATAAAGAACGTGGTGAGAAAGGAACGCTGATTGCCAGTGGTTTCATTGCCGGAGGAGCCTTGATGGGTGTGGTAAGTGCACTTCTGCGCTTCGGTGGAATCAATCTTGTAAACGAAGCATGGCTTGCTAATCCGCTCTCAGAGCTTTGTTCGCTTGCCGCTTACGTACTTTTGATACTCTATTTCATCAAGGCTACAAAGAAATAGAAGTCCCTCTCAAGCCCTCCCCATCGAGGGGGAGGGTTGGAGTTGGGCTTACATCAAACCACCTCAATAGCGGTGTCATGAAACGAGTGAGTCTACGTGGCTGCGCTACACCGTGATAATCAAGGCGCGAAACACTCTGCATCACAATGACACGCTTCTTAGCTCGCGTCATGGCAACATAAAATTTACGAGCGTCCTCAGCCATTTGTTGAGGATTGTTACGACTGAAATAACTCGGATAACGGTCTTCCACTGCATCAAAGATAATCACGTTATCAAACTCCAAACCTTTTGCTTTGTGCACTGTTGTCACAAAAATACGGTCTTCTATAGCCTGACTGCTGCATAAATCGGCTTCTTTCAACGTGTTCATCGTGGTGAGATGATTAGCCAATTGTTCTACCAATGCCCCTCCACTCTCTTTGTTTATCAAGTCATGAGAGAGGTAACGAACGATGTAATCGAGCGAACGAACCGGCTCGATTACCTTATCTTGTTTCAACACACCATATATATAAAGCAATTCATCGACCAATGCGGGGCGATCACCCTGCATCGCTCGTCTATACAAACGGGCTTGCGTATGCGCATAAATAGGCCCATAGACGCGACGCAACACCTCTACTCGCGACGCAACTCGCTTTTGCTGCATCAGCTTTTGCTGCCCTTCTACCATCTCTTTTGCCTGCTGATAACAATAATTTACGACGCTAACAGTAGCTTCAACATCCGCATCGGCCAAGTGAGAGTTCTCCCCTTCCAAGTGTAGAACAGCCAACAGATACTTCAACTTATACTCCTTCAACCCGGGAACAAGTAATCGTGCCAACTTCAACGAGTCGAAATAAAGCGGATGAAGACTGCCTAAATCAACGTCGGGTAGGTATCGTTGCAAGTTATAAGTGAGGATATGATAATCGTATTCGGCATTATGAGCAAGCAAAACAGCATCACCTACATAATCAAGAAACTGTCTTAAAGCCTCTGGAGGAGACAAAAGTTCATGATGACGAAGCTCTTCCAAGATGGGATTTTTAATATCCCCAAGCATTTCGGGAATTGGTCTGGCAGTCTGAATGAACAGCGATAACCGACTTCCCTCTACCACCTTGCCACCTCTCAGCTTCACAGCTGCAATCTGAACAATGTCGTCTTCAAACACATCAAGGCCAGTTGTTTCGGTATCAAATACCACGATTTCACGTTCATCGTACGTCTCCACAAACTTCTGAACATACGAAGAGCCGGGGAAAAGCAGGAAATCGGAGGGCAACATAGCATGGTTTAGCAACGTACGAACGAAGTTTCGAGCAGCCGTATTGGTCTCAAACACGTGCAAACCTTTCAATATTCGCGCCCAAGAAATAAAGTTATGCTCACACGAAATCAGATTGAAATGAGCGAAAAGGAGTTTTACTACGGGTGAAGAAAAGAGGTCTTCGCCCGATACTTTAAAGTGGTTGACCATACGAGACCGCAATGCTTGGCTGATAGCATCGGCATCCCGATTTGAACTAACGATGATGGCTGCATTCTCATCGGGATAATCCAGCATGAGTTGCTCGGCTATCTGAGCAGCATCCAAACACTCTGATTCGATGTTTTCCGATTGAAATAACTGCAGTTCATTGCCCAGTCTGGCCGGTTCATAATCTGTTGTCGGCAGTAAAGCAGGGTCAATCTTCAACACTTCTTCGGCGTAAATATTGAATACATCAAGCAAGTAACGGGGCGAACGATGGTTCATCTGCAAGCGATGTAGATGGTCTTTACACCGCTTTTTCAGCACTTCAAGGGTCGACATCTTAGCTCCCATGAACGAGAAAATGGCCTGTTGTTCGTCTCCGAGGTACACTACCGTGGGATTACAAGGCGCTGTCAAAGCATCAATAATGGCTAATTGGAGTGCATTCAAGTCCTGTACTTCGTCCACTTGAATCCACCGATACACCCTTCTTTCATCTTCCTTGGCATGTCGCAGATGCTCGTATGTGAGCAACAACAAGTCTTCAAAGTCCACCAACTTATTCTCCATACGGTACACATCGAACAGTCTTGCCGTACGCATCTTTATCAATAAGTGGTTCACTATTTGCTGCTCGCCCATGTCGTAAGCCTCACTTCGAGCCTCATCCAAATAGAAATCGGCATTCATATAAAAGTCTTCAACTGTCCGAGCACTCAGTTCCAAATGCTGATGTCGGCATATTATCCGCATTGCCTCGACATCATCGGGCGATAAACATTCAGGATGAAGACGCAAAGTACGCGGATGTTCATGTGTCAACTGGTACATGAAATGCGACAACTGCATCACTTCCATGTAAGCACGATGGCGCCGTGGTGCAGCAGCTACCTCATATTCGTCCTCGTTTAAGATGTTAGCCAAAATACTGATGGTATCTTCTTCGTCGATAATCGAAGCCTCGGCCGGTATCAAAGCATGCTCAAAGAGATATTTGGAACAAAACCGATGCACGTTTCCCACAAATACTTCGTCTACTCCCTCATCTGCTATTTGCCCATGAATACGCTCCATCATGCCGCGGGCAGCACGATTGGTGAAGGTCAAACAAAGCATACCGGCATAGTCAACTCCCAAAGAATGCGCCACGCGAATGCGCTCGGTGAGTATCTGTGTCTTACCACATCCGGGCGGAGCCAGCACCAAATGATAGCCTTCTTGGGCTTCTACAACCTCTTGTTGGCTTGAATCGAGGGTGAAACCGCGCCCCTTTGAACTTTCCAAAGGCGTACCATCTCCCACTCTTTCATCCTTACTTATCTTTGCATTCATGCTATTTACGTTTCCACAAATATACTAAAAAAATATCTTGATTACAATAGCAATGTTTCACTATCTATATTTTGAGTTATCAAAAATAACACCTATATTTGCCATATAAGATTCAACGATATGCCAGAGATATTTAGATTCTTCGGTTATTCATTCTTCTTTTATAGTCAAGAGCATGAACCTCTGCACGTACATGTAGAAGGAAATAGAGGTCATGCTAAATTTAATTGGGACGGAGACCATTTCTCTTTATAAGAGAAACACGGCATCAAGGCAAACGACTTCAAAAAGATAGAGATGGTAATAGAAGAAAATAAAAATATTATCATTAAGGCTTGGAACAGATATTTCAATGGAGGAGAGTAATATGGAGATAAAAAGAATATGGTTTGATAAGGAATATATATATGCAATGGGAGCCAATGGGCAAACTTATCGTCAATCGTTGTTATGGTATCCTGCACTAAAAGAGGCTACCGAAGAGCAACGAATAAATTACACACTAGGCTCCGATGGAATCCATTGGAGACATCTTGACACCGACATCAGTTATGAAAGTTTCGAATACGAAGATGCAGAACCGACCTTACTTCAACGCTTTTTCCTTACGCATAAAGAGATTAATATCGCTGAGTTTGCACGTCGCACGGGGTTCAATGCAACCCTTTTGAGAAACTATATCAACGGATTCAAACGTCCATCGAAAGAACGTGAGCGTGAGATTCTAGAAGCCGTACACAGTATTGGCAAGGAATATACTGCCGCAACCTTTTAATATGGAATGGTAAGGTTTACCCACTAAAACCTTCCAATTGTATCATGCGAATTATCCACAACAGGTTTATACCTTTCAAACAGTACGATGCCATCAACCTCTTCGGACTGCTTTTCTGCCGTAAGGGAACCGGTATCACGCTCGAACTCATTCAGCACGAGCGCATACATACGGCTCAAATGGTAGAGATGGGGGGCGTTGGGTTCTATCTGTGGTACATGGTTGAGTGGCTCATTCGCCTCTTCATGCACGGCAGAGCATACACCCACATTTCTATGGAGCGCGAAGCCTACGCCCACATGCACGACCCTAACTATCTATTACACCGTCGCCACTACGCTTGGTGGAAATATTTAAGAAAGGAACATCGATGATTAGACAATTCTTCATAGCTTTATCGGCCATCTGTATGCTGTCGTGTAACGCGGCTACAGAACCTACTGACCAGCGCGTAAGCAACCTCATTGAACAAGAAGACTGGTTTACGTTGGATACAGAATATGTCTCATTACGCCCACATATCAAAGATACGGGCGTCCGTCTCACCGCCGATGCAATGCTATCCTATCTACAAAACAATCCACGCAAGTCCATTGCGTATCTTGACACATTGCTCACTCGACAGTTTTATCGTAAGAATCGCGAGACCTACTACCGTCTTTCCATGCTCAAATGCCGCATGCTCAACACCATAGGCCGTTATTGTGAAGCCACCATCTTACTGGGAGAAATGACTCGACTACGCAAGGCCGAGGGCGCCCATGAACAAGATTGGAAACCATTGGAGGCTTTCCAAGCACAAAACAAATCGTTGGACCATCTTCCCGGACCGGCTCTTCAACTTCCAAACAAAGATGTTTCTATACCGTTTACATTGCGAAGCATGCAGGCAAAAAATCAAGATGCATGGGTACAGAAAGCAAAGAAAGACTTCAAAGGCTATCTATTGACCGTTGGGGCGCACATGAACGGCCATCCACTACAAATGGTTTTCGACACAGGAGCATCGAAAACATTCCTCTCCGAGGCCACTGCCAAGCGACTGGGACTGCACTTCCTGCCCGACACCATCTCCCTCAATGGCTATCAACAAGCCCGGCGAGCCTTCGTAGATAGTCTGCGTGTGGGCGAAATCACCTACCATAACCTCATCGTCTATGTAGGTATCTCGTCGCTCAACGAGCTTATCGGCACCACCATCGACGCCGTATTGGGGCTCGACTTCATCTCGGCTGTGGGCGAAACCCAGATACTTTTCGACCAACAACGGTTACTCTTTCCGCGCAAACAGACACCCCTACCAGCCTCTGGGCGCAATCTTTACCTCCAAAACGTGCCTTACATGCGCGTCAACCAAGGCAACGAACATCTCACAATGGTATTTGATACGGGCGACACCACAGGCTCACTCTACTATCCATACTTCGACAAACACCGCTCAGAAATACTTCAATCGGCCGAAAAAGACTCCATTGCGCAGGTAGAATATGGCCGTGTCTATATTCGCGAAGTCTATATGTTGCCCCGGTTCAACTTTCATTTGGGCCGTACACCGGTCAATATCGAACAGGTATACGTAGACCCGAAGCCCAACGGATGGGTCTCTACTGTAGACGGAAGAATGGGAATGGATCTCGTACATCGCTTCCGTAAGACCACCATCAATCTACGATCGATGTTCATAAGTGTCACTCCTTAATCGCTGCAAGGGCTCGCCAGCATTGCTGAAAAGTCCCGGCAGTAAAACAGCAAAGGCTCGGCAACGATGTTGCCGAGCCTTTGCAATAAACTCATTCGTCTATCGCCACCTTCGGATATAGGCTGTCCCACCATGCGGAATCGTCTTGTAAATACTTCGCAAACCATGCGAAGATGGTGTTCTGCCATTTCACTCGTTTCTTATAATCAAGTATATGATGGTCTTGTCCATCCACTACGACAAAAGCCGTGGGACGTCCCAATAACTTCAGGGCGTTGAACATCTGAATACTTTCTCCCAAAGGCACGTTATGGTCTGCGCTGCCATGCAAGAAGAGCAAGGGCGTATGAATCTTATCGGCATTGAATAATGGCGACTGATTGACATAGAGTTTACGGTCGGACCATGGATAACGGTCGCCCATAGACACCTCGCTATAGCTGTATCCCCAATAGCCTTCGCCCCAATAACTGGTGTGGTCGCTGATACCTGCATGCGAGATGGCAGCGGCAAATAAGTCTGTACGGGTCTGGAGATACTGTGTCATGAAACCGCCATACGACGCTCCGATGCAGCCAATCTTCTGCGTATTGATGTAAGGATGAACCTCACAAAACTTTCGTGTACCCTCAATGATGTCTTCGGCCACGCCCTGTCCAGCTGTGGCTACGTGTCTAGAGGCGAACTCCTGTCCAAACCCTGCGGCACCACTCGGATTGATCACGTAAACCACATAGCCCATAGCTGCATACAAGTGTTGCGGATAACGCGACTCAAAATTGCGGCTAGTAGGCGAACAACCGCCATAGTAGTTCACAATAAGCGGATATTTCTTGGCCGGATTGAAGTCAGCCGGCAGATAGAAACGACCGCTGATGGTGTCGCCACGACTGTTAACGAAGTCCCAAGCCTCGCACTTTCCTAGCTTCACCCCTTTGAGTATATCGCGGCTCAAATCTTCCACCAACTCCGATTGTCCGCTTTTCGTATTGAGCAGATAGAGTCTGTCAGAATTAGAAGCACTCATTCCACACCATGCCATCCGATCGCTTTGATTAGCCAAAGAAAACTCGGTCACCATGTCTTCCGGTACATCTATACGCACGATCTTACCATCAGCAGGCGACAAACGGAACAACCGGCAATAGTCTTTATCCAATGCCGAGAAATAGATTTGACCATCGGCGCGGCTCCACTCATACTGTGCAATAGACGGATTAAAGGAACGTGTGAGTGGCATTACGTGGCGTGTGGCTATGTCAAGCGTATAGAGTTGATAGTCGTACATACTGGGAATACGTCCTTCGGGTACGTTCTTCCCCACTCCACCAAAGCTTTCGGGCGAGCCCTTCACGACGAGACTACGGCCATCGGGCGAGAATTTTGCATCGGCTATAAAGCCATCATCGGCCACCAATGTCTCGGATTTCATCTCCTGAAGGTCTATACGTATGAGCGAATAGAGCGTTGTCGGACGCTTCGTCAGCCTACTTCGACTGGTCATGATGAGCAGATAACGACCGTCAGTCGATATATCTTGTACCACAACATTGTGAAAACCAAAGGTCAAAGGCTGTAAGATACCGGTCTCCACCTTATATGTACCGAGGCTTTTACGGTCGCGCCACCCCGGTTGACGATCGTCGGGTTCCACGATTTGGTAAATATCTTTATGCTCGGCAGGCCCCTGTTGCACGTTCGACACGATAATATCTTTCAGCGTAGGAGAAATCATGAACGAAGCTCCGATGGGTAATCGGGTGGCAAGCACACGTTGTTGACCCGTCTCTATATCCGTCATGGTTAGGCGAACTCCATCTTTTAAGCTCTCTTCCACATAATAGGCATTGCGTCCCGGCACCCATTTGAGGGTAGAGAGCGACTCAATAATCAACTTACCAGTAGCAACCTCTGTGAGGCGCCATACGAAATAGCTCTCTTCTTCAGGCTCTGTAATGCGGTAAGAGGTAATCTGATAACGTCCATCATGCGACAGTGAGACACCAGAAAACCGTTTACCATCAAGCACATCGCCCAAAGAATAACTGCGCTCGGCATCGGCATCAACCGACAGGAGCGACTCTTTATCGGCCTTGACACTCACCTTCAACGCTTCGCGACGCCCTTTACGCGACATATATTTAATGGTTACGAGGTGCGTTCCGGGCAAAAACGTCTGCTCGCCTTGGGCAGACTGTCCGTCAATAGTCACTTCATACGATTTCAAACCAGTGACAGAGATCTGTCCTTTCACATATCCTCGCGATCTAAAATTGAACTTTAACAGGTGCAAAGCGTATGCATCCGTGCTCGTAGGTGCCTGTTTACCGGTGTATACCTTGCTTTCATCATTGGCTTGAACCATAAGACTCGTCTTCAAAAGCGATTCATCCGAGAATTTCTCGGCATTGATATCAATGCTGTCGAGCATCAAAGGACGATACACAGCATACGGCCCTTGGTAGCGAAAGGTGTTGACATCAATGGCATAGACGTTTGTATCGAGCCCCAAAAACAAGCATGCAAGAAAAAATAAGTATGACTTTTTCATCGTAATTTCATTTAAAATTAGAAGTATATTACTGCAAAAATAGGCTTTTTAATGCAAAAGACCATGGAATATCATACAACATTTGTCACACCGAAAGCAGCAATACTGAAAAAGAAGAGAAGGGATACTAAAAAGGACAAAAGAACATCAACCCACGTAGAAAGATACGAATCAGGTTGATGTTCTTTTGTCCTGAAATGGCAGATATTAAAACTCTAGCTCCAAACCTATCATTAATTCTTCCGGGGCAAAGCGTATACCCCATCCCGAATTGCCAATTTCGGCCTCTTCGCCACCAGTATAATGATTGCTATAACCAACAAAACCCATGCGCAGACAAAGGCAAAGCCCCTCGGTAAGGTCGACACATGCGCCCGGACGCACGCCTATTTCATAACCGTTTTTCTTACCCGTTGCCTCCGAAGTCTTGCGATAACTATAACCCACACCGCCATCCATAAATAGGTTGAAAGGCCCTTTATGTACATAATAATAACGGGCAAAGGGAGCCACTTTATAACTTGTGGTTTTCATTCCGTTGCTTTCTTTCTCATGTCCGAAACCTAACATGACGCCCACTCCCCATGTTTGATTGAACAAACGTCCGATTTCTGGATAGAAATTGAACGTATGACTATGCTCTTTCTGATTATTCCAATAGGTAAGAGAGCCACCTACAAATGTGCGAGGTCCATGTTCCTTCTCCAAATGTTGTGATGGAAAGGTGTCATGATCACCAGCTCGGACAGAAGACCACACACAGGACAACAGGCATACCAATAGCAATAAATGTTTCATATTATAGTTTTTGAATGATTAATTATTAACAAAGCTACTGAAAACCTGTGAGGTAATAGAAAGAAAAGGAGCATCCAACAAGTAAATTACCTACAATTAGGTTAGGTCAAAGAGGTGTTTACAGTATCTATCCCCTATTTTTTGCACACTAAAAAAGGCGAAGATGTTTACACATCTCCGCCCTTATAAAGGTTTATATTAATTCCGTAAATTATAGAGGTTTGTACTCTACGAATGCCTCCATAGCCTCATAGCATGCCAAACCTAAATCATCGTACAACTTAGCTGTGCCACGGTTACGGTCTTCAGAACGCTGCCAGAACAGACGTTCGTCGTTTCCTAAGAACGGAGCACTCTCCATTTGGCTTGAATGCTTCAAGATACTGTTACGCTTAGCACGCAACTCTTCGGGACTCATCGGTACACACATCTCAATGTTTTCGATTTCCCATTCAGCCCAAGCACCACGATACATCCAAATACGGCAGTCTTTCAACCACTCAGCACCGGCTTCCTTCTCTACGTCAATAGCCGCCATAACAGCGTCGGTACACTTGCGATGAGTTCCATGAGGGTCGGCTAAGTCACCTGCAACATAGATTTGATGAGGTTTAACTTTGCGCAAAAGCTCCAAAACCACTTCCACATCAGCTTCACCCATAGGCAATTTCTCGATCTTACCAGACTCATAGAATGGTAAATCGAGGAAGTGAACGCGCTCCAATGGTACACCATTGTAAGTACAAGCTGTGCGAGCTTCACCACGACGAATCAATCCCTTGATGGTCAATATGTCGCGTGTATCCATGTCGCCTTCTTTCTTTTCGGCCAAGAACTTTTTGATTTCTTTGTACTTGCTCTTGATAACTTCATCTTTTTCGTCGCCGAAAATCTGATTGAAACCATTGATGAAGTGCATGAAACGAGTTACTTCTTCATCGCCAACAGCAATGTTTCCACTGGTCTCATAGGCTACATGCATCTCGTGTCCCTGCTGAACGAGGCGACGTAAAGTACCACCCATGGAGATAACATCATCGTCGGGGTGTGGCGAGAATACAATAACGCGCTTGGGGAATGGCTTTGCACGCTCCGGACGATTGGTATCGTCAGCGTCAGGTTTACCTCCCGGCCAACCGGTAATCGTATGCTGTAGGTCGTTGAAAATCTTGATATTGGCATTGTAAGCAGAACCATACAGCGCCAAAAGTTCTGATAATCCGTTCTCGTTATAATCTTTATTGGTAAGTTTTAAGATAGGTTTGCCAGTCTTCAAGCAAAGCCATACGAGTGCAGAACGAACCAACTTATCGGTCCACTTGCAAGAAGTTACCAACCAAGGATGAACGATACGTGTCAATTGGCTGGCTGCAGCGAGATCTATAACCACGTGAGCGTCGTTGTGAGTCTGCAAGAATGAAGCAGGAAGAGCGTCTGTAATCTGTCCCTCGACCATCTTCTGAATCACCTCAGCCTTTTCATCTCCCCATGCAGTGATGAACACCTTACGAGCCGCAAGGATTGTAGCGATGCCCATAGTGATGGAACATGGAGGCACAGGTTCTTGTGAACTGAAGCTCATTGTCATCTCTTCGCGTGATGTAGCATCAAGCAACATCAAACGAGAAGTAGTGGTAAGCCCTGATCCGGGTTCGTTGGTTGCGATATTACCGCTACGTCCTATACCCAAAAGAATAATGTCCAAACCGCCACATTCAGCTATTTTCTGCTCGTAAGCGCGACATTGTTGCTGTACATCATCCTGCTTTACGGTACCGTCAGGACCATATACATTCTGTGGATTAATGTCTACTTTGTCTAAGAACATAGCATGCAATTGAGCCATAGCACTATGCTGACTGTCGGCATTCAAGGGGAAATATTCGTATGCGTTGAATACAACTACATTCTTAAAACTCAACTCTTTCTTCTCATAACGAGCTATCAACTCGTCGTAAACAGGCACCAACGACTTACCGGTACCCAAACCCAACACGCAATTGCGGCCTTCGTTGCTGCGCTCATTGATGAGTTTGCAGATTTCATCTGCTATATTTACGGCACCTTCTTCTACCTTTGCGAAAATCTCTGTAGGTACTTTCTCACAACGAGTGATTTCAGAACGCTCCACAGCCGTGCGTGGACGGTAGAACTCTTCAGGTACTTTATTCAGTACAATTTGTGAACTTAGATGTAATCTCATTATTTACCTCCTGTATAATTAAGTTCGTTTTACTTATGTTCAATATCCTTGAAGTAACGGTATGTACCCACTTTGAGTTCATCGGTAGCAGCCTCGTCGCATACAATAATACCATGCTTGTGCAACTGAAGAGCGCTGATTGTGAACATCTGAGTTACCGGTCCTTCTACCACTGCCTGCAAAGCGCGAGCCTTAGAGTGGCCGTTGATAAGTACCATTACCTCACGAGCGTCCATCACTGTGCCCACACCTACGGTCAATGCGTAAGCAGGAACTTTGTTCATATCGTTGTCGAAGAAACGTGAATTGACGATACGTGTATCCGTGGTCAATGTCTTCTGGCGAGTACGAGAAGTCAATGACGAACCCGGTTCGTTGAAAGCTACGTGGCCATCAACACCCACGCCACCGATAAACAAGTCGATGCCACCGGCCTCTTGAATCATTTCCTCATAGTGAGCGCACTCTGCTTCCAAGTCTTCTGCATTACCATTCAGAATATGGATATTCTCTTTTGGGCAGTCGATATGGTCGAAGAGATTGCGAGCCATAAACGAATGGTAGCTCTCAGGATGTGATTCGGGAAGACCCACATACTCATCCATGTTAAAAGTCAACACATTCTTAAACGACACTCTACCTGCCTTGCAAGCTTCTGCCAGTGCCTTGTACATGCCAATAGGCGAAGAACCTGTAGGCAAACCAAGTACAAACTTATGGTCTGGTGTAGGATTAAACTGATTGATACGATTGATAACATGCTCCGCTGCCCACTGAGACAGCTTCTCATAATCTTTTTCAATGATTACTCTCATGGTTGCTAATTAAGTTAGTTTACTTATTTTTTTGAATTAGCAAAGATAACATAAAAACATCAGAAAGTCGAACAAAACAGCAATTTTTCTTAAAGTTAATATTTTATAACGCACCATTGACAAGCCCGCTTGGCAAATACTAATCTTAGAGTATATAAAACTTAGGATGAAATGCCATATTTATGACTTTATTTCTTAACTTTGCATGGATTATAATACAATATACATGAAGGAATTTGTCATCTCAGAAGTAAAGGCCGAAACAGCCGTACTCGTGGGACTTATCACGCAAAACCAAGACGAAGCAAAGACCAAGGAATACCTCGACGAACTGGAATTCCTTGCCGACACGGCCGGAGCCGTCACCGTCAAGCGATTCACCCAAAAGGTAGCCGGACCTAGTCAGGTAACCTATGTGGGCAAAGGTAAGCTGGAAGAGATAAAACAATACATCAAAGACGAGGAAGAAAACGAACGTCCGGTGGGTATGGTCATCTTCGACGATGAACTGTCGGCTAAGCAGATACGCAACATAGAAGGCGAACTTGGCGTGAAGATTCTAGACCGAACATCGCTGATTCTCGACATATTTGCCATGCGAGCGCAGACAGCTAACGCCAAGACTCAAGTGGAATTAGCGCAATATCGCTACATGTTGCCGCGACTCCAACGCCTTTGGACTCACTTGGAACGCCAAGGAGGTGGTTCTGGTTCGGGTGGCGGAAAGGGTTCCGTAGGACTCCGTGGCCCCGGTGAAACGCAGTTAGAGATGGACCGTCGTATCATCTTACAGCGCATCACGCTGCTGAAACAGCGATTATTGGAAATCGACAAACAGAAAACCACACAACGCAAGAACCGTGGCCGCATGATTCGTGTGGCGCTTGTAGGCTACACCAACGTAGGTAAATCGACACTGATGAACCTCATGGCCAAGAGCGAAGTATTTGCCGAGAACAAACTTTTCGCCACACTCGACACCACTGTGCGCAAAGTTGTGGTCGACAACCTGCCTTTCCTATTGGCCGACACTGTCGGTTTTATTCGTAAACTACCTACTGATTTGGTCGATTCTTTTAAATCTACACTCGACGAAGTGCGCGAAGCCGACCTGCTACTACACGTGGTCGACATCTCACATCCCGATTTCGAAGAACAAATACAAGTGGTAGAAAAGACACTCAGCGAACTGGGTTGTGCCGAGAAACCATGTATGATAGTCTTCAACAAAATTGATAACTACACGTGGATAGAAAAGGAAGAAGACGATTTAACACCGATTCGTAAAGAGAATATCACACTTGAAGAGCTCAAACGCACTTGGATGGCACGACTAAATGATAACTGTCTATTCATATCGGCAAAGCAACGAGAGAACATCGATGAGTTCCGTAGCGTACTATATAAGAAGGTGCGCGAGCTACATGTGCAAAAATATCCGTACAACGACTTCCTCTATCCACAGATGGAAGGCTAAATCAGATAGACATGAGACAGTTGACAGACAAAGAAATCATCACACTTGAAGAGAATAATTGTTGGGCCGAAGACTGGACTGCAATACAGGTAGCCGAGGATTTCATGCCTAATTATTTGCATCGGGTCATGTTTTACGGTGACATAGAGTTGGGCGAATTTACCAAAAATGTCGAGGTAAGCCGCGGATTCATGAAACATAGTGGTATCAACAACGCCACCCTGCGCAACGTTTCTATCGGCGACAACTGTCTCATAGAGAATATCGGCACCTATATCAACAACTATACGATAGGCGACGACTGCTATATCGGCAACGTGGCAATGATGGAAACAGCCGAAGGAGCGACTTATGGAGAGGGTAATCCGGTCTCCGTGCTCAACGAATCGGGCGAAGGCAATCTGCTACTCTTCCACAATCTCAGCAGTCAATTGGCCGCCCTCATGGTGCTACATGCCGAAGACAAACTGTTGCGCGACGCCCTCCGACGTCTCATTCATGAGGATATTGAGCGCCGTATGCCCGACCGTGGCATCATCGGTAACAACGTGAAGATTGTCAATACCAAAGAGATTACCAACACCATCATTCACGACGACTGTGAAATTAGTGGTGCCGAACGACTCTGCGACTGCACAATTATCAGTTCACCCAATGCCAGTGTATTTATTGGAACGGCCGTCATCTGTGAAAATTCCATTATCTGCGACGGTTCATCCATCACCAACGGTGTAAAGATACAAGATTGTTTTGTAGGCGAAGCGTGTCAGTTGAACAATGGTTTTACAGCAACTAGCAGTGTCTTCTTTGCCAATTCCAACATGAGTAAGGGGGAAGTCTGCTCAGCTTTTTGCGGTCCTTTCAGTACCAATCATCATCAAAACAGCCTGCTATTGAGCGGCATGTTCTCGTTTTACAATGCCGGTAGCGCCACTAATTTCAGCAACGATTGCGGTAAACTGGGGGCTATCCATCATGGTATTTTAGAGCGCGGATGCACTACAGAGAGCGGTTGTCAACTGGTCATGCCGGTGCATATCGGCGCATTCTCTACATGTTCCGGTGTTTTAACGCATCATCCTGATACCCTGTCAATGCCTTTCTCACAGCTCAAAGCAGTAGGTGACACCGTATATCTGAAGCCGGGCTACACACTCTGCACTGCCGGATTGTATCGAGACATACACAAGTGGGTGAAGCGCGATGTGCGCGTTCATGCCATTCAGAGAAGCATTGTCGACTTCGACTGGTTGAATCCTGTCACCATAGGAAGTATCGTCGAGGGTAAAGAGATACTCGAACGCCTGCGCGAAGCATCGGGAGAACACGCTCCCACCTATTATTATCATGAGCACGCAATATCTGCCGCCGACTTAAAACAGGGCATCCAAAACTACGATATGGCCTTGCACATCTACATGGGAGCGGTATTGAAGCAGCGTATAGAGCAGAATGAAGCCGAACAACCCTACGCTCAAACGGGCTGTGGACAATGGAGTGACCTTGCCGGTATGCTCTTACCGAAGAGTGAGGAACGTATGCTAATCAACGACATCAAGCATGGTGACATCGAGACGGTGCAAGACATCATCGACCGATTGGTTGACATCCACGAGTCGTACCGGGAATATGAGTGGGCTTGGACGTACCGATTGATACTCAATTATTACCATCTGACCGAGCTAACCGATGATGCCACGGAGCAAATCATGCAAGATGGTATCGCAGCTCGACACATGTGGGCAGACCAAATTCGCAAAAATGCTGAGCAAGAATTAACATCAAGCGATGTGGAAAAGAGTGTATTGAGCGATTTCATCAATATGCTAAGTCGCGAAACAGAACAAAACGAAGAGAACAGTATAACATTATAAATTCATGAAAATGATTAAAACAAAGAGAATCATTGCCACTGTCATGGTATTAGCATGTTCCGTCATGGGTATGCAAGCTAAGGATTATCACTACACGACAGTCAAAGGCGACCCCATGCAGACGCGTATTTATACGCTTGACAACGGTCTGAAGATTTATCTAAGCGTCAATAAAGATGCACCACGCATCCAAACCTACATTGCCGTACGAACCGGTTCGCGCAACGACCCAGCTGAAACGACAGGCTTGGCTCACTACTTGGAGCACTTGATGTTTAAAGGAACAAATCACTTCGGTACCAGTAATATGGCAGCCGAGCAACCCCTACTCGACTCTATTCAGAATCGTTACGAGGTCTATCGCACCATCAAAGACCCAGCAAAGCGCAAAGCTTGGTATCACAGCATAGACAGCTTGTCGCAGTTGGCAGCCAAGTATAATATCCCAAACGAATACGATAAGATGATGGCCAGCATCGGAGCAGAGGGTACCAATGCCTATACGAGCAACGATGTGACCTGCTATCAGGAAAATATCCCGGCCAACGAGATTGAAAACTGGGCCAAAGTACAGAGCGATCGTTTCCAAAATATGGTGATTCGTGGCTTCCATACCGAACTTGAAGCTGTGTACGAAGAGTACAACATCGGCTTGGCCAAGGACGCCCGGAAAGTTTGGGATGCTCTCAATAAAAAGCTCTTCCCTACTCATCCCTACGGAACACAGACTACTATCGGTGTGGGCGACCACTTGAAAAATCCTTCTATCGTCAATATCAAAAACTACTTCAAGAAGTACTATGTACCCAATAATGTAGCTATCTGTATGGCCGGTGATTTGAATCCCGACGAGACCGTAGCCTTAATCGACAAATATTTCGGTGGATGGAAGAAAAGTGAGAACCTCTCACGCCCAGAATTCCCTGCTCAACCCAATCTCACTGCTGTTGTTGATACGACGGTTATAGGTATCGAAGCAGAAAACATGATGATGGGATGGAAGTTTGACAAGGCTTCTTCTTTGCAGAATGATACGCTCGAAGTCATCAGTTCGCTGTTGTCAAACGGCCGTGCCGGTCTCTTCGATTTGAACTTGAATCAAGCCATGAAAGTACAAGGAGCAGGCACAGGAGTCAATGCTTTGACCGATTATAGCGAATTTATAGCTGTGGGGTATCCTAAAGAAGGCCAAACATTGGAACAAGTTCGCGCCCTCATCTTGGCCGAGATTCAAAAGCTGAAAAATGGAGAATTCTCCGACGATTTGCTTCCCTCGATTGTCAACAACATGAAGCGAGCTTACTATGCATCGCTATTGAACAACAATTCTCGCGCTAGCCAGTACGTCGATGCGTTCATCAATGGTATCGAATGGGAGCAGGTTGTGAATCGTATGGACCGTATCTAGAAGATGACAAAACAACAGATTGTAGAGTTTGCTCGCAAATATTTCGGTCAAAACTTCGTTTGTGTATACAAGAAGACAGGCGAGGATAAGACCATCAAGAAAATAGAAAAGCCGGCTATCACGGCTATTCCGACCAACAGAGATAAGAGTAGTGAGTTCTTACGTAAGATAGCTGCCAGCAAGCCGGAGCCTATACAACCTCATTTTGTAGACTTTAAACGCGACTTAACATTCGCCAAAACTGGCAAGAAACTGCCAGTAGTATATCGACAAGAGGCCAACGACAAGCTCTTCACTATGATGTATCGCTACGAATTTGGCAAACAAAGCGACGTAAGATACGACTATGCAGCCGGCTATGTAGACTTATTGGGAACAGACAAATTATCTGCCGACCAAGTGAAACAGCAATTCTATAAATTAGCTTGCGACTTCGGTATCAACGTATCTGATAATGCTATCACCGTCAGCCTGTCCGGATTGAACGAAAACATGCCTGCCGCTGTGGCATTGGCCGAAAAGGTTTTGAAGAACATGAAGGTTGACACAGAGGCTTACAATCAATATGTGGGTCTGATTCTAAAGGGTCGTGCCGACAACAAAAAGTCTCAATCGGCCAACTTCAGTGCCCTTTCCAGCTATGGAATCTATGGCGAATACAATCCTCAACTGAACCAATTGTCGGCTTCACAACTCAAGCAGACCAATCCACAGACGCTCGTCGACCTCATCAAAAACCTGAGCAACTATGAGCACACCTTATATTATTGTGGTCCGTCGAGCCTCGCTGCCATCACTAAATTGGTAGACAAGCAACACCGTATGGGCAAGAAATTGCTCAACATACCCACAAAGAAAGAGTATCAAGAGCAAACCACAACACAGAACGAGGTGCTGTTGGCTCCTTATGATGCCAAAAACATCTATATGATGATGTATCATAACGAGAATACACAGTGGACTCCGGAACGCGCGACCATCGAAGCTGTCTTCAACGAGTACTTCGGTAGCGGTATGAACGGTGTTGTATTCCAAGAACTACGCGAAGCTCGCGGACTGGCATATAGCGCATCTGCCCGCTACATGATGCCTCGTTTGAAGAATCATCCAGAATGGGTACAGACCTATATCATATCTCAGAACGACAAGATGTCGGACTGTATACGCGTCTTTAACGAGATTCTTGACACCATTCCACAAAGCGAATCAGCCTTCCAATTGGCAAAACAAAGCCTCACCAAATTCTATGCGAGCGTTCGTACGATGCGCGGTGGGTTCTTCAATGCGTACATCAATGCCAAGAACCGTGGATTGGATTACGACTTGAACAAGAAGATTTATGAGACATTGCCAAGCATCCAACTCAAAGATATAGTCGACTTCGAGCAACAACACATGGCTCGCAAGCCTTACCGCTACATCATCCTAGGCGACGAGAAGAACCTGAACATGAAGGAATTGGAAAAGATTGGCCCTGTGAAGCGCGTATCTACAGAAACTATTTTCGGATATTAAACAACCTATTATAGATTAAAAAACATTATGGCAAAAGCACCAGATTTCAAGTATGCTCCCATGTTTCAAGTGGGAAAAGACGATACCGAGTACCGTCTTTTGACCAAAGAGGGAGTCAGCACTGCCGAATTTGAAGGCAAACAAATTGTAAAAGTGAGCAAGGAAGCTTTGACCTTGTTGAGTCAGCAAGCTTTCCACGACTGCGAATTTATGCTCCGTCGGGCACACAACAAGCAGGTGGCAGCCATCCTTACCGACCCCGAAACATCGGAAAACGATAAGTATGTGGCTCTCCAATTCCTACGCAATGCTGAGACAGCAGTTAAAGGCGTGCTCCCATTCTGCCAAGATACGGGTACAGCTATTATCCATGGCGAAAAGGGACAGCAGATTTGGACAGGCTTCGAAGACGAGGAAGCACTCTCTCGTGGTGTATACAACACCTTCACACAAGACAATCTGCGCTACTCACAGAATGCTCCGCTCAACATGTACGACGAGGTTAATACACGTTGTAACCTTCCCGCTCAGATAGACATCGAAGCCGTTGAGGGTGCAGAGTATCGCTTTATAATGGTAGCCAAAGGTGGTGGTTCGGCTAACAAGACCTATTTCTACCCCATGACCAAAGCTACCATCCAAAACGAAAGCACATTGTTGCCTTTCCTCGTTGAAAAGATGAAGAGTCTCGGAACGGCAGCTTGCCCTCCATACCACATCGCATTCGTCATCGGTGGTACCTCGGCCGAGAAGAACTTGCTTACCGTAAAGCTCGCATCTATCAAGTATTACGACAACTTACCCACCACAGGCGACGAGACCGGACGTGCTTTCCGCGACATCGACTTGGAGAACAAGTTGCTTGAAGAAGCCCACAAGATTGGCTTGGGTGCACAGTTTGGCGGTAAGGCTTTGGCTCATGACATCCGCATTATCCGCCTTCCACGCCACGGAGCAAGCTGTCCTATCGGTATGGGTGTAAGTTGTTCAGCCGACCGAAATATCAAAGCTAAAATCAACGCCGATGGTATCTGGTTGGAAAAAATGGACGACAACCCCTCAGAACTGATTCCTGAAGAGTATCGTAAACCCGGAGAGGGCGCACAGGGTATTACCATCGACCTTGATAAGGGTATCGATGCTGTACGTGCAGAACTCACTAAATACCCTGTATCTACTCGTGTGAACCTCAAAGGTACCATCATCGTGGCTCGCGACATAGCCCATGCTAAGCTCAAAGCTCGCTTGGATGCTGGCGAAGATATGCCACAATACTTCAAAGACTATCCTATCCTCTATGCTGGACCGGCCAAGACTCCGGAGGGATATGCCTGTGGTTCGATGGGGCCAACCACTGCCAACCGCATGGATCCATACGTAGATGAATTCCAAGACCATGGTGCCAGTCTCGTGATGATAGCCAAAGGCAATCGTACACAAGCTGTTACCGATGCATGCCAAAAGCATGGTGGCTTCTATTTGGGGACCATCGGAGGCGTAGCCGCAGTCCTCTCACAGAGTTCAATCAAGAGCATCGAGTGTGTGGAATATCCCGAACTCGGCATGGAAGCCATTTGGAAGATTGATGTAGAAGACTTCCCTGCTTTCATCTTGGTAGACGATAAGGGCAATGATTTCTTCAAACAACTGAAGCCTTGGAGCCCCAGCTGTCCTATGAAGTAAACACTTCGAGTTTCAATATAAAAATCCCTGCACCATTAAGGTTGCAGGGATTTTTTGTTTAACATTCTCATGTTAGGGGGCAGAAGATACCAAAAGAAATCGCTACCTTTGCCCCCATCACTACTAATACAAATTTTTCAAAACATCAAATGGATAAGAATAACATCTATCTAGCCTCTAAACCGCGCTACGAAATACTCGACGGACTGCGTGGATTGGCGGCATTAATCGTCGTGGCTTTCCATCTTTTTGAAACCTACTCAGCCGGTCCTAAGTTCCAAATCCTCAACCATGGCTATCTAGCTGTGGACTTCTTTTTCGTCTTATCGGGCTTCGTGATAGGCTACGCATACGATGATCGTTGGGACAAGATGTCTACTTGGAATTTTATCAAGCGTCGTTTAGTACGCCTTCACCCCATGGTTATCTTCGGTTCTTTCTTCGGTATGTGCATGTTTTACTTTGGTGCCAGCGAGGTATTCCCGATGATTTCAAACACTCCTTGGTGGATGGTTATCGTCGTATTCCTCTTCACCTGCACCATGATACCGTTGCCCAAGTCGATGGATATACGCGGATGGACAGAGACCAATCCACTCAACGGACCAGCATGGTCGTTACAATGGGAGTATTTGGCCAACTTGCTTTATGCTCTTATCATTCGCCGTTTCTCCAAGAAAATGCTCATGGTGTGTGTCGCTCTCTTTGCTTTGCTCACTGTCAACCTATGTTTAAACATTGACCTCGGCGGCATTTTGAAGCCTCGCGAATATGCCATTTATACCGTGATAGGTGGTTGGAGCCTTACTCCCGACCAACTCTTAATAGGCAGCACACGCCTGCTCTACCCCTTCTTCATGGGATTGCTCATCTCTCGTATGGGACGACTGATAACCATTCGTGCTGGATTCTGGTGGTGTTCACTGCTTGTTGCCGTCTTACTCGTGATGCCTTATGCCGGCGCCGAAGGCTCTCCTTGGCTCAATGGCGTTTACGAACTCATTGTCATCTTGGCTTGTTTCCCACTCATTGTTGCTATAGGCGCAGGCAGTAAAGTCACCGACAAGCACTCGGCAGCTGTATGTAAATTCTTCGGAGAGATTTCCTACCCGCTCTATATCACCCATTATCCACTGGTATATGCACAGATGGCATGGAAAGAAACACATCCCGACGCTCCCCTATATGCCCACATCATGTTGTCGGTAGGCCTCTTCTTCATCGCTATCATGCTAGCCTACGCTTCTTACAAACTCTACGATATGCCAGTAAGAGAGTGGCTCAAAGGCAAACTATTTGCTAAGAAAGCAGTTGCATAATAGCCTTTTGAATTTCTTTCAAAAGGTAATAAGATACAAAAAGGGCTATCTTCCGAATAAGGAGACAGCCCTTTTATCTTATATATTAATCACTATATTTCTGTCATTCAGAGAATTTGGTTCTGCTTAGCGACTCAATATTACTGACTTGTCAGTACGACTCACCTTGCAACGATAGAGATCTGATATAACAACCATGCACTTACCAAAATCCGACGAAGGCAGTGTGCCGGTGAAATAATCGTCGGTATTGACATTCTTCAGTTCTATTTCAACACCATAGACAACACTCAACTTCTGCACCCCCTGCCGTAACGGCACACTATGGAACACCAATTCATGGCGTTGCCAAGCTGTATAATAAGCCTCATCTTCATCAAATGGCTCCACCGAAAAGTGTCCGGTGTGACGGTTAAGCACACATCGTTCGTGAGGTTTCACTGTAATTTGCTCCTGTGTTTTCATAGAACGGAGAGACACAGAACCCTCGAAAAGGCACAACGTCACCGTAGCCGACTGTGGATAATTAGTGAGATTAAATTTCGTTCCAGTCACTGTGACACTCATATCGGGCGTGTGAATGATGAACGGATGACGACTATCACGATGCACTTCAAAGTAACCTTCGCCTTGAAAATCTATCTCTCGTTTGTTAGGTGTGAAGACCTGAGGCCGATACGATACTGTAGATTGCTCGTTTACCTGCACATGTGTACTATCGGGAAAAGTAATACTTGTCTGCTCACCATGGCGCGTAGAGATGGTTAGAAGATTATCGGTGGATCGCAAACGTTCGTAGCTTAAATAGCCTAACCCTATCAAACAGATAGGCAATAGCACCACAGCCACTCGCTCTAAGATGTGCCACAGCCGACGATGCAATGTCTGTGAACCACTGATTTGCTCATCCAAACGCTCTTGAATGGCATCTATCTCAGCCTCATTGACGTGTGATGTATCAATATCCTCCTGCCAATGAGCTTCCATGGCAGCGCCCTGTTCAGCATCAGTCGACTGGTTTACAAATTCACGGAACTGCAATAATTCCTCCTTTGTCAACCTTCCGGTCCTATATTTTTCCTCTATATTGGTCATAACCTTATCTTTATTATTATTGGAATAGACATGAAATCATGTAAGATATACCGATTTTTATGCTTTATTAACAAATCATCAGCCATAACGTAAACGCTCCATAGCCCGCTCGATTGATGAAAGCCATCAGCTGCTTAAGCCCTAATGACAATTGGTTCCTCACCGTTTGTTCTTTCAGATTCATGAGTTCGGCAATCTCTTTGATACTTTTCTGCTCGAATCGCGACAACTCTATGACTCGCCGCTGTGTGGGTGGAATCTGCTCAAGTCCATTCCTGATGATGCGTACAAAGTCGTCATAATCCATCTGTGCGCCGTTGCTCTCTGTACCAAGACTGTCTACATAGTCCACGTAGTCTTCAAAACGAGGACTGTTAAGAGTAGCCCTGTAAGCATTGATAAGCAGATGGCGTGCTTTGATAAAGAGCAGTTTGAACAGTGTTTTCTCCTGTTTTATCTCGTGACGATGAGTCCATATCCAGATAAAGGTATCTTCCACTATCTCACCCGCAGTCTCGTTATGATGACAATATTCCATGGCAAAGGCCATAAGTCTATGTGCATACATGCGATAAAGATTGTCAAAAGCCCATTGAGAGTCGTGTTTGAGCAGCCAAATCAGCATATCTTCTTTTGTTGATGTCATGTTCATGTGATGCCACTTATTTTATTAGGTTCTTTCAAAAGGTCATATCGTTAAAAGACTAACTGTTTTTCAGAACTCAAAAGTAGGCAAAACCAAACAGAAAACCAAACTTTATGCCTAGAAACATACTCTTATCTATCACTTCAACTCTTATCTATCGTATTTGCCAACCGCCGTTCGGAAGATTCAATCAACTCGTCCGAAGGAGGTTGGCAATTGACACTTATTTCACCATTTAGCGAAGGATGTCGGCCACAAGAGCCTCCATCTGTACCTCATTGAGCTTCACCGGCGTGTAGTTCACCGGCTTTTTGCTCCATGCAATTTGGTATCCATAGTAGTCGGGCTCTATCATCTCGATACCCCGAACACGCTGACGCCATACGTCGACAAACATTTTCCACTCTTCATAATAGAGAGTTTTGAGCATACCACTCCACTCTTTAGCTGCATAGTCGTGCACGGTAGTATTGGGATTCCAGTCAGGTCCCCAGAAGGTTAACTGCATTTTAGCATTCTTCAGAGCCAAAGCGCGGTCGCCCTCCGTCTTCCCGAAACACGCTGCTTTACCCAACCACCGGTCTAAGGTGAATCCCTTGCTTTGGGCAAGGAGGGTATCCTGACGCAACAAAAGGTGGAGGAAACGGTCGGAAGTACGCTCAAATCGAGCCACATCCTTAGCCTCAATAGCTGCTATCATGTCATCATAAGCGCGGTTTCCCTTATCCGATTGCACCTGACGCAGCAAATCAAACATATCGTAGGAGTAAGTTTCTGAATTGGAAAAGGCCGCACGTGCTTTCATAAAGCGTTTCACACCTTCCTTAAAGAAGTCCATATCATAGTATCGGGCACGTACTCCCCACGATGAGGTATTGACTACTTTAGTACCCGGACGAGCGCAGAACACGCTCTCAGGAAGACCATATTTCTCAGGCACACTGGCATAGATGGTCTGCAAGAAAATGAGCCAAGCAGCATAAATATCCTCATTGAAAGCTCCATAACGATAGGTAATGTAAGACCGAAGCCATTCTTCTACATTGATTTTGCCGTCGGTCATGGGGGCATGGAGCACCAAATCGTAGACCACCGGATTGTTGTTGATGCCCTCAGGCATGATACCTACACCTTTCAAACAGTTTTTATAAGGGCTATGGCGTACCTTATCTATCTGCAGGGCAATGCGCTGTAACTTACCATACATGCCACATTGTTCGCCAAAATTAGACACAACACACCATATAAAAGGAGTACCGCCATAGGCCTGTGTCTGCTCCCACACTTCAGAATTCTCACCGAAAAGATCGACCACCAACACTTTTTCGCGATTAAGTTTAGCTAATAATGCCGGCTTAGGATTGCCACTCCACCCCTGTAATACCCATGTACTTCCGGGGAAATGACGCTCCATGGCGCTTTGCACTGCCAAACCGCAGTCTGAAACATTCAGCGTTCCAGTGAGTCCACCTTCGTGGAAGAGGTCGCCTCCAAAGTATTTCAGGTTAGTACCATAGAGCTTTTTCATCTCATGATAATACACGTCGGCCATATCTCCAAAGAGTTTACCGGTAGGCTTGAGGATGTCTGGGCGCTCGAAGAATCCCCACATACCTTGTGGAATCACGGCATCGGCATGTCGATCGCGAATACTTCTAGATACCATACCATAGAAACCTTGCATCACCGGTCGTATGCCCAATGCCTCCATGCGCCCCAACAATCGACGAGCCATCTGTGCCTGACCGTCTATAAAAGTCTGTGACACAGGACCACCCCAACCTTCCAAATTGCCCATAAGCCACCAAGCGGTATAACCGGGACCGGGAATAAAATTGCGAATTTGCAGTTCGGTGACGCCAAACTTGCGGAGTGTGTTCTGCCAAACCTTTTCCATACCGATGGGCATGAGCATCAAATTGACACCATGAAGAGCCATCCAATCTAATTCATGCTCCCAGTCTTCCCATTGGTAGAACGACATGGTATAGTTGAAAGTGCAATAATTAAGGGCATAACGCAATGGCATGTCAACTCGACGAGTTACAGGTGAGGTTATTTCGGGCAAACGATTGACCGGTCCAAGGTTATCTCCCATGTGCGACATGGAACGGTGACAGTAGTCTTCCAAATAATGGTTGAGCCCCATACAAGCCACATTCTCGCCTGTAGCTTTGATAATGAGTTTACCATCATGCGTAGCCAAGGTGAAAGTTTCAACCTTATCGGTCTGTGGCAGCAACTCAAACATCACCTTATCTTTAAGCCATGGTACGCGACGGTCTACCAATGACTGTACACCGGCGAAGCGATTATCGGCCATGCCCATGACGGTAGTCAACCAAAATGATAACAACAACAGTATATGCTTCTTCATTCTGAATATCTTCTAAAAGATGATTATATCACTATTTCACTTCTATTTCTTTTTTACATTCCTTGCCTCGGCGGTCTTTCCACGTCAGTAGATACTTCCCACGGAAGCCACGGAAACGCAAGGTACGGTCTTTTGCCAAACGAGTTTCAAACTTTGTCTTCCACTCTTGATTGATAAGATTATCTAAAACGGTATAGGCAGGCTTCTCAACCATGTGCTTATCGTAAATACCTGAGTAGGAAGGCTCGCCCGAAGCACCACCACCATCAACCACATTCCACCACGTAATGGCTTCTACCGTGGGATAACTGAACCACAACCGATACAAATTGCGAGCTATCACAGCCTGAATCAGCTTGCCATGCTCAGTGGTATCGGGTGCGCAAACTGTTACTTCACTGATGTGAATTGGCAAATCTGTAGCCTTCAGACAATCGAGTTTTGCTTGCAAAAGTGCTGGTGAGATGTAGGGGTCTTTGCCTTTTGCGATGTCGGCAGCTTCCAAAGGATCGAAAATGTGCATTTCTATACCGATGTGATCTATCTTCGAACCACGACACAAAAGATTGCGGGTCAGCTCGGCATAGCGACGATGCAAATCCACCGGGCCATGAAGGTCTACGTCGTTGATATTCAGTTGTACCGAAGATGGAAAATACCGGCGTGCCCATTGAAAGCATTTGAAGGTGTAATCATCGGGCATAAGTCCTCTGTTAGCTTGATCAATGGGTTCATTGACCACATCCCACAACTTCACCCGGTCGCCATATCGCTGTGCCAACCGATGAATATGGGCCTGAAAAAGACTGTCCATCACATGGCGGTCTTCGGGCATCCACGTGGGATGACCATGCAGCCGCAAGCCATAAATGATGGCATGTCCCTTGGTCAATATACCTTTCTGATTGCAAAAATCAACCATCGGATCGGTTGGAGGTCTACGATAAACATACGAACTACCGCCCTCGAAGCGTGGTTTCCCTTGCTCCAGTTCAAGCATTTTCCAATAAAATGGAATGGTTGCGGCATTGAACAGCGAACCGAAAGTGTTTTCGTATTTCCGATTCATAGCCTCAGTAGCCAACTGTCCGTAAACAAAAAGGTTACCACCGAAGATAAACGAATGAGTCAGTTGTTCCACACGGATTGTCGTACCCGGCTTTACCTCCGGCAATTCGATGGTAGCCGTACCCTTCCTATACAGCTCAATATCATGGTCGATGGCAGCTTGTAGAGAATCGTTCCACATCTTCCAGTAGTCTGGCGCCATCACATGACATACGTCTTCGGCCGCTCGATGAGGCACTTGAGCGGAAGAAAAGGAACAGATAAAGCTGAAAAGAAAAATAAAGAATAGGTATTTCATAAATATATCGTTTTAAGTATGTCGTTCTTCATAAGCTTTACGAGCTTCGCCCAATAGTGTAATGCCTTTTAGAATGCGCTCTCTGTTTTCCTCTATCGTAGGCTTCCACCACGTCTGCAAGAAACCTTTAAGGTGTTGCCGACTGATATATTTCTCTGCGAAAGCCACGGTGTTGGCTATACTTTTAGGATTTTCAAAATGATAACTACCAGTCGGAATTTGGTCGTAACCATGTTTTTCTAAATCAATATACTGCCTCACCATGTCCCATTCGGGATTAAACTCTTCATCATAATACCAATTACTCTGCATCACGCTCTTAGGCATCTTACTGAAAAACTGGTCGGGATGGTGCCACAACATGTAGTCGGGCCAGAGCCAAGCCTGCGCATGCCGGCGCTCACATTCCTTCACCAGAAACATGAAATCGTGCCACCAAGCATCATTTTTGCGCACCACCACATGCTTGTAGGTACTCTGCATATTGTAGCCTTCTTCATCCATTCCGATGTGGAACAGGCGAGGCTGGCCGAAAATACTACACACTTCGGCTATCATATCCGAACAGAAACGATAGTATTCATCGGTAGAAACCATCTTGGAGTATTCTTTCATCCAGGTATCATGCCCTGCGGAGAAGTTTAATTTAGGTATCGGCTCTATACCCAACGACCGCATACGTCGCAACTCCTGCTTCAAACGGGCAACCGTCCAGGCTCCATTGACGGCTATTTCGGGATGCCGCTGGTATCTTATGGCATCACCCAGATCAATAACAACCATGTTTACACCGCTCTTGCCCATCAGTTCGATGGCGTCATTCCATAGCGGTTCGCTCAGTTCCAAGTCGGGTCGATAGCCTCGGAAGGGGCGTCCCGGCCATATATACTCCTCCCACATGTTGAAACTAAGATGGATTAAACATCCCCATATCAATCTGTCTTTCATACCTTCGCTCTCCTTTTATTTTCATATTCCGAACGTGCGGCTCCTATCAAGTCAATCCCTTGTAGGATAGGCGCACGATAAGTTTCTATCGTCGGCTTCCAGAATGTCTGCATAAAGCCCAACAGATGATTGCCGTCAATATGCTCGCTACAGAACTTCACCGTATTTCCAATGCTCTTGGGGTTCTCTTGATCAAAACTACCGGTGGCCATTACGTCATAGCCTTCACGGGCCAAATCAAGATAAGAACGGATAGCCACATCGTTGATAGAGAACTTCTCGGTGTACCACCAATTACATTGTACCACCGACTTGGGCATCATCTTGAAGAAATCATCCGGATGGTGCCACACGTAATCAGCCCATACGCAAGGGCGAACGCCCCGTTTCATAGCTTCGCCGATGTAGAAATACAAGTCGGCCCACCATGTTTCCTGCTGCCGTATCACTATATAATCGGACAGTTGGTAGTCGATTCGTTCTTCGTCCATGCCGAAATGAATAAAGCGAGGCGTATCGAAGAGCGCGATGGCTTCGGCTATCAAGTCGGCGCAAACTTCATAATACTTGGCCGATGACACCATTTTTGAATACTTACCCAGCCACGCATCATGTGTCGTAGAAAAGTTAAACATCGGAATAGGCTCTATTCCTGCCTTCCTAATCTTGATCAACTGTGCCCGCAACTGTTCGTGTGTCCACGAATGAGCCAAGGAAATCTCGGGATGACTGTGCCAAGCCAACGAATCATCCAGATTGATAAAAAGCATGTTTACATGGTTTTTAGCCATGCGTTCGATGGCCGCGTTCCACACAGCCATATCGGGTTCAAATTCTGTTCGTAGTCCTCCATACAGTTTTATTTGGCCTGCAAAATTAAAGGAAAGATGCATCAGACAAGCCCAAAACTTCTCTCCTGAAGACTGGGACTCCGCAACTTGCTCTACCAGAGAAGTACCCAACAGCACCTTGGGCAAGGTTGCAGCCATGCCAAATGCTGTCGCACGCTTCAAAAAACTACGTCGATCCATAAATATTTATTCTATAATATTGCCGTTGTTCGGTAAAATTAAAGTCGATATACCTTATCTTTTGATGGATTACCAGCGTGTGGTAATCCATCGTTTGTGTATTTTTTAATCGTAACCTGCGTTCTGAATGACCACGCCTTTACCATCTAGGATAACGCTCTTGGGTAAAGGATAAACTTCCTTCGCCTTTTCGGCATAAGGAGAACCGTTGATGGTCTTGGCATATTCTATGAATTTATCCAGTCGAATAAGGTCGGCACGATACTGTCCGTTCTCGCACCAGAACTCATGACAACGCTCCTTGAGCAACACTTCGACAAACTTTTCATCCGTGTCAATGGCCGAATAATCTATACTTGCTATACCCGCCCGCTCACGAATAACGTTGATATACTTCAAAGCCTCCTGCTTATCGACAGCCGAAGCTCCAGGCTTGCGATACAAAGCCTCTGCCAAGGACAGATAAACATCGGCATAACGATAGAGAATGGGGTCTATCTTGCTACGTCCGCTGTTACCAAACAGGTCGGTATCGTAGCCATATTTCATGGGGATGGGGCCGAGGTCAAGATTAGGATAATCGCCTCGCTTTACGAGTTTTCCGGTCTTGTTGCTCGTGTATTCGGCCAAAAGATAGGTGCGGCGCACGTCGTTTGCTTCAAAACCGTCGTAGAAATGCCAAGTACTCGTCAAACTATGGTAGCCGCCTTTCATGCCATTGCTTCCAAAATCAGACGGCAATACAAACATGTGCCAGTCATTCCAGCTTACCATTTCGGTATTAACGGGCAAGGCAAAGATGATTTCCTTATTAGTTTTTCCCTGTCCGCCAACCTCAAACATCCGTGTATAAGTCGGCTGCAACTGATAACCAAAGGAAGGTTGCATCAGTTCACGGGCTAACGTTTCCACCTTTGCATAATAACTCTTGTCGTCCTTTGTCTCATGCAAATACAGACGAATAAGCAGCATCTTGGCCAGTCCGGTGCTGAACCTACCATATTCAACCGCATTGGGAGACGGCAGGTTTTCAGCCGCATAAAGCAAGTCCGCCTCTATGAATTTCACCATTTCTTCACGAGACATGCGTGGCAAAGGCTCATTTTCACGTGGAGTTTCCAATAGTTTCTGTGGCGCAATGATCAAGGGGCCAAACATATCATAAAGCGTATAAGAGATAAAAGCACGGGCACACCGCACTTCGGCTGTCATCTTTTTCTTTTGTGCCTCATTCAAAGAAGTAGCATTTTCGATATAAGCTAAATCCGACGTGCAACGACTAATATCATTGGCAAAGCCATCACGAAAGCCACCACCCGATGGATCCTTCTCCGTATAATAGAATCCGACCAAGTAATCGTCGGTAGAATTCCAGTCCAGATCGTGTTGTTTCTTAAAAATATGACTACGGGCAGTCAGTATTTCGGTAGTCGCGTCATTAAGGGCGACACATCCTCGGTCGTCTGTGGCGAACAAGCCATCGAACCAACTGGAGCGAATAGAGCGATAGCATTCGTTCACAAGTGTGGTATAATCGCTCTCAACCTTGGGAAATAGTTCGCTATTCATCTCGGAATAATCCACCGGATTCAGGTCGGCACATCCTGTAAACATGGTGGTAGCCAAACTTAAAGCCACCATACAGGATACATATTTGAATTGTTTGAAAGGTTTCATAATATAATGCTGTTGAAATATTAAAATGTGATGTTCACGCCAAAGCTATAGGTCTTGGCGTTGGGATAGGCAGCCTCATAGGCATCAGTCTCTGGATCAAGCCCATCATAAGGCGTAATCACAAAAAGGTTATTGGCCGAAAGATGCACGCGTAGACTATTGATAAATCCAACCTTACTCAACAATTTCTTAGGCAAATTGTAGCTCAACGACACGTTTTGCAGACGGATGAACCATGCGTTCTGATAGAAAAAGTCACCACTCGTATAGTATTTGCCACGTCCCATGTTGTAGAATGCGCTTGGATATCGGGAAGAAGGATTGGTCGGTGTCCAGCGTTCAAGATTGGTTTTCAAACCATTTATTCCTGAGCCTGCCACACCATAGCTGTTAATACCGTAAAAGGCCATCGTGGGATCTTCTATCTTTCGATCGAACATACCATTGAACATGAACGAAAATTCAAAGTCTTTGTAGCGGAATACATTGTTGAGACCAGCCAACCATCCAGGGTCTCTTGAACCAATAAGTTTGGTATCGGCATCATCTATCTTGCCATCGGGAGCTCCGGTAAGTATAAAGTGCCCGTTTTCATCGGTCATTGGATTGCCCGAAGCATCGCGCTTATAACCGTCAAGGTCTTTGATGACAACCTGACCCGGCAGCAAATCGGGCTGAGCAGCAGGAGCTTTTTCGCCTATTTGTAAGATATGGTCGGCTCTACGTGCGTAGATGGGACGAATAGGATCATTGGCCCGCTCATAGACAGCAGGCTTCCAATCGGGTGTACGCTCCTTCCATTTATCGCGATACATGGTAAATGTAAAGTTGGTAGTCCAACCAAAGTCTTTCGTTTCAATATTACGAGTATTAAGCATTACTTCGATTCCTCGTCCCTGTGTTTTACCGATATTCGACATTACCTTGGGAAGTTCTTGGTAAGAGTTGAGCAGACGATAGTTGAGCAAGTCGGAAATAGTGCGTTGGTAAATATCTATCGAACCACTGATACGTCCCTTTAAGAAACCAAAGTCAAGACCTAAGTTCCATTCCTCGGTGGTTTCCCACTTCAAGTCGGGATTATCAAACTTACCTTTCTTTACACCGATAACGGTCTTATGGTCACCGTTGACATAGGAATTCTCGGCTGCGAAACTTGCAAAGGCACTGGTTCCGATGTCGGCATTACCCGTCTGTCCCCAACTGAGACGCAGTTTTAGATTCGAAAGCCATTTTGTCTGCTTCAAGAAACTTTCTTCATTGATAAGCCAACCTAAAGCAACAGAGGGGAAATAGCCCCACTTATTGTTCTTGGCAAACACGCTGGCACCATCGGCACGCATGGTTCCCGTAAAGAGATAGCGATCCATGAGTACGTAGGAAGCACGCATAAAATAAGATTCCATCTTGTTTTTCGTAGCGTTGGACTTGGTTATCTTGGTTCCCGTTCCGGCGTCAATATTGTTATAAAGAAAAGCGTCAGTCAGGAAGTTGTTGTTTCCCAACTCGGATATATCATTGTTAAATTCTTCGTAGGAGGCACCCACCATGAAATTAACATTGTGGATATCGGCCAAAGTCTTGTGATAAGTGGCCGTAGCTTCTGCCAGATACTGATCGTTGTTTGTATTATAAATATAGGCTACTCCACCGTTGGCATTACCATTTACGGTTGTGCGAGGTTGGTAAGTCTTACGATCTATCTGCGCATGATCTATACCCAAGGCACCACGCAACAGCAAATCTTCTAACGGACGAGCCTCTATATAGACGTTACCGATTAATCGATTAGTGCGTCCTTGGTCGGTATTCGTCAGCAACGAGTACGGGTTAGGCTGTTTGGCCAACAGGGGATTGACAGGATAAGTACCCGTTTCGACATCGTAGGCTTTCACCTCCGGACTCATCTGAATGGCCGAGCGGATAATACCGGAGTTCTCATAACGTGCAGCCCCCAATTGTGTATTATCATTATTGATACGTGTCATCGTCAGGTTCAAACCAGCTTTGAATATCTTGAGAAAGCTCTGGTCGATGTTGGTTTTCAGCGTGTATCGAGTCAAACCGGAGTTCTTCACGATACCTTTTTGGTCGAAGTAGTTGAACGACAGCATATACTGTGTTTTGTCACTACCGCCCTGCAGGTTGACGTTGTGCTCATTGATACGGCCGTTACGCGTAATCAGTCCGAGCCAGTCGGTACCCTCTCCGGCTGCCGCAATCTGCGCATCGGTATAAGGATAACTCAATTGTATCCCGTTATAGGGATTAGCAGCTACCTCTTTCATTGTCTTTGTGCCGTATGGAGCTACTCGGTTGTTCCACATATAGTTTTCTAAGGCCATATCGTTACGCACCTGCATCCACTCTTTCAACGACAGCAGATTATAGATATCGGAATATTTCTGATAAGAAAAGTCATACGAATAAGACACTTTAGCACTACCGGTCTTACCACGCTTGGTCGTGATGAGAACTACACCGTTGGCCGCACGTGCACCATAGATGGAAGTGGCGGAGGCGTCTTTCAATACTTCTATCG
This sequence comes from Prevotella sp. DNF00663, assembly GCF_001553265.1. Classification (GTDB taxonomy): domain Bacteria; phylum Bacteroidota; class Bacteroidia; order Bacteroidales; family Bacteroidaceae; genus Prevotella. The sequence continues at coordinate 71,762 of NZ_KQ960645.1, read as the reverse complement.
ACTCAATGTCATTCGGATTTAGGAAGTTGAGTATGCTTTGTGTTCCCGGACTCATCTTTTTATCACCACCATCCGGCTGGTCAAGTTTTGCAATAGGAAAACCATCAACAATATACAAAGGGTCGTTGCCGGCGTTGACACTGCCCGCGCCACGTATAAGAATGTCGATACCTCCACCGGGTTGAGCACTGTTCTGACGTACATAAAGGCCGGCAGCCTTACCACCAAGTGCCTGCCCTACCGACGAAATTCCGTCGAATTTCATGTCATCGGCTTTCAACATGGCGATAGAACCGGTAAGATCGCGCTTACGTTGAGTGCCATAACCTACGACCACAACCTCGTCGAGCGACTCCATATTCTCTTGCATGACCACGCTTAGATTATCTTTCGGGCGCACACGAACCGTTTGGAAACCCACATAACTGACTTCCAACACATCTCCTTCTTCTGTATCGAGGACAAACTTCCCATCTAAATTGGTAGATGCCCTGCGATTCTTGCCCACCACCTGTACTATGGCGCCAATAACAGGTTCACCCTGTGCGTCGGTCACCATACCACTAGCCTTACTTGCTTTCTTGTTGCGAGACTTCGCATCTACCTTAGGCGAGATGATAATAGTTGAGGGTTGAACCCATCTGTATTCCAATCCACGTTCCTCAAGGATTTCTTTTAACACAGCCTCTACAGTGACATTCTGCTTCTGAAGACTCACGGGGGCACAGCCATCTAGCGTCACATCGCGATAGCTAAACTTGTACTGAGTTCGTTTTTCAATTTCGCTTAATGCCTTCTTCAAACTCACTTGGTTGAGTTTGAGCGATACCTTCTGTTGTTGTGCTACTATTTGGAGGGGATTCCCCATTAACAGTGCAGCCAAAACATAGGCAAACATTCTCGATTTTATTAATCCACACATAAGCTTTAGGTTAAATTATTACATAGGTTAGTATATTTATGATGGTATTCATGACAATGCTGCTTTCATCTCATCACATCTAGATGGTTCGTGTTTTCTTGGTAGCCGGCGGAACACTTTTGCTCACGTCGTGTCTCGTCATTATATTAAGATTAGACACAGCTAACCTCATTTTATAACTAAAAATATGAATTTATTTTTTCTTTTACTGAAAACTTATCTCGAAAAAGAGCCTCACATCCGTATTTAAATAGAAGATTATCCAACAAAAAACTTGACCATCAATGCAAGAAAAGGCTAATTTACACATTTATATAGAAACTAACAAACATGGAATGAAATATGCAAGAATAACACTCTAACTTTCAGTTACACTAAGAAGATAGACAGGGTGCAGTCGTACACCACTCGCCCAATACTGCTCATCGTAGTCGACTATCAATACAAATCGATTTCAATGAAGACACAAGGGCGCCTGTCTTAGAATCCTAGAAGAATAAATTAAACTCAAGTCTGAGCCTCTGTCACTTTGGTGCAGAGGCTCTTCACTTTTGCCGCCTCGCCTTTGCAGCGATGCTGAACAAGCCATGCAACAAACCTGCGAAACCGTTGCAGCAATTTAAGTTTATAAGTCTTCAAGTTGATGAGTTATTGAATTGTGGGTAAAAGAGAGTATTACTATGAAGCGAATCAAGAAGAATAAGCGATGGTTGAAATATTATGATTCTCTTGATAGATACATTTTTAATTCTGTATTTTTGTAAAAAAGAAAAATTATATGATGGAAATTGGAGACAAAGTATTGGTTTCACCCGATCTAACCCATCTTGCCGACTGGATAGAAGGAGAAGTTATCAAGGTAGAAAACAATCCATATGCAGGAATTGTTATTTCTGCACAGACCGCAGATGGGAATATATTCTTTGGCTATCAAGACTGGTTTAAGAAATCTGTTCGAGATATTAGAGGATTTAAAGTAGAAAGTTGGTCTGATTTTACAGATTTAGTGAAAAAATCATAGTTTCCATCTTTTTTTGCTCCAACAGCACGGATTTCACTGAAAAAGCAATACCTTTGCAGCGGTTTACAGACTGTAGGCTAAGGGGTGCCACGACATTTCGTGGCTGAGAATAGACCCTCTGACCTGATCCGGGCAATGCCGGCGTAGGGATAAGGACATGAAAAGTGCCCCTTTTTGTGTATTTTTATTTTAATGTTTTCATGAAAAAAAGTGTATTGTTCGTGTCTGTGCTCGCCTGCACAGCAACAGTTCATGCAATTAATCCCAAACAAGAAAAGATTGATACGTTGCGTACTTACGAGCTACAAGACGTACAAGTGACATCTACACGCGCCAACAAAAAGACGCCGGTGGCTTATCACGACCTCAATCAAAAGCAAATCAAAGCCGTAAACTTCGGCCAAGACGTGCCTTTCCTGTTATCACTCACCCCATCGGTCACCATGACTTCAGATGCCGGAAACGGTATCGGTTACACGTCGTTGCGTGTACGTGGTACCGACCCTTCGCGTATTAACATCACTTCAAACGGCATCCCTATGAACGACGCAGAGAGTGCTCAAGTGTTCTGGGTGAACATGGGCGACTTTGCTTCGAGCGTTCAGAGCATGCAGATACAGCGCGGTGTGGGTACATCAACTAATGGTTCGGGAGCCTTCGGAGCCACGCTGAATATGCAAACAGAGAATATCGGACTGAAACCCTATATCGGATTGGATCTTTCGGGTGGATCGTACTATTCGCATAAGGAGACATTGCGCTTCGGAACCGGACTGCTGGGTGGCCACTGGGGAATCCAAGGTAGACTGTCGAACATCGGTAGTAAGGGTTATTTGGACCGTGCTTTCACCAAACTAAATTCTTATTTCGTACAGGCAGGATACTTCGGCGACAACACGATGGTGAAGTTTATCACCTTCAACGGTATGGAACAGACCTATCATGCTTGGAATTATGCGTCGAAATACGAGCAAAGTCTGTATGGACGTAGATATAATTCGTGTGGCGAATACTGCGATCGTGACGGCAATGTACATTATTATGACGGACAGACCGACAACTATCACCAACAACACTATCAGTTAATATGGAACCAAGTTATCAATCGTAACTGGAACCTCAACGCAGCTTTACATTATACCAAAGGCCAAGGCTATTACGAAGAGTATAAAAGCAAGCGCTCGTGGGCACAATTCCACTTGACTGAAGATTGGAACATGCTGGGCGATTTAGTACGCCAAAAGAAGATGGATAATGATTTCTACGGAGCTATTGCGAGCCTGAACTATAACAATCTGAGCGGATTAACGGCTACAATAGGCGGTGGTTGGAACAAATACGAGGGCGATCACTTCGGCCGGGTGAAATGGGCAGGAAGTCCATATTACGTAGTAAAGGACGCAAATGACAAGGAGACAAATCAGTATATCGTTTCGCCTGCACTCTCCCCCGATACGGAATATTATCGCAACTCATCGGAAAAGGTTGACGGAAACGTATATGGTAAGGTAAATTGGGAGTTCTACAAGGGACTGAGTGCATTCATCGATCTACAGTATCGCCACATAAGTTATAAGCTAAATGGGCCTACCGACAAGTGGGATGGAACGAAACAAGTGGTTTATGGTATGAAAGACAACTATGATTTCTTCAATCCCAAATTCGGATTGAACTACGATATTACAGCCAATCACAAGGTGTATGCATCGTATGCCATCGCACATAAAGAGCCAACTCGCAACGACTATGAGGATAACATAGGCACTCGTTTGAAAGCAGAGCAATTGAACGACTTGGAAGTGGGCTATAAATACCAGAGCAAAAAGTTCTCGGCAGGTGCCAACTTCTACTATATGAGCTATCGTAACCAATTTGTACTGACGGGAGAATTGAACGAAATAGGCGAAATGAAAGCCAGCAACGACAACTCAGGACATAGTTATCGCATGGGATTGGAGTTGGAAGCTTCATGGAAACCGGTCGATTGGTTCCGCTGGGATGCCAACACTACATGGAGTAAAAACCGTGCAAAAGACTGGACAGTGACCGACTCGAAGACAGAAAAGCCATTGAATTTGGGTGATACTCCATTGAGTTTCTCGCCCGATCTCATCTTCAACAACATCTTCTCGTTCGACTATAAAGGCTTCACAGCTAGTCTTCAGAGCCAGTATATCAGCGACCAATACCTCACTAATACAGGTTTTAAGGAGTATGTTTCGTATGGTAAAAACGGAGAGGAGACCAAGGTTAGCATGCTGATAGATGGACATTTCAACACCAATCTGAACTTGGCTTACCACTTTGGACTCAAAAAACTGGGCTTGAAAGATGCCACTATCGGTGTAACATTATACAATCTGTTCAGCGCCAAATATGATAATAACGGATGGGCAGCGCCCAACTACAAGGCCGATGGTAACGGAAAGGTCATCGCATATACCAAAGACAAACTCAACAAAGCAGGTTTTGCGCCCTCGGCCCCATTCAACTGGATGGCTCATCTATCCATCAACTTCTAAACAAACATACGATGCAAGAATTTCTAAACAGTCCCGACTTCCTGCTAACGCTGGATGTAACGGCCACCATCTTAGGCCTCATCTACATCTGGCAGGAGTATAATGCCAGCATCTATCTATGGCTTACAGGTATTATCATGCCTCTAGTAGACATCTTTCTCTACTATGAAGCAGGACTGTATGCCGATTTTGGTATGGCCATCTACTACACATCGGCAGCTATCTATGGGTATCTGGTTTGGAAATTCGGCAAGAAACGCAATCAACACGAGGGCGAAGAGATGCCCATCACTAGAATGAAAAAAAAGCTATGGTTACCTGTAACCATAGCTTTTCTCGTGACATGGGCCATTATTTACCGGATTTTAATTACCTTTACCAACAGCAATGTTCCTATTACAGACAGTTTTGCCAACGCCTTAAGTTTCGTAGGCCTGTGGGCATTGGCACGTAAATATGTGGAACAATGGCTTGTTTGGATTGTTGTAGATGCTGTGCTGGCCGTGCTATATTTATATAAAGGTATACCATTTAAGGCTGGACTATATGCCTTGTACGTCGTGATTGCCATCATGGGATACTACAAATGGAAAAGAATGATGAACGATGGACTATCCACTCATAACGCCTGATACAGAGTTCGACGCCGTTGTATTGGCGGCAGGCGACTTCCCTACCCACTCATTACCATTAGCTATATTGGCTAAAGCAACATATCTATGCTGTTGCGATGGTGCTGCGGCCGAGTGTATTGATAGAGGCTACACGCCCGATGCCATCATTGGAGACGGCGATTCACTCTCTCCTGACTTAAAACAGCAGTATGCCGACATCTTCCACGAAGTGCACGAGCAGGACGACAACGACTTGTCCAAAGCTACACGGCACTGTATGAGGCTAGGAATGCGTCACATTGCCTACCTTGGAGCAACGGGGAAGCGAGAAGACCATGCCTTGGGAAACATCTCGTTAATGGTGCGCTACCTGAAAAATATGGCCATACAACCAACCATGATAACCGATCATGGCCTGTTTACTCCTGCATATAAAGACTCTACCTTTGAGAGTTGGCCGGGGCAACAGATTAGTATTTTCAACTTCGGATGCTCACAAATCAAGAGCAAAGGACTGAAATGGCAAAGCTATGCGTATGAACAATGGTGGCAAGGTACACTGAATGAATCGCTTGGAGAAAAGATAGAATTTCATGCCAATGCCTACTATATGGTCTTCAGAGACTTTAAGTGATTCCTATATACATCCATTTCAAAATTCAAATATAATTTCATATTCTTTCCAAAAAAGATGAGGAAGATGTATGCTACATTCATTTTTTTATTTATCTTTGCAACTATAACGTGGTTTTTGGTTTGATACAGTGACCATGTATGACTTTTGAAAATTTTCGCATATATATAAATCTCACCTTTGTGAGAGGTTGTTTCTAAGCTCGTGAGAGTGCGGAAAGACTTGAGTTAATTTATTTTAGTAAATACCTAGCGCTGAGATCGTGAGATTATGGCGCTATTTTTTTGCCCTTATATTTGGGATTAAAAGGCACAAAAAAGCCTTGAATTTCTTCAAGGCTATATCATTTTACTTCTTTAGTTTAAAGGTATTCTCTATTGATACCAACTCATCGCTGAAAGAATGGTCGGTCTTTCTCCGTATTTCCACTTGCGAACAACTGTGAATAACGGTCGAGTGATCACGATTACCTACTAATTTCCCGATGCGAGAAGCAGGCATCTTGGTATATTTCTGAGCCAAATACATCGACACTTGGCGCGCTTCTACCAAGTCGCGTTTGCGACTTCTACTATTTACAGCGGTCGGTGTAACATTGAAATGATTGCATACAGCCTCCACAATCTCATCTATCGTCAAAGGTTTATCGTCTATCTTGACAGCCCGTTTGATAACTCGTTCGGCTAGTCGCATGTCTATATCGCAGTTGTAAACCACGCTATAAGCCAATAAAGAGTTGATAACTCCCTGCAAATCGCGGACACTTCCATTTGCTGTCGAAGCAATAAACATCACCACATCTTCAGGGATATGCAAGCCATCTCGATGAATCTTATTCTTCAAGATATCCACACAAAGCTCCACATTTGGCTTCTCCAACTCCGCTATCAAGCCACAAGAGAAACGGGTAAGCAATCGCTCGTTCATGCCTTTAAGGTCGACCGGAGGTCTATCACTAGCCAAAATGATACGCTTTCCGTTACGGAATAGGTGGTTAAAGATATGGAAGAAGGTGTCTTGTGTCTTAGTTGCGGTGGCCCACTCTTGTATATCATCAACTATCAACATATCTATGGTCTGATAGAAGTTGATGAAATCGTTGGTCGTATTCTGTAAAACAGCATTCGTATATTGCACCTGAAAGAGTCGGGCACTGATATATAGTACTCTCTTTTCCGGATACAACTGATGCGTTCTCAACCCTATAGCATTAATAAGGTGGGTTTTTCCACAGCCTGAAGGACCATAAATAAACATCGGGTTGAACTGGTTATTACCCGGATGTTCGGCTATTGAGAGTCCCACACTGCGTGGAAGCTTGTTGCTATTGCCCTCCACATAGTTCTTAAAAGTAAGATGTGGGTTCAGTTGAGAGTCGATTTGTTGCGGTTGAGCGGCATCAAGTGTCGTCGGAGATTGATTTGCATTCTTCTTTGGAGTGCGCTCCACAGCATCTGCCGGATCAGCCATTAAGTCCTGAGAAAGCTTATGTTCCTTATCAGTAACGACACGGTAACGCAATTGCACACCCTCTCCGAAGGTACGACAAAGCACTTTACTCAGCAGGTCTATGTAGTTTTCTTCCAGATATTCATATACAAATAAGCTGGGAACCTGCAAAAGAAGCGTTTTCGTCTCCGCATCGAATGATTCGTAGGCAATCGACTTGAACCATGTCGCAAATTGCTGTTGGCTCACATTTTCAGCTATGAGCGTAAGGGCTTTGCCCCAACAAGCATCAGGACTCATCTTCATTTGAAACTTATTCTTATTTAGTATGTCTTTCGACTCTCAGTCTATTAACGTGAATGCAAATTTAGCAAAGAATTATGAATAAAACAAATGAGCCCAGTTTAGCGTTTTTTAAGAAATATGCTCTAACCCCTTTATACTGTGATATTTAGCCTTTTTGAGAATTCAAAGTTGTATAAATAGGCTTTCATAATTACAACCTCTTGATATTACGGACATTACACGGCTTCCACAACTTTACAGTCCTTGTACGCAAGCATGGTATAAACATTGCCTGAATCGCCTACTATAAAACGTGTTTCGAGCCATTCAAGAAGCCGTGAAACATTCAAACGAATTATTTAGACCATTTTTAAATAATTACAATTTTAATCCTTTTATCGAATTAACTATTTATCCTTGCGTCCGAAGAGTGAGAAATGAACATAGCGTTTGGGATGTTCACGCAAGTTATTAAGCAGAGAGTCGGCACTCAACATGGTTGCATTCAGATTGTTATAAAGACTTGCATCGTTCATCAACAAGCCCAAACTCCCCTCATTGTTGTTCAGTTTAGCTGTCACAGACTGCACATTAGCTATCGTAGCATCGACTTTAGCCATTGTCCCGGCAACATCCACAGCAGCCAAATTAGCTGTCAACCGATTTGTATTATCAAGCACCGTATTTGCCTTTGTCATCATTCCGGGCACGTTCTTATTCAGCCCTGCCATCAGCGTATTAAGCTGTTGCGTGGTCGTAGTCAAGTTTGCCGATACCTGTTGTGCATTCTCTTGAATCTGCGCTATGGCCGGATTAGCCAGCAATTGATTCACACGCGTTAAGATACTATCCAATTTGGGTAACATATTCTGTACCGTCGGCATCATCGAAGCAGCCTGTGCTAGTGCGCCACCATTGATAACTCCTATGATGGTATCGCCCAAAGCCATACGTTCACGTGGGTTATTAGCCATGAGAATATTCATCTTCACGTTGCCCATGAAGTCGCTTACAATCTCTGCCGAACTACCTTTTGGGATTCGAAGATTATTATCTACATCGATTTTTACCAAAATATTCTCAGCCTGATTATAATTGTATTCTATCGCTTTCACCACTCCCACCTGATAGCCATCAGCATAGATAGGATTGGAAGAAGACAGTCCGCTGATATCCGTAAACTTCACATAGTATGTATATTTATTAGAGAATATCGACATTCCTTTGAGATAATTCAACCCAAAATACAAGACTGTCACGCCCATTATGGCTACAATGGCTATCTTAACCTCCCTTGTGAACATTTTCTTCATTTCGCTTATTGATTATTTGTTTTGCTTGAACTCCTTGATAGCTTCCCTCACATCCATCTTCATATCGCCCTTAAAGGCTATAACAAAAGCCTCCGGGAATTTATCACGCAACTGAATACGCAATCTATTTATTTCATTATAGTCGTTCGAAGCACCATATGTATATTTATATGTATTATTCTCTTGATAGAAATCGGCATCTTCCAAGCCTCGAGAAGTCTTTTCCTTGGTACTGAGTTTATGACCGGAAGTCAACACTTGCACCTTAAATACGGGTCGATTATCTGTCTCTTGCACCGGCTCCACTGCGGGTACCGGAGTTTCAGACTCCTTATATTGATCGGGCACTATATTCGGAATGGTCGACTTTACCGGTTCAGTTACCTTGTAAGGCACAACAATATCACCACCATAGTATTTCGACTTATAAGCCACGAAAGCATTGAATATACCCTTCGCATAGCGGTCTACAGCATCGGCAGTATTCAAAAACTGCTCCTCATCGGGCGTGGAGATAAATCCTAATTCCAACAGACAACTAGGCATAGACGACAATCTCAATACAGCTAGATTATCTTGATGCGCCCCCATATCGGCACGACCGGTAGCCGAACAAACATTGCGTTGCATCAGTTTTGCCAAAGCCACACTCTGTTCCATATTCTTATCTTGTATAAACTCATACATGATATTGCTCTCAGACGAGTTTGGATCAAAGCCCTGATAGGTCTGCCGATAGTCTTTCTCTAGATAAATAACAGCATTCTCGCGCTTTGCCACTTCCAGATTTTGTACGATGCCACGCTTGCTACCACTCGCTCTTCCACTACCAAGCGTATAAGTTTGGAATCCACGAGCGATGTGTCCACCCGGCAGTGCATTCGTATGAACCGACACAAACAAGTCGGCCTTGTTGCGATTGGCTATATCTGCACGGTCTTTCAGAGGGATAAATACATCCGAACGGCGTGTATATACTACCTTCACATCAGGACAACTACGCTCCACCAACTTACCAAAAGCCAGTGCAATCGTCAAATTTATATCTTTTTCTTTGGAAAATGCCCCCATAGCTCCCGTATCATGACCACCATGTCCCGGGTCGATAACAAGGGTAAAACGTCGGTTGGCAGCGTTAGAAGTGATTGCAACCAACAGCAATGTTATCAATGAGAACAATATTTTCTTATTTATCATAGAGGTATAATTGACAAAGGTAATGATTTAATATTACAAAACCACTATCTACATCTAGGTTTTATCATTTATTAAAAGTAGTTTCACGCTTGCGTTCCCCGCATCCGTTCCCATTGGAGGGTTTTCTTTCACTACCTCCACTTCGACCGATTGCATATCCGGGAATTGTGTCAATAGGCGCTGACCTATATTTCCGGCCACACGTTCCAGCAGATTGCAAGGTTCCAACATGGAAGTGGATACCACGAGATATATGTCGGCATAGTTCAACGTGTCGTCCACATGGTCCGACCGAATGGCTCTTGATACGTCATAACCTATTTTCAGATTCACCACATAGTCATTGCCCGTAAGGCGTTCCTGCGGCAGCACACCGTGGAAAGCATGATACCGCAAACCATTCAAACAAATGAAACTTTCTTTCAATTTCATATGGGTCGTATTATATCCGAAATTCCACGATACAGCATTTGCCGTCCCGCGGAACATCTCTATTAACTTTATCTACGGCTTTATCCGCAGCGACTGGCACCGCAGTTGGTACAAATCAAGCATCCCTCTTGATATACCAAACTCTCGTTACCACAAACCGGGCACTTCTGCCCCTTTGCCTGAGTGCCGTCGGTGATATACTTCTTCAGCGCACGCTCTACACCGTTCTTCCATGTATTGATACTTTCATCCTTCAACTGGAGCGAACTTACCAACTTCATCACATGGTCAATAGGCATACGATAACGCAAAACACCAGAAATCAACTTGGCATAATTCCAATATTCGGGGTTGAACTTCTCGCTCAAACCCTCCACTGTCGTCTTATAACCACGCTTGTTTTCAAACTGGAAATCGTAACGACTACTGCCGTCTTCACTCTTTTTCTTAATAATCTTACCTTTGGTAACGGTCTTTGGCAACACGATACCTTCCTCATCATCTTGCAATCCGGTGAAGATTTCATAAGGATAACCATTGAGCAGACCTACGAAAGCCACCCACTTTTCCTTATTGTTTTGGAATCTCACGACATCACATTCCAACTCTGCCGGGCGCACTTCGGTCACCTCTGTATGATGGCATGGAGGTGCCGGAGCAGTCAATGGTTCCGGTGTTTCTTTATTTTCTTCCTTCTTCTTATCTTTCTTCGACACAGAAATCATCACACCCGAACGACTTCCATCGCGGTAAATGGTGCATCCTTTACATCCACTCTTCCATGCCTCTACGTACAGACGGTTCACGAGTTCTTCGTCTACGTTGCTCGGCAGGTTCACTGTTACGCTGATAGAATGGTCTACCCATTTCTGAATAGCGCCTTGCATCTTCACCTTCATCAGCCAGTCTACATCGTTAGCCGTAGCCTTATAATAAGGCGACTTAGCCACCAATGCCTCTATCTCTTCTGCCGTATAGCGCTTGTTGGGGTCGTAACCGTTGATCTGCATCCATGTTAAGAACTTGCGATGGTACACGATATACTCTTCAAACGAGTCGCCCACCTCATCGACAAAGTCCACATGTACGTCGGCATCATTGGGATTCACCTTGCGACGACGCTTATAGAACGGCATGAATACAGGCTCAATACCACTAGTCGTCTGTGTCATCAGCGAGATAGTACCCGTAGGAGCGATGGTCAAACAAGCAATGTTACGACGACCATATTTCTCCATATCGGCATACAACTCTGGTTCTGCCTCTTTGATACGCAGCACGAAAGGATTGGCAGCTTCACGCTTCGCATCGTAAATCTCAAATGCTCCACGCTCTTCAGCCATCGTTACCGAACTACGATAAGCATTCAATGCCAAAGTCTTATGCACATTTACGCTGAAGTCGGTAGCCTCTTGGGTGCCGTAACGCAGATTCATAGCAGCCAGCATATCGCCTTCGGCAGTGATACCTACCCCTGTACGACGTCCCATACCACTCTTACGCTGAATCTTTTCCCATAGATGATATTCTGCTCCTTTCACCTCGTTGCTCTGAGGGTCGACCTCTATCTTCTTCATGATGAGGTCTATCTTCTCCATCTCCAAGTCTATGATATCGTCCATGATGCGCTGTGCCAACTGCACATGCTTCTTGAATTTCTCGAAATTGAAGATAGCTTTATCCGTGAATGGATTCTCTACATAACTATAAAGATTGATACTCAACAGACGGCAAGAGTCGTAAGGACACAATGGAATCTCACCACAAGGGTTGGTACTTACCGTGCGGAAGCCTAAATCGGCATAGCAATCGGGAATGCTCTCACGAAGAATCGTATCCCAAAATAATACACCCGGCTCAGCACTCTTCCAAGCATTATGCACTATTTTCTCCCATAAAGCCTTGGCAGAGATTTCCTTCGACACCTTAGGATTGTTGCCATCTATGGGATATTGCTGTACATAAGGCTTACCATCGACGGCAGCCTGCATGAACCTATCGTCCAACTTCACCGATACATTGGCACCTGTAACCTTGCCCTCTGTCATCTTTGCGTCGATAAAAGCCTCACTATCGGGATGCTTAATACTCACGCTGAGCATCAACGCACCGCGACGACCATCTTGCGCTACCTCACGCGTAGAGTTGCTATAACGCTCCATGAAAGGCACAAGACCAGTACTTGTCAATGCCGAATTATTCACCGGTGAGCCTTTCGGACGGATATGACTCAGATCATGCCCTACTCCACCGCGACGCTTCATCAGCTGTACTTGCTCCTCGTCGATACGCATGATAGCGCCATAACTGTCGGCATCGCCATCCAAACCAATTACAAAACAGTTGCTCAAGCTAGCCACTTGGTGATCGTTTCCGATACCGGTCATCGGACTACCGGCCGGAACGATATAGCGAAAGTGATCCATCAAGTCGAACACTTCTTGTGCCGACATCGGATTCGGGTATTTCTTTTCAATACGTGCGATTTCATTTGCGATACGCCAATGCATATCTTCGGGACTCTGTTCGAAAATATTTCCGAAGCTGTCTTTCATCGCATACTTATTAACCCACACTCTAGCAGCCAGCTCATCACCGTCAAAGTACTTCAAAGAAGCCTGAAAAGCTTCTTCATAAGAGTAAATCTTATTCTTTTCCATGTTTGTTTTGATCAGTAGGATTTATGTTGCAAATGTACATAATATATTTCACTTAATCTCCTCTTTTCGGTAGATTAATTTCATAATTAACACGCCCAAGTTTTCTAAAACAGAGAACATTTTCTCGAAGAGAATAGCTGAAAGTTTCCCATTTTGAGTAACTTGCAAACTCTTTACTATGAATTTGTTCTCACAAAACGTTTCATTTTGAAAATAAATAACACTAAATACTCTATATAAAAAGTCAAAAACAAATGAAAACAAGCTCCATAATACACCCCTCTTCTCTCTTCTCTAACCCCTTATTTCCTCCTCTCTCTCCTTGAGAAAGAACTGAAAAGAGATTACTGCAACTGCTTACCAGCATCGCTGCCTAGGCTAAACAGCATTGCTGAATAAGCTTGGCAGCATTGCTGCTAAGCCTTTGCAGACTGCTATAAAATACGCAGATGGTCGGCTAATTGTACGAAATAGTCGTTCGACCATATATCTATGGCAGTAGCATCAAGAATAAATGGACGAACATCTGTCTTCACTTGATCTAGGTTTACAGTCAACAATCGTTCTCGCAGCAGCATCAGAAACTGCTCGACACTCATATCTACTCCGTTAAATTCACGTATGCGCTCTCGCAAATGGCGATAGTCGAGCGGTATACCATGCCGTATATACCATTCAAAATCGTACCAATCGCGACCTTTTACACGGTTTTTCCAATTCCGAAATACTAGCGCATGGAGTTTTCCAGCAAAGAGGTCGGGCAAGGCAAAACATCTAACCATAAAAGAAAAAGGCTGAAGTATAAGCTTTTGTTCTGTCTGAAAATCAAGCGGAGGAGCGGTATCTACTTCTATTTTCACCGTAATGCTCTTCTCTGTTTGGAATGTTAGGTCGTAAACTTCAGTAGTATCTTTCAAGAAAGCCGACTCACCCTTTCCAAAATTCTTTTTGTCTTTCTTGGTAATTACAAGCTCACGTCCCAACGCTTTAAACTCGGTGACAATCGCATCAAAATAATTCTCAATCTTAAAGTCATTATCTTTTTGCAACAACGAGAAGTCCATATCTTCAGAATAGCGATTCAATCCATGTACGATTCTCAAACATGTACCTCCATAGAAAGCTGCCTTTTCAAAAAAACCACCTCTATAAAGCCCTGCCAAAGCTATCTGTTGAGTCACTTCATACATCGCATTGCGATTGTCACTGTCTGTGGTTCGCCGATGGGCAGCAAGCATATTATCAAAAATATCATTCATGAGCGCAGTATATTAGCTATATTTTGAATCAAAACAGACTTTTTCCCGACAGTAGCACAAGCTTCAAATACAGAGGCATCCATCGCACGGAATTCGTCCATGTCCAATCGCAAATCTTCTTCTAAATAACGGAGTAATTCTTGGCGATACCTCATATTCAAATATGGTGTCGTCACTATCAAATCACATAAAGCCTTTTCAGGCGATGCCATCAGGTACGAAAGATTATCTTCATTGACTATCTTAACGCCTATAGGATAATAGTCTACATCGACATGAAGGTATTCAAAGCGCCCTACAGAGTTATCAAATTGATTTGAACGCTTCGTTGTGATAGACTGGATGGAGTAGACTTGTTCGGGAATCATGCCCCAATGGCGTAACGCTGTAAGGCACGATACATAAGAAGGCCCATAGAGATGGTTGGCAACTAAGGATGTTGAAATATGTACACGACTTACCTCCGGGGACACAATATACAGCCCTCGCTTTAAACGAATAATATCTTCCTGCCTTTCCATATACGAAAGTTTCTTATCGGGAGCTTTTATATCACGCATCATAGACTTTAAAACGTCTGCACTAAAAGGCACACTACCAAGCTTTTCAAGTTGTCGTCTAATATCCATTACCACCTTTTTAGAATGTTTACAAGGCAAATATAGTAAAAACATACATAGTAAAAGAGAATTTTTCTCGTTTTCTCGACATTTTTTTACCAATACTATTTCTTCTTAGAGTGACAAATAACTTCAGGTTAAATATTTTCTGTTATCTTCGTTTTTATTATCTTTGCAAACATGAAAGAAACGATATTAAGACGAAGAACAATTCGTAAATATAGCCAAAAGGAAGTGAGCGAAGAACTGTTAAACGACTTGTTGGAGGCAGCCGGACGAACTCCCACGATGGGAAACCTGCAACTCTACAGTGTTGTCGTGACACGCGATGAGCAGCGAAAATCCGCCTTGGCACCGGCACACTTCAATCAACCGATGGTAACAGGAGCTCCCGTGGTACTCACTATCTGCGCCGATTTTCGCCGAACAAGCGTCTGGGCAGAGAATAGAAAGGCCGTTCCGGGATACGACAACTTCCTCTCGTTCATGAATGCAGCGACAGATGCCCTGCTCTACACGCAGACTTTTACGTGTTTGGCAGAAGAAGTCGGATTGGGAACCTGCTTCCTTGGCACTACCATCTATATGCCGCAACTCATCATTGATACACTAAAACTGCCTCAACTCGTGATGCCGGTGGCCACACTGACCGTAGGTTGGCCCGACGAGGAGCCGGCACTCAGTGACCGTTTGCCGTTGAAAGCTTTCATTCATCAAGAAATCTACACCGACTATACGCCACAGAGTATTGATGAATACTACACACCAAAGGAGCAATTGGAAGAAAATAAGCACTTCGTAGAAATCAATGACAAAGAGACTTTGGCTCAGATCTTCACGGATATTCGCTATACCAAGAAAGATAATGAGGCTTTGTCGGAAGGCTTCATGAAAGCATTAAAATCTCAAGGTTTTTAATGTTGTTATACGAGAATAAACTTAGCTATCGAACAGGCGCATACTAAAAGATACAAGACAAAAGAATACCGCCCCAACGAGAACTGAAGAAGAGACTACGAAGAGACTCGTTTTCAGTAGCCGTTGGGGCGGTATGAAATATAAAAACAAGGTAGACAGAGGAATCATTTACTGTCTCCGAGAGTTTTATTTGCGTTCCAGTGTGATATGCTTACCGCTGGTATGATAGCGGAAAGGAATGGTATAGGTCAACGCATTCAATACAGAGTCGATGGTTTCATTGCGACGTATATAGCCCGAATAAGTCTGTCGGCGGTCCATATTGTCGGCCAAAGTAATATCTACACCATAAAAACGCGACAACACAAGCGCAATATCGGCAATCGACATATTCTCAAACGGAATCATGCCATCGTGCCATACAGCCTCTAGCTGTGCATAGACGTTCTTCACCTCCATGGTGTGCAAATTCTTATTAATGATAGCTTTCTGGTTTGGTTTGATGATAACCTTGCCTTCTCCATCAAGACCTGATACTTCAAGACGCCCCTCCAGCAATGTCACCTCTTCCTGTCCATTGCCCGCTTCAGTCTTAAAGTCGAAAACGGTACCTAAAACACGCGTCTCCACTCCCTTACTATTGACGATAAAAGGCTTTGTCGGATTCTTGGTAACTTCAAACAAGGCCTCGCCCGTAAGTTCTACCCTACGCTCGTCTCCATCGAAATTGCGGGGGTAACTAATCGTACCATTCTTATTAAGCCACACCTTTGTACTGTCGGGCAACGTCACTGCCAGCACCCTACCGTTGGCCGTAACAGTTGTCATTTGCGGATTCTTCAGCATAGACCATAAAGCAACAGCACCTCCCACCACTACAATGGTGAGGGCAGCAGCATAGCGTGTCCATACAAGTCGACGCACTTTGGCACGTCGATTTTCCAACCGGTGAATCTCGTCGAATAGTGATGCTTCCACCTTATTAATATCAGGTATAGCGTCTTGAGGCCTGCGTAGTCCTTCACGATAAGCCAACTCGGCACTGAAGAGCATGCGCTCATTGTCCTTAGACTGGCGCAACCAATCAAGGAGTTGCGTATCATCGGCGTGCGAGTCCTTACCCAATATGTAGTTTTTTATTAGTTTAAAATTCATGCTGTCGTAATATCCTGATTTTAATTTCTTATTTACCTTTTATATATAGAAACACCTTTAAAGAAAAAATAGCGTATTGCGAAAAAGCAAAAAAATGTTATTTCTTCTTGAGAAAAGCCAGCCGATCGCGCAGATAGCACAGTGCTTTATAGACATGTACATCGACTGTACGAACGGAAACTTCCATCACATCGGCAATCTCTTTATTTTTCATACCGTGAACATAGCTCATCACGAATGCCTGTCGCCTCTTGTCGGGTAGTTCATCAATAGCCGTATGAATCTGTTGGTGGAGTTCCCGACTCTCCATATAGCGTATGACATCATTGTGTTCCGGATGAAAGAAGTCCATACGACTTGCCTCTATCTGTGTACGGGCATCTTGATAATCTTTCACCACAGCCTTATGTTTCATTATATTGATAGCCCTACTATACACTGCTCGGTAGAGAAAAGCCTTCATGTGCTCACGGTCGGTCATACTTTCTCGATATTTCCAGAGTTCCACAAAGGCCTCTTGGACAAGATCTTTCACCTCATCCTCGTCCACCAAATGCGATGCATAATAGGCCAAGGGCGAATATAACTCCCTGAAAATCAGCCTAAAATCATCTTCTGTAATATTCATCTATCACGCGCTTCTTTAGATATTAGTCATGTAAAATTACGTATTTCACGCGAGAAAGCAACACTACCTTGCGCTTTTTAATTATTTTAACTCACAGCTAAAAGACCTAACAGAACTACTATTTGGCAGACTAATTAGAAAAATAATAAAAAAAATAGTTTTAGGATACGCAATTCTCTGCAAAGGATTGTTATCATTATAAAAGCTATCATATATTGCGGGGTTCCGCAACTTAAACCATTTTTTAATAACTTAAAACAATAAATTCATTTCCAGCTATGGACAATAAACACTATGAACATGGTTTGACGTTATGTAAGACCATCTTGGTGCTCTTCCTACTCTGCGTTCCCATGCAAGGCATGAAGGCACAAGTGAACTTCGTAACTCCACGCGCCAAGCTCGAAGCTGTAGTTAAACAATTGAAAACCAAATCCAAGTATCGTTTCTTCTACAACGATGTATTGGCAAAGGTAGAGGTCAATGCCGTTACCGCCAAGGATGAGCCATTGCCTAATGTGCTCAACAAGCTCTTCGCAGGAACAGACATCACCTATAAGATTGTCGATGATGTAGTTTATCTCTCCAAGGGTAAAGCTACCGAACAGCAAAAGAAACAACAAGCTCAACAGCGTACCAGCGAAAGCCACAAGATTGAGGGAACCGTCACCGATGCCAATGGCGAGCCACTGATAGGTGTCAGCGTGCAGGTGAAAGGTTCTACGCTTGGAGCCGTAACCGACCTTGACGGCCATTACGTCTTCACCACAGATGTGGCCAATCCCGTACTGGTTTATTCTTATATTGGTTATGCAACCCAAGAAGTGGAATTGCAAGGACGCAACAAAATGGATCTCGTGATGCGCGAAGAAGCCCATACGTTGAGTGACGTTGTCGTAACAGCGCTTGGCATCAAACGCTCTGAGAAAGCCTTGAGTTATAATGTACAGAAGGTAGGAGGTGAGGATGTGAACACCGTAAAGAGTGCTAACTTCATGAATTCTTTGGCCGGTAAGGTGGCCGGTGTCAACATCAACTCTTCAGCTTCGGGTGCCGGTGGTGCAGCTCGTGTAGTGATGCGTGGTCCTAAATCGATTACCCAGAGTAACGGAGCACTCTATGTGGTAGACGGAGTACCCATGACCAACACCAGCCAAGGCGAAGTAGCCAACGGAAGATATGGCTCACAGCCCGGTTCAGAAGGCATCGCCGATATCAATCCAGAAGACATTGAGAGCATCTCTGTGCTCAGTGGTCCTGCCGCAGCAGCTCTTTATGGTTCGGCAGCAGCCCAAGGTGTCATCATGATTACCACCAAGAAGGGCAAAGAAGGCCGTATCCAAGTGAGCGTTTCCAACAGTTCACAGTTCAACCGCCCATTCATCATGCCTCAATTTCAAAACTCTTATGTCAACAGGCAGAATGAAGTGGCATCTTGGGGAGCCAAAGCTGAGTCGCAGTTTGGAAACTATGAACCCAAAAACTTCTTTGGTACAGGTAGCAATATACAGAACAATGTGTCTTTGACCGTAGGTTCTGACAAGAATCAGACTTATCTCTCGGTAGGTACGACAAATGCCAAGGGTATCATGCCTAACAATAGCTACAATCGCTATAACTTCACTTTCCGCAACACAACACATTTTTTGGATGATAAACTGACTTTTGATTTCGGTTTCAACTACATCCTTGAAAACGACAAGAACCTCACTGCACAAGGTGAATATTTCAATCCTATCCCTGCCGCATACCTCTTCCCACGTGGCGAGAGTTTCGATGCTATCCGCACATACGAAATTTGGGATCCTACACGCCTTATCTATATGCAGAACTGGAACTTTGGTGATGCTCTGAGTATGCAAAACCCTTACTGGATAGCCAACCGTATGGTACGCACCAATAAGAAGGGACGCTACATGGTCAACGGCTCTTTGAAATACCAAATCACCAAGTGGCTAGACGTAACCGGTCGTCTGCGTTGGGACGATGCGGCCACTAAGCAAGAAGATAAACGCTATGCCTCTACCATCAACCTGTTCTCTCACTCCAACTACGGTTTCTATGGATACGACAAAATCAACGACCAGAGTCTCTATGGAGACCTCATGGCTAATATCAACAAGTCGTGGGATACATTCAGCGTAGGTGCCAATATCGGTGGTTCGTTCTCACGTACGAAGTACGATGTGACCGGTTTTCAAGGCGGACTCAAAGCTCCTTCCAATCTATTTACACCTAATGCCATCGATTATAGCCAAGTAACGAATGACAACCGCCCCATATTCAACTTGAACAAACATTACATCAATTCATTGTTTGCCAACGTAGAATTGGGTTGGAAGAGCATGCTCTACTTGACATTAACCGGCCGTAACGACTGGGATTCTGCCCTCGATGGTACGGCAAAGAGTTCATTCTTCTATCCATCAGTAGGTATGTCGGCCGTTATTTCAGAAATGGCCAAGCTCCCTCGTTTCATCAATTACATGAAGGTACGTGCTTCTTGGGCCAGCGTAGGTTCGGCTATCAAGCCTAATATTTCTTCTTTGTGGCGATACGGGTACAATCCTGCATCTGCAACATATAGCACTGTGACCTATAAATTCCCCGAAACATTCTATCCGGAACGTACTGATTCGTGGGAGGCCGGCCTTACCGCACGCTTCTTCAACAATGCCTTGACAATGGATTTGACGGTTTATCAGAGCAACACTCGCAAGCAGACATTTCTTCGTTCAATCTCTGCCGGAGGTGGTTATAACCAAGAATACATTCAAACAGGTAATGTCCGCAACCGCGGTTTGGAGCTTTCGCTCGGCTATAACAAGACATGGGGTAATTTCGGATGGAACACCAATCTGACCTACAGTATGAATCGCAATAAGATTATCAACCTGCTCGACGATCCCAACGAGGTGCTCAACATGGGTGGACTCAATGGTATCAACATCATTTTGAAGAAAGGTGGTACCATGGGCGATGTCTATACCAGCACTGATTTCAAGCGCGATGCCGATGGAAACATTGCTTTGGATGCTAGTGGCAACGTGATGCAAGAAAATCTAAGCAACCCTGTTTATCGTGGTTCTGTGCTCCCCAAAGGTAACGTAGGTTTCTCTAACGAATTCTCTTATAAGGGAATGAACTTCGGTTTTCTCGTTACAGCACGCTTTGGTGGTATCGTAATGAGCCAGACACAAGCCATCCTCGACCAATATGGAGTATCCAAGGCATCGGCTGATGCTCGTGATAACGGAGGCATCAACGTCAATAGTGGCAAGGTGGGAGCCGAAGGTTACTTTGCAGTAGTAGGTGGTAACAACCCCATTTGGTCGGAATACATTTATAGTGCCACCAATGCTCGTCTACAAGAAGCCCACATTAGCTACACGCTTCCCAAAACATGGCTCAAGCATATACAACTAACGCTTGGACTGACAGCGCACAATCTCTTCATGATCTACAACAAAGCCCCGTTTGATCCAGAATCAACTGCCTCAACCGGTACATACTATCAAGGCTTTGACTACTTCATGCAGCCAAGTCTGCGCTCACTAGGTTTCAATGTAAACCTGAAATTCTAAGTTCCCGTCCTAATTAAATTAAAACATCACAATGAAAAATAAATATATTTCAAGAGTAGCCATGATGGGAATGGCAGCTGCTTTTACCATGAGCAGTCTTTCCTCATGTACGGCAGGTTTTGAAGAAGCCAACCGCCCGGGAAATAATGCTTCTGCAGAGGAACTGGGTCGTGACAACTATACCATAGGCTCATTCCTTGTACAAATGCAGAATGCTGTCTTCCCAGAACAAGAAAACGACTTCCAAATGGACGAAGACCTAATAGGCAATTATTTAGCTCGTTACATGACATACGTTAATCATGGATGGAATAACGCCAACTTTGCAACGATGAACGCCCCTGCCAATTGGGTGCGCTATCCACAGAAAACGGTGGCTCCCAAGTTTACTTCAGCTTTCAACGAAGTAAAGCGTTTGAGCAACGGAAAGAAAGATGTAAACTATGCTTGGGCTCTTATTCTGCGCTCACAAGGTATCCTTTGCATGACCGACAAGTATGGCCCATTCACCATCGGAGCCGGCAAAGATGGCAAAGAGTATAGTTCACAGAAAGATATCTACACACAAGTAGTGGCCGATTTGGATGAAGCTATCTCTATTCTGAAGCCTTTAACAAGCAACGCATCGTTTACCGCCAATGCCAGTTTCGACAAAGTGTACGGCGGAAAGTTTATCAAATGGATGAAATTTGCCAATTCCTTGAAACTGCGTATTGCTATACGAATCAGCGGTATAGAACCTGAGATGGCTAAGAAGATAGGCGTGGAAGCAGTCAAAGCCGGTGTCATAGAGAAGAATGATGAAAACCTTGCTATTGAATATACACCTCATGGACTTTATAAAACTTCTGTGGAATGGGGTGACAGTCGGGCCTGTGCCGACATCGAAAGCTACATGACCGGTTTTAACGACCCTCGATTGGCAAAATATTTTAAGCCCGTAGGCGAACGTAAGGCTGGTTCACGCGAGATTATCGGTTGTCGCGCCGGTGCCAAGATTGGTAACAAGTCGGTGGCAGGTCCGCTCTATTCGGCTGCCAATGTAACCAATTCTACCAAAGGTATTTGGCTCACAGCCGCAGAAATGTGGTTCTGCCGTGCCGAAGGAGCTTTAATGAATTGGGACGGAATGGGCGGTTCGGCCAAGACATTGTACGAAAAAGCCATTACAATATCTTTCCAACAATGGGAAGCCGGTGATGCAACTAATTATCTCAACAACAACTATGATAAGCAAGCTACCTATGAAGATGCTGACGGAGGCTTTGGTCATAATGTGGGTAGAGTAAGTACTATCACTGTCATGTGGGATGATCATGAATCTATGGAACGCAAGATGGAGCGCCTCATCACACAGAAATGGATTGCTCTCTTCCCTTATGGACAAGAAGGATGGAACGAAATCAGACGTACAGGTTATCCTAAAGTGTTCCCAGTAGACCAAAATACAGGTTCCTACACGATCAAGGTGCCAAACAGAATTCCATTCTCTGACACAGAAATCACAGAGAATCCAGAAAACTTGGCCAAGGCTAAAGAACTGTTACAAGGACCAGATACTTATGCAACACCAATGTGGTGGCAGAAGAAATGGTGGAGAAACTATTGATAACTGTAACCGAATTTCCTAACCAAACATAGAAAAGAAAATGAAAAATATATTCAAAACGATTCTTTACGCTCTTGCTGTCGGATGCTCATTGACGGCTTGTAGCGACTGGACCGATACTGAAACACAAAACCCGACCGACCTTACCAAGAATATTAGGACGGAAGCTTATTATACACAACTGCGCGACTTCAAAAAGAGCGACCATCCTTTATCAATGGGATGGTTTGGTGGTTGGGCTGGTAGAAACGCCTCTTTGAAAACCTCACTAAGCGGCTTACCCGACAGTCTTGACTTCGTTTCACTGTGGGGAAATTGGAAAAACCTATCACAGGAACAAAAAGACGATTTGAAATACGTACAAGAAACCAAGGGTACCAAGGTGCTTATATGCTGGCAGGTGCATGATATTGGAGACCAGCTGACACCTGATGCGCCCGAAGGTTGGGCAGAAAAGAATCCCGGTAAGATTTACCGCCATGAATATTGGCACTGGGGTAACAACAAAGAAGAGAACCTAAAGGCCGTAGAGGCGTATGCCAAAGCCATTCTCGATACTATTCGCACCTACAATTATGACGGTTTTGATCTCGACGCGGAGCCATTTATCAAACAAATAGGTTTTGAAGCTAACGAAGAATTGTGGCATGATTTGGACTACATCCATAAATTTGTAGAAGTATTGGCTACCGAGTTGGGTCCCCAGTCGGGCACAGACAAACTGTTGGTTATCGATGGTATGCCCGAAGGATTGAAGAAACCGGAAATGGAAAAGTATTTTAACTATTTCATTCTGCAGGCCTATCACAACAAAAATTCTGGTTATCGCCGTGTAAACGACATCCAAACTCGCTTCGATGCGCAGTATGATCATTTCAAAGATGTGCTTTCTCCTGAGGCACTATGCAAGAAAATCATCATTACAGAAAACTTTGAAGATGGCCAAAACATCACTGCCTACCGCTATATTATGGCTGAAGGTATTGAGCATCAGCACGATTATGAGGGTTTGGTACCAAACTCTATGATGACTTGGCAGACCACCAGTCAAGATCGTTGGGGACGGACTTACACCTTGAGCGATACAGAAAAGCGTTGGGTATCACGCAGTATCATCACCTACGCTATGTGGAATCCCACCATCAACGGTAAGGTTTGTCCTAAAGGTGGTATCGGAACTTTCCATATGGAGTACGAATATGACAAGGACGGCACTATCAATACCTATCCAAACCTACGTACTGCCATCCAGCTACAAAACCCCAACAAAAAATAAACAACAGATTAAAAGGAATACATAATATGCAACGATATAAAAGTACTATCGCAATGGCGCTGACCGGAATAGCCTTGATGGGCTTCAGCGCATGCAACGATGCAGAATATTCTCCGTTGGAACGTCAGGCTTTCTTTGCCGAGACAAAGACCAATGCGAATATAGCACAGAAGATTACCGTGGAGGATGACGGCACTCCTGTAACCTTCCATGTACAGCTTTCATCTCCTGCTGAGGGAGACACCCATTTTGGCGTGGAGTTCGACGAAGCTGCCTTGAAGAAGTATAATGAAGATAATTTCACCAATTATGAACTCTTACCAGCATCAGGCTATGATATGCCGATAAAGGAAGTCACTCTGAAAGAAGGCGAAAGTTTATCGGGCGACATTGGCATTCATGTCAATCCTTTCACAGAAGAGCAGAAAGCCAAGGCTAAGAAGTTTGCTTTGCCCCTGAAACTGGTAAGCAAAGACGGCAAGCAAGCGGTGCTTAATTCCGGAGGATCCATGATACTATTATTCGATAAGGTCGTACGTCAGGATGTACCTACATACAATGCGCATGTTCCTTTCCAGTTTAAGATGAAGGAAGACTTCAACTCTACCCAATGGACAGTGGAATTCTGTGTGAACATCGACCGCTTAGGTGAGAAGGTTGGCGAAATGAACAATCAACAGTTACTTTGTGGTTGGGGTAACAGCAGTGAAGACGGAGAAATCTTCTCACGCTTCGGTGATGCGCCTATCGAGGGTAATCGAATGAATATTAAGGCACAGGGTGGCCAGCTCAATAGCAATACACAGTTTGCTGCAGGCAAATGGTATCATGTGGCTATCGTAAGCAATGGCAGCTCTCTGAAGCTTTATGTCAATGGTGTTCTTGACAAATCGGAGGCTGTTTCCGGCAAACCTGTACACATCAAAGCCGATAACTGGTGGTTTGGTAACCACGACGGCGAACGCTTCCAGTATCTAAAGGCTAATGTGAAAGTGAGCGAATTGCGCATTTGGTCAAAAGCACTTTCTCAGCCACAGATTGCCAATAACATGTATGGTACCGACTTAACAGCTGAAGGTCTCTATGCTTACTTCAAGCTCAACGAGGGTGTTGGCAACGATTTCAAGGACGCTCGCGAAGGCAATGAGAACAAGGGAGCCAAATCAGCTTCTAGCGATGGCGACGTAGAATGGACTAAAAATGTTCGTATCGATGGTAAAGAAAAGTAGACAATAATCTCTAACGACAATCTAAAATGAAAAAGAATATATTTAAATCCGCTCTTCTGGCTGTGTCGACAGTATTATTGTTGACAGCCTGCGAGAGCGATCCGGAAGTGGGAAGCACGCTCTATCCTTCAATGACAGACGCATCTACCCCCGTAGCCTATATTGACAATCACTCTTATGTGCCAAAAAATATTCAAGCAAACATCTTCGTGCAAAAGGGTACATCGACGGAACTTGACACCGATGGTTGCGAACTGAAGTTTAAAATACACCTTACTATAGCTAGCAACAAAGACTTGGTCTTCAATCTGAAACAAGATAATGCAAAGATTCCACAGGCTTATGCCGAGAGTCATGAGGCACTGAAGGAAGATGCTTTCACTGTAGCAAAAGGCACTGTGACGATCAAAGCCGGCAAACTAGAGTCGGAAGATGAATTTGATATCAAGTTGGACGCAGCCTCTAAAAGCCTGATTGGAGTAGAAGATGGCAAAAAGATGATGGCAGCCTTCACTGTAGAAGCGCCTACCGAGGTGACTCTCAGTGAGAAATACAATGCTTATTGCTGGGAAGTAAGCAAGAAAATATTCTGGGTAAATCCCAAGGGATCGACCAAGGGTATGGAACAACTCGACGTTAACACCTATGATGTGAATGCCGCTAGCTACGGTAATATCGGCCCAAATTTAAGCGATGGTAAAGATGATTCCTATCAACAATATATGGTAAGCAATTCATCTACATCTTATTTAAAAATAGATTTGAAGAAAGAAACCGATATCAAGGCCTTGCAACTGACCCCTTGCGGTTCCTCATTCTTCGGTGATCTCAACGAATTATTTGTTCGCGAGATAGAGATTTTCGGTTCTACTGCTGACAAAGGCTTATTCCAAATGACTGATGCCGACATGGTACAACTAGGTGTAGCCACATGTCCCGCCATGCCCAAAGGACCAAATGATAAATGGGATATTGTATTCTATGGTCCACAGAAAGTTCGCCATATATGGGTAAGAATGGTATCGGCTTTTTCAGATAGCAGTTCCGCTTTTATCAACGAATTGAGAATCTTTAAATAAAAAGTTTGAAAGACAAAAAGGTAATTATGATTATTATAAATAAAGATTGTTGATTTCGGGTAATCATCTCTGGTTTTAAGGTAGAGGGCATATCTATATGATATGCCCTCCTTTTATTTTTTTACTATTCAGACTATTGGTTTATACTTGGGAACCAATAGTTTTATCATTGTCCAACCTATCAGATAGGCCACGGCGCAGATACAAAAGACTATCATATAGCCGCCCGGCTTACCTTCAAAACCCATAAAACGGAAAGCCGAACCTTGCTCCGCTGCATAGGTAAAGAGCAAGCCGGAACCCTTATTCAACATAAAGCTGCTCACGCCACCAGCCATCGAGCCAATACCGGTAATCGTCGCTATAGTCGATTTAGGGAACATATCGCCAATTGTAGAATATAGATTGGCCGACCAAGCTTGATGCCCTGCTCCTAGCAATCCTATGATGATAGCAGCCCACCAAGCACTCATCGTACCCATAGGTTGCGCCAATAATCCCAAAACAGGGAAACAAGCAAATATCAGCATGGCCCGCATGCGACCGGCATAAGGATTCATCCCCTTCTTATCTACAAAGTAAGTAGGCAGATAACCACCCCCGATACTGAGCACGGTACAGATGGCATAGAGTGTAAAAACGAGCGCAATACCCATCGATGAGTCCGAAGTATAACCATATTGGTCGGAGAAATAGGCCGGCGCCCAAAACAGAAAGAACCACCAGACACCATCAGTTGAGAATTTACCAACAAAGAATGCCCACGTTTGACGATAGGTAAAGCACTTCCAAAAGCCAATAGGTTTCTCGCTTGTCTGCACACTTTGTGTTGCGCTAGGGAGCGTCTCATCATCTTGTTCTATATAAGTCAGCTCGGCTTTATTCACATATTGATTGCTTCGGGGCTTATCATAAAGCCATATCCACAGCCCCATCCACACGAACCCAAGCATACCGATGATGACAAAAGCCATCTCCCACCCCCACGCACGAGCCAGCAATGGGATGGTAGCCGGAGCTGCCAACGCCCCTACAGAGGCTCCACTATTGAAGATGGAAGTAGCAAAAGCCCGGTCTTTCTTAGGAAAATACTCTGCCGTCACCTTGATAGCAGCCGGAAAATTCCCCCCTTCGCCGACAGCAAGAACGAGTCTACAGGCTAGAAACAACCACACACTGACAGTAGCCAAAGCCACCGCCGCATCGCTTCCATACTGTATAAGAGCCAACTCTTCCATGCTATTATACCCTTCAATGTGCATGGCCAGCCAACCACAACCGGCATGAAGGATAGCTCCGGTAGACCAAACAAGAATAGCAATGAGATACCCTCTCTTCGTTCCCAACCAGTCTATGAGCTTTCCGGCAAATAGGTTTGCAATGGCATAAAAGATAGAAAAACAACCGGTAATGGTACCGTAGTCATTATCGGTCCAATGAAATTCGGGAGCAATAAAGTCTTTCCAAGTGAGCGATAACACTTGGCGATCTAAATAATTTACTGTTGTTGCCAAGAACAGCAAGGCACAGATGACCCAACGAAAGTTAGACATCCGGCCTGTTTTCTGTTGCTTCATATTATTAAGGTTTTAATTATATCGTGTTTAACAAGTAGCTATTATCTTTCAAAAAAGCCCTATCAGTCTTGGAAGTAGATACGCTTCACTCGTAGACTGATACCGGTAAGCACCTCATAGGGGATAGTATCAAGCACATCGCTCAGCACCGTTACCGGCAGATGATCACCGAATATCTCGACAGTATCGCCTTCCTTGCAGTCTATTCCCGTCACATCTATCATCGCTACATCCATACAAATGTTGCCGACATAGTATGCTTTCTGCCCGTTGACAAGGCAATAACCATGTCGATTGCCCAAGTGACGATTCAAACCATCAGCATATCCGATAGGGATAGCAGCTATCACACTGTCTTTCTCTAACGTTCCCTTACGGCTATAGCCCACCGTTTCATCGGCCGGAACATGGCGTAGCTGTAGTATTGTGGTCCTCAGTGTGCTCACATTGTTAATGGTTGCGTTGTCACGAGAGTTGATTCCGTAGAGCCCTAGTCCCAATCTACACATGTCGAGTTGACGGTTCGGGAAGTGAATAATGCCTGCCGAATTATCTATATGTCGCAAAATCTTATGCTCAAAAGCATCTTGCAACTGCTTGCTACCTTCTTCAAAGAGAGCAAATTGAGCAGCAGAGAAACTATCAAAGTCATCACTATCCGACCCAACGAAGTGCGAAAACACCGACCGAGGGATAATAGCATTTTGGTGTTTTAGGCGATCTATGAGACGCGGCATGTCTTCACGAGGATTAAACCCCAGCCGATGCATACCGGTATCGAGTTTGATATGTACGGGATAACCGGTGATACCTTCTTTCTCAGCAGCCTTGATGAGTGCTTCCAACAGGCGAAAACTATAGACTTCGGGCTCTAAATCATAATCAAACATGGTCTTGAACGCCGACATCTCCGGGTTCATGATCATGATATTGCTCGTGATTCCATTCTTGCGGAGCGTCACTCCCTCATCGGCAACAGCCACGGCCAGATAGTCCACACGATGGTCTTGCAATGTCTTAGCTATCTCCACACTCCCCGCTCCATACGCATCGGCCTTAATCATGCACACAAGTTTGGTCTCCGGACGCATGAATGAACGATACCAATTCAAGTTGTTCACCACCGCATTCAGGTTTACTTCCAAGATAGTCTCATGCACTTTCTGCACCAAGAGTTCCGTCAATTGGTCGAAACCAAATTGGCGTGCACCTTTCAACAGAATCACTTCGTCGCGCAAACCATGGAACACATCACTGTGAATAAATTCTTCGACATTCTCAAAGAAATACTTTTCGCCCACAGCTATCACATCCGCCTGCTGCAACAACTGCGGACCAATACCGATAAACTTCTGTACACCACGCTCCACAGCCATGTTCGACACCTCTTGATAAAGCAACTTGGGCTGTTCACCACTTTGGAATATATCGCTCAGAATCAAAGTTCGGCGACGCCCTTGATGGTCTGGTCGACGATTCATAAAGTCGAGTGCTATGTCGAGTGAGTTTATATCCGAGTTGTAGCTATCATTAATAAGCGTGCAACCATGCTGTCCTTGTTTCACTTCCAAGCGCATAGCCACCGGTTCGAGAGCCGCCATCCGCAGATTCAAATCCTCCTTTGACACACCAAGCAGTAAAGCCACAGCTGCCGAAGTGACACTGTTAGCCACCGAAGCGTCGTCGATGAAAGGCAGTTCATACTCTCCTTGCTCCGTGCCATGGAACACATACGATACACGAGTAGTAGTCTCTCCTTTCTCCACCTTATTTATATAGAGGGCAGCCTGCGGATTCTTCATGCTCCAATCAGTCTTCTCACCCTTATATTCTGATTCCGCCAAGCAACGCACAACGATGTCGTCGTCTGAACAATAAACCACATTCTGCGCATCATGGAACAACTTCAACTTCTCCATGCACTTCTCTTCCATCGACGAGAAATTCTCTTGATGAGCCAATCCTAAACTGGTGAGCACCCCGATAGTAGGCTGAATAATATCGCCCAAAGCCAACATCTCGCCCGGCAAACTAATACCTGCTTCAAAGATACCTACTTGTGTCTGTTCATTCATCAACCATACCGAGAGTGGGACACCTATCTGCGAGTTGTAACTACGGGGACTACGTGTCGTCATTAGTTGTGGAGATACCAGTTGGTAGAGCCACTCCTTCACCATCGTTTTACCATTGCTACCAGTAATTCCGACGATAGGAATATTAAATTCATCGCGATGACGCTCGGCCAAACGCTGCAAAGCTTCCAATGAGTTGACCACTTTCAAGAAGTTAGCATCAGCATATTGCTGTGCAAAATCATGCGGTACATGTTCTACAACAAAGTTGCGAACACCGCGACGATATAATTCCGGGATATAATGATGTCCGTCGTTACGCACGGACTTCAATGCAAAAAACAAGGTTTCTTCAGGGAAACAGAGTGAACGACTATCGGTTAAAACGAATCCGATGTTTGCTTCATGTTCTCCAAAACGACGCGCACCTATCAGTGTGGTTACTTTTTCAATAGTATATGTCATCGTATGATGTGTTGAATGTCTTGTATACAGCTACCATTAAAGGCAACTTAGCTTTTGCAAAGATAATGCAAATGAGCGCAATGAGAATTTATTCTCAAATTGCCGAGTGCAGCTTATCTTATGCAAAGATAATGCTATTCAAAGACAAATGAAAATTTATCATTGATTTGTTGACACCAAGTTTATTCCTCAACATTGGTCAGTCGGTTAGCAATAACCTACATGGTTGTCACACTTCCTTTGCCAAAAGGGCAAAAAAAAAATTGATTATCATCACGACAACCAATCTTTTATTAACCTTAATAATCTAATACCATGAAAAACACGATGCAAAGATATATGGTTTTTGTATACGTTCCAAATATTTCATGGTATTTTCTTCTATATATAACATCTTTTTGATTTAAATCAATTTATTTCAATCTAAATCGGCACATATACTGCTCTGAAGAGCTAACCTGCTTACCATCTTTTCGGGCGGGTGTCCACTTAGGCATCAGACTCACTACCCTTATCGCTTCATTTACAAGCGCTTTGCGAGCCTGAGCAAGTTGTTCTTCATTTGCACCGGCCGTACCATTCTCACCGGCATCAGCTTTTTTATACCCTGTTATAATCATATCGTTCTGCAAAATTGCTTTTTGTGTTGGGACATAAACTCCCTTCACATCTACAAGACTACCATCATCCCCTACCGTAAAAGTAACCTGCACATTACCTTCTACGCCATTATCTCTAGCAACAATAGGATATTTGAGATGCATGGCCAAAAACTTCATCATTTCATCATGGCCTCCCATATATTCCGCCTTGGATTTCTGTTCATCAGAAACAACACACTGAACCACATCTTCCACCTTTTTTGCTTTCACCAGTTTGCGCATTTTTGTTTTCTTCTGTCCATCGGTAAAGTCCGATAACGTAGTTTTTCCACCCCTCTCCATATTCTGGAAGTCATTTGAAACCATTCCTTTACTCATACTTTGTGACTCACCAACAAGCTTATCTACTTGTTGATTCAATTCTGGAGTGGCAAAAGCACTGAGTGCAATCGATGCCACCAACACTACGTACAAACCTTTTGTACGCATCCATGGGTTAGATTTCTTACGTAACATCATTGTAATTCTTTTTGTTAATAGACTGTGATTAAAACTATTTGCAAAGGCATAAGGACTTGTCCCCACTGCCTTACGAATCAATAAATACTGGTATCGGGAACCCTCTATACCACCGGCAAGCACCGCATCATCGGCCTCATACTCGTGTACATCGCGTAAAGAAGTACCCATAATCCACGCCAAGGGATTAAACCATTGTACCGTTTGCACCAAATTCAACAGCAGTATGTCCCATGAATGGTACGCACGCACGTGTTCGCGCTCATGGCATAAAATCGCATCGGCATCATTCTCATAATCAGCCTGACTGATAACGATACTGTTAAACCAACTGAAAGGAGACACATCATCGGCATGGCAGAACAGTCGGATACCGTCTTTCACTTCGGTCCAAAGTACACCTTGATGTATTTTTCGATAGAGCATGCCCAACTGGAACATCTTAATAAGCAGAGTTATCGCAACACCGATTATATATAGATAGCCAATTATACCCCACCAATTGACAGACACCGATGTGGGCAATCCTACCGTATTTCCAGCATCAGTAGACTCTACCACCACTCCACTCCCCGACTCCAGATACACACTGACGGCATAATCGCCCCACGAGATAGCCGGGATATTAACCCAAGGAAGCACCAAGGAGAGTAACATCACAAGGATAAGCATCAATCGATTGAATCGAAAGAACGACTCCTTCTTCAAGAGCAACATGTACGGAATGTACATCAAGCTCAAATAAACCACAGATTTAATGACGTAGCTCAGCATCTTTAATCATCTGAAGTAATTTCTCTATCTCACTAACACTAATCTTTTCTTCGCGTACGAAGAAGTTGACCAAAGAACCAACCGACCCACCAAAGAAGTCGGTCGTCACTTCATCCATCACTCGCGAGGTGTACTCTTCTTGACTAAGCAGCGGCTTGTAATACAAAGCTTTGCCCATATCGAGACGCTTCGACTCTGATAAATACCCCTTGGCTGTCAATATTTTCAAGAATGTAGCAACCGTTGTGTATGCCGGTTTAGGCTCTGTATACCTCGCCAATATATCTTTCACGGTAGCTTCATCCCTTATTTGCCAAAGTATCTTCATCACATCCATCTCGCTTTTCGTCAAGACCGGATATTCTTTTTTACTTCTATTCATATCTACGAAAGTTTTAGTAATCACATCGCAAATATATACTAAACTTTTCGTAATTACTCTTTTACACTCTCAAAAACTGCCAAACATTAACTTCTATATTTAGTAATGCACCGCCATATTTTTAGTAATTAACAAGTATATGAATGTTATAAACTCTATAACGCTTCACTTGAAGCTAGCTGCAAAGGTTCGACAATATCGCTGCATCGCCTCTTCAGCAGTGCTGCCTAGCCTACTCAGCAACGTTGCCAAGCCACTGCAATGAATTCATTAACTGGCAAATAGGACGACAAATAAGCAATCTAATGACCCATACACAGCTACATGGCGAGGCTATTAAAATGTACAACAAATAGTAAACAAAACAACATAACAGTTTACCTTTATGGAAAACCAAACTCATACAATTTAAAACAAAGTTTTCCATTTTATTTTTCAACTAACTGAATATCAAAGACTTGACATATTTTAACACGACAAAAGTTTCCCAAAACGAATTTCATATTAATAAATAAGCTATCTTTGCAAAAGCAATCAACTAACAACATAAGAACATTTAAAATACACTATTTACCCTATCATGATACAAACGGTTGTAAAGAGAGATGGTCGCATCGTTGGATTCAACGAGCAGAAGATTAGTGCGGCGATTCGTAAGGCCATG
Organism: Prevotella sp. DNF00663; assembly: GCF_001553265.1. GTDB lineage: Bacteria > Bacteroidota > Bacteroidia > Bacteroidales > Bacteroidaceae > Prevotella. Next base: position 38,298 of record NZ_KQ960645.1, on the reverse strand, counting down.
CTTCACACAGAAAAAGGAGAAGACGAAGCACTCATTGTCAAAATCACCGACCATGTAAACTTCAAAGGCAAGGCACAGATGACCGTAGAGGATATTCAAGATGCCGTAGAAAAAGAGCTGATGAAGAGTTCTCGTAAAGACGTTGCGCAGAAATACATCCAGTATCGTAACCAGCGTTCGATAGCTCGCAAGGCTAAGACACGCGACATATTCTTGGACATCGTCAACATCAAAAGCAACGACGTGACGCGCGAAAATGCCAACATGAACGCCGATACACCGGCTGGAATGATGATGAAGTTTGCTTCAGAAACAACAAAACCGTTTGTCGACGATTACTTGTTATCAGAAGAAGTACGCGAGGCCGTACAGCATAACTATATCCATATTCATGATAAGGACTATTACCCTACCAAGTCGCTGACCTGTGTACAACACCCGCTCGACATCATTTTGAAGCACGGATTCACCGCAGGGCATGGCAGCTCGCGCCCGGCTAAGCGCATCGAGACGGCTGCCGTATTGGCTTGTATCTCACTGGAGACATGCCAAAACGAGATGCACGGTGGGCAAGCTATCCCAGCCTTCGACTTCTATCTCGCTCCCTATGTACGTTTATCGTACCAGCAAGAAGTGAAGAATTTGGAGAAATTGTATGGCGAAGACTTCTCCGCGCTTTACGATGCAGAGATAGACGACTACATCAATCGACCTCTCGACGGCCTACAAGGAGCAGAGCGCGTAAAGCAACATGCCATCAACTCTACTGCCGGACGTGTACATCAGGCCATGGAAGCATTCATCCATAATATGAATACCATCCATAGCCGTGGAGGAAATCAGGTGGTATTCTCGTCTATCAACTACGGCACCGACACTTCGGCCGAAGGTCGTTGCGTGATGCGCGAGCTACTCATCTCCACCTACGAAGGCGTGGGTAATGGTGAGACTGCTATCTTCCCCATCCAAATATGGAAGAAGAAACGTGGCGTAAACTATCTGCCCGAAGACCGTAACTATGATCTTTACCAACTGGCATGCAAAGTAACGGCTCGTCGTTTCTTCCCGAACTTCCTGAATTTGGATGCTACTTTCAATCAAAATGAAAAATGGAGAGCCAACGACCCCGAACGTTATAATTGGGAAATTGCAACCATGGGATGCCGCACTCGTGTGTTTGAAAACAGATATGGAGACAAGACATCGGTGGGACGAGGCAACCTTAGTTTCACCACTATTAATATAGTAAAGCTCGCCATCGAATGTATGGGTATCGAAGACAAGGCAGAACGTATCAATAAGTTCTTTGCCAAGCTCGACGGTATGCTTGAGTTGACGGCCAAACAACTAGACGAACGATTCCAATTCCAAAAGACAGCTTACGCCAAGCAATTCCCATTACTCATGCGTTATCTATGGACCGGTGCCGATCATCTCAATGCCAACGACACCATAGAGAGCGTCATCAACCAAGGTACATTGGGTATTGGATTCATCGGATTGGCCGAATGTTTGAAGGCATTGACAGGCCAACACCATGGCGAAAGCGAAGAGTCGCAGCAGTTGGGTGTAAAGATTGTCACCTATATGCGCGACCGTGTGAAAGATTTCTCAGAACAATACGGCCACAACTACAGCGTATTGGCCACACCGGCTGAGGGACTTTCGGGTAAATTCACGAAGAAAGACCGCAAGGAATTTGGCAACATTGAAGGCGTGACCGACCGCGACTACTACACCAACTCCAACCATGTACCGGTATATTATAAATGTTCGGCTCTGCATAAGGCTCAAGTAGAGGCTCCTTATCACGACTTAACACGTGGCGGCCACATCTTCTACGTAGAGATAGATGGCGACGCGACGCACAACCCACAGGTGATTATGAACGTGGTAGACATGATGGACAAGCTGAATATGGGCTATGGCTCGGTGAATCACAACCGTAATCGTTGTATGGACTGTGGTCATGAGAACGCCGATGCCAATTTGGATGCATGTCCAAAATGCGGTAGTCATCACATCGACAAGCTGCAACGCATCACCGGTTACCTCGTTGGTACAACCGATAGATGGAATCAAGGGAAATTGGCCGAGCTAAACGACCGCGTTACCCATATTGATACTCCAAAAGAATGATAAGTGTTTTAGACATCATACACGACACCACAGTAGACGGACCGGGCTTTCGTACCTCCGTCTACTGTGCCGGTTGTCCGAACGAATGTCCCGGTTGTCACAACCCACAATCGTGGGACATTAACCGCGGAACGCCCATGACGACCCAGCAAATCATGCATGAAATCACGCAAGACCCATTTGCCAACGTCACATTCTCAGGTGGTGACCCTATGTTTCAAGCCGAAGGATTCTTGGAATTGGCACTGGCTATTCGACGCGAAACGAATAAAACAATTTGGTGTTTTTCGGGTTTTACTTTTGAAACCCTACAAAAAAAAGAGCACACTCGTGCGCTCTTAGAACAAATAGATGTATTGGTGGACGGCCCATTCGTGCAATCGCTACGCGATACCGACCTATTATTCCGCGGCTCATCCAATCAACGACTCATTGATGTACGCCGCTCTCTGACGGCCGGCAGTCCGATATTATTCGTCTACCAACCATATCCCATAGCTATTTAATCATAAAAGAACGTCGCTTCAACCAATATCCGAAGAAACGATGAAGCAAGGTATTCAGTGCCGTCTTCACACTACTGACAGCCTTTAGTTTATAACCATTCACAAACAAATGGCTGAATGGCAAGGCCACACACCCTTCCGCAGCTATCGCTTCCAGTAAAGCTGCCTGCCCAGAACATACTATGTATAAGCGTTACGTAAATTACGTTGCGTAACGTACGCAATTTATTTGAAACCGCAAAATTTAAGGATTGATTCTGTTTAAAAGGCTATTAAACAGAATAAAATATTGGAATGAACTACTATAAATCATACTTTTGACGGAATGCCTGTTCTCGTTCTTGCGCCTGTTTCAAGAACGATTGGTATTCAGGAGCATCACTATTGAATGGACGATGAGCCAAAGCTTGCCCTATCGGTCGCCATTCTTCAATAAACTGAAAGGTTTGTTTGGAGAAGAAAGTCTCTCCAAAGCGCTGCCAAATATACGATACAGCTTGCTCACTGGGATGCAACATATCTTCACTATAGAAACGATAATCGCGCAATTCATCGTTCATCAACTCGTAAGCCTCAAAATACGTGACGCATTCGGGCATGGTCTGAACGAGTTGATGGGCTGCCAACAAGAGCGTAGATTTAGATAGTTGACTGCCATGATAACCATATTTGCGGTAGCGAATAGGACTGACGGTCACAATAACATGTACCTGTGGATTCTTCTTCGTAAGCAGTTGAACAGCTTTCCGCAAATAATCCGTACACTGTTCTACACTCAATTCCTGCTCATCGAAAAGTATTTGTGGCCGCTTCTGACAGTTATCGACTATCTCACCGGTCTCTTTCAACACATACACATGATTGGTACCGAGCGTAAATACAGCCACATCGGGCACATCACCCTCATATCGCTGCACAGTATGAAGGATGCTCGCGGGATTGTACATCACGCCAAACGGATTGACGACCACACGGAATTGCGAATCGGCAAAACGTCGACCGATGTTCTCGGCAAAGCATGAGCCAACGAAAAAGAGACGATGGCGTGGCTCAATGGTCCACGCCGAACGTGCTATATCGACTTTCGTTTGAAGTTCCATACATTCTAACTACGACTCACCTGCAGACCTGTAGTACTGAGACTCATATCCACGAAGCGGGCATTAGAGTTCAGACGATGGTCGTTGAGTATCTTCTTGATACGCGCAGCTGCCTCCGGATCTTTCGCAACCATATAGAGATAACCGCCTCCACCGGCTCCCGGCAACTTATAACCTAGACACAAATCGTCTATCAAAGCTGTTAGTTGAGCCATCTCGGCAGGATTTGTTCCGGCATCGAGTAGCTGATTCTGCTGCCAAGTATGGCGAACCAACATCCCCATCGTGTTGAATTCCTGTCTTAGCAACGCCTCGTACATTTCCTTGGTGTGTTCCTTCATGCGACGCAACAGTTCTATCTCATCGTGCTGATTGAGGAACATACGACGTACAATCTCACCCAATATGGTCTTTGCCGTACGCGTAATACCCGTATAATATAATAGGTGACAAGCCTTGTATTCGGGTTGTACGAAGAGGTCGTTGGGTAAATAGCGTACATCAGGCGTCTGTTCAAAGCCTCTATCGGTTTGCAATAACTTCACTCCTTGAAGCAAACCACCAAACTGATCTTGCCATCCGCCACCCGTAGTAAGCAACTGTTCGAGCACCAATGTGCGTCTACCAATCTCGCTCTTATCCCACAACAGACCGCAGAAATCATTCAATGCACCCAAAACAGTAGCTGCAAGGATGCTACTTGTACCCAATCCACTGCCCGCAGGAATAGCAGACAGCATCGTAAGCTCGATACCGCTACCAAACGCACCAAGCTGTTGTTCGAGCGAAGCAAAACTTTCTTCACCATAAGAAGGATGGAAACCGGCCAAAGCCAAAGCAGCTTTCGGGATGGAGAACGGACTTCCCACGTGGTTGAAATCGCCCAATTGCTCGTACGTAGTAATCTCCTCGGCCGCACCAAGGTCGATACTTCGCAAGATGATATGGCGCTCCTTGCAAGGCTTTACATAGGTTTGCAAAGGCGGTTGACCGTTCAACTCTATGGCAAGATTTATAACTCGACCGCCTTCCATCAAACAATAAGGAGGCGTATCGGTCCATCCGCCGGCAATATCTATACGCACCGGACTACGTGCCCAGACGATTTGATCTTGATAAATGGTGGGATGTGGGCGCTGACCAGCCGCAGCTACCTGATCCATTAAACCTTGGCGTAACAATGAAAAAGCCTTTTCACCTTGTTCACTGTAACCCTGTTCTCCCTTCAAACGATGCAACTCGCTGCGGAACATCGCGTCATGAATACGCGTCATCAGCGGTTCTTCACCCGTCAATGCAGACGGTTCAGGCAGATTAGCATCCGCATATTCCTTAGCAGCATCCTCTAAATCCACTTGATAAAAAACACTATGTTCATGATTACGGGCCAATGCCGGCCAGTTATCATTACGGAATGAGCGGCGTTGCGCAAAGAGTCGACGCAGATTAGCAACCGCAGAAATATCCTCGGCACTCATCTTTCGACATCCATCAAAGAGTTGTTGAGCCTCTCGACTCGCATCCAAGCCAAGCATATAGCGCAATACCACTCCTATATCCTCTACCGAATCAACCACCGGGAACATCGGTGTTTGCTGTAATTCTCCATCAAAACGGTCTTGGAAACCATAGGTACGAACCACGTATTGCGACTCTCCAACAGGCACAACGTCTACACATTGTCCGGCTTTCAACGTTAGTTCAAAATCATTTTCGGGCACACCGGTGATAATATGTTCGTGAGACAGCGTCCAATGCGAGCCCACACAGCTATTCTCTACCCACAGATTCTGGTTTTCAGCGGTCAGTTTTACACGCAACAGACAGTTCTGTACGAACATTGAAGGATGCGGTTTGCGTGAGTGATGCATGATTTTACGCTGGTCGTTCTCCAAATTTTGAACGGCCAAAGTAGAAGAAAGAAGTTCGTGAGATGTCCCAAAATGGTAGAATTCTCCACCCGGTAACGGCAAAACAGCGACTTTCAATTGCGCTATTTCTTCGTCAAGCATCGTCGGATGGGTACCCAAACAGCAACCGAAATCGCTATACATGTCATAGTTGACAAGCTTTCCATCCTTCATCGAACGCTTCATCATCAACTCGATAGCACGGTCGCTGAAAAGCCAAATACCAATATCCGTGAGATAAAAATGATCCTTCAACAAGCTATTCAACGTCTCCACTGACGGCTTTTGCAGCATACATTTCATCACACCGGGTGTCTGTCGAGACGAAACAAAGACTCCGTGGTCTTTCGCAATGCTTAAATCAAGCCACAGTCCATAACAAACGACGTCAGCATCAGGTATTTCCTGCAATGGCTTCGTGGCACGAATATACACGTCACCACTTACTATCATGGTGTGAAGATGCTCCGGAGCAGCCTCCATGATACGTTCATAGAGAGGTATTTGCAGTGACAACAGGTCTTGAGAAAGACGCTGTCCACGTTCCCAACGGAATACAGGAATAGGCGTAAGAATCTTTCCGGAAGGCGCATACGAAGGCAATCGACGGCTTTGTCCGCCGGCATGGAGCAGCAATCTACGCTCACTGCCGAGCCATTCGTGCATATCTTGGCCTTGCGCCCACGCTTCATGGCAAGTTTGTAACAACCACGTGGAACCACCGCCGGAGCCTAACTTATGCCCAACAGGGTCGTTGGTACAAAACCATTCATCACGAGAATAACCGGTAAGCTCATGGAAACAACCTACCAAGTTAGGAGGGAGCGAAAGGAGTTTCTTCATTTTTGTAGATTTTATCTCTTGCAAAAATAAGAAAAAAAACTCACATTCGCCCCCTTGGAGAATCAGAAAATAAGGATTTCCTGTGTACTATCGTACTCTTATAATGTCTTCAAAATCTCATCACAGAGTTCATACGACTTCACCATCATGCGTGGGATATGGAACGGTCCTTTGTAAAGATTACCCTTAGCAGGCTGTGCTACCGTTCCATCGCGATGCAAATAACCATACCATTCACCGAATTGTGCATCGGGGAAGTGAGCGTATGTCCACTCACTTATCTGACGATGACGGTACAAATATTCGTCATCACCGGTAGCCAAGTAAGCATAAAGCGAAGAGATAATGGTCTCACACTGCGGCCACCAGAACTTCATATCCTGCGAATAATCTTGTGGAGGCAAGTTCTTACAGTCTACAAAGTTGATAATACCACCGTATTGTTTATCCCATCCCCAGTCCCACGACCAGTTAAAGATGGTAAGAGCCATATCAGTAAGCTTCTTATCCCAACCACGATGGCGCGACTCTTCCAACAGGAACCAAGACGTTTCGATACAGTGACCGGGGTTGACAGCACGCGTCATATTGGTATCTACAAACTCACCATTAGGACCTACAGTCTCCAACAAAGCCTTAAACTCCGGATGTATGAAATATCTTTGCAATTTATCTATGGACTCATCAATCTGCTGAGTGAGCTTCGGATCGTCACAAACCTTTCGCAAACACGAGGCTACATTGATTAAAATCATCACAATGGAATGACTCTGGAGATTCACTTCCGGCTCAAATTTTGCTGGCAAAAAGCCCGGAGTATTGAGGAATCGAACAGCATCGGAGAATATATCCATTGCTCTTTGAGCATACTTCTTATCTCCTGTAGCCAAAGAATATTCCGACATAGCGATAGCGGCAAATGTCTCCGAGAATACATAACGACGCTTACGGAGTGGCGTTCCCTCTGCTGTAACAGAGAAATACATATGTCCCTGCTCATCGAAACAATGCTTCTCGATAAATTCCAAGGTGCTGGCGGCAGCATCCAACCACTGCTGATTCTTCTCTATATGATTGTATGCGTATGCACAAACAAAGGCAAAACGCCCTTGAAACCATACCGATTTCGTCGTATCCATCAGTGTTCCATCACGGTCTACACACGTATAAACGCCACCATTCTGCCGATCCCAACCATGTTCCATCCAAAATGGCATGATGATTTTTGTCAAATCATTCTTGTAAGAATTCGCCCAAAAGCTCAAATATTCCTTTTTGTCCATAGCTATATATTTTGCCTGCAAATCATTTTTTATGCGACATGATGCAAAATTAGTTCTTTTTGATCAAGATTCCAAAAGATTCTAGTATTTTATTTTATATTTAATCAAAATATTTATAAATTAACCCTTATTTCCAAACAAATACTCATTAAGTCGTTTTAACGAATCATATAAAGCGTTCTTATCATATAGTTTTCCACCGTAAAACACACCAATATCAGCAATTTTTCTTATTTTTGCATTGAGCAAACAATATAAAGATGTACCTTTTTATATATGGGAAGTACATCATAGGAATTTCAAAGCGTCAAGAAATGAGAAGAACAGCCTGCATCATAGCGCTATGCTGTGCTTGCTTCACAACCACACTTGCCAAGAGCGGTAACCAAAAATTAATCAAGGCTACCGACTCCAACATCCTCTATACAGGTAGAACAGCCCAACAAGCAGACGGTAGCGTCTCTTACGATTGGGTAGGTACCTACGTACAGACGCGCTTTACTGGTAATTCTATCGCCGTCAATATATCCGAAATCGACACCAGTTATCATAACATATTTATCGATAATCGCCTTATAGACAAGATAAAAGTATCGGGACGGGAGCCTCACAAGGTTGTGTTGGCAGAGAATTTAGGTAAAGGCACACACACCTTGAGATTGCAAAAGTGTACCGAAGGCGAGTACGGGTGTACTACTATCCACGGCTTTTACGTAGACAAGGGTGCTCAATTAAGTCCCGTAGCTCGCAAAAGCAGGATGATAGAAATCATCGGCGACTCCTACACTTGTGGCTATGGAACAGAGGGTAAGAAAGCCACTGAGCGTTTCAAGCTATCCACCGAGAACTGCAACAAAGCCTATGGTTGCATCATTGCTCGTTATTTCGATGCCGACTATGCCCTCGTAGCTCACTCCGGCCGAGGCATGGTGCGTAACTATGGCGACAGCGTACGAGTTTCAAAAGCTAACATGAGCGACCGTTATGGGCTTTTGTTCGACGCCCATGGCACACAGGCTTACGACTTCAAAGCCTATCATCCCGACTTGGTCATCATCAATCTTGGCACCAACGACTTCTCACCCATTGCCATTCCGAGTAGCGCACAATACGTCGGTGCCTACGTCAAGCTCATCAAACGCGTCAAAACCAACTATGGAGACGTACCTGTACTTTGCATTCTCCCTCACTCGGCCAACATATATCTACAGGCCAATTTCAGAGAATTAAAGACCGCCATAGCCAATTTGCAGAAAGTATATCTCGCAGCTCCGATGCTCAACATCGTCAGTGAGGAGTTTGATACAGGCTCTGATTGGCATCCAAATTATCAAGGACAACAAAAAATCGCCATGACACTCATTCCTCAGATTTCAATGATAATGGGTTGGCAACTTAATACCGACATACAATGATTAATATCTTCCAAGACGAGAAAGACTCTAAAAACATGCTTATCAAGAACAAGATAGTAGAGTTTTTCATTCACAACGGCAACTCTACCAATACAGATTTGTCGAAAGAGTTGAATCTGAGCATCCCCACAGTCTCTAAACTCATCAATGATATGAGCGACGAGGGATTTGTACTAGAATATGGCAAGCAGGAAACTAGCGAAGGCCGAAAACCCATCTTATACGGCTTGAACCCCGATTCCGGCTACTTCGTCGGAGTTGACATGGGACAAGACTGTATCCATATGGGACTGATGAATTTCCGCGGGGAACTCATCAACCTGCTCATGGATATTCCTTTCCAATACGCCAATACGATGGAATCGCTCAACGACTTGTGTCAACACATCAACAAATTCATCGATTCCCTCGAAATTTCGCGCAAAAAGATTCTCAACGTCAACCTCAACATTCCCGGTCGTGTGAACTCTGGAACCGGCTATAGCTACAGTTTCTACAACGTATCTGAGGAACCTTTGACAGCCATATTGACTGAGAAGATTGGTATTCATACCAACATTGACAACGATACGCGTGCCATGGCCTACGGTGAATACATGCAAGGATGTGTGAAAGGAGAAAAAGATATCATTTTCATCAACATGAGTTGGGGACTTGGTATGGGCATCATCCTCGAAGGTCATCTCTATAAAGGCAAGTCGGGATATGCCGGTGAGATTGGTCACATGCCTTATTTCGACAACGAAATCATCTGCCATTGCGGTAAAAAGGGATGTTTGGAGACCGAAGCATCAGGCCGTGCGTTCTATCGCAAAGTGAAAGAGCACATCGAAGCCGGCGAAACCTCCATCCTATCACAAGACGGACAGACCGACTTCACCATGGAAGAGCTCATCAATGCCACTAATCGTGAAGACCCTTTGTGTCTGGAAGTGCTGGAGCAGATAGGTCTTAACCTAGGCAAAGCCTTAGCCGGTATCATCAACATATTCAATCCCGACTTGGTTGTTATTGGCGGAACGATGTCACAGACTGGCAACTTTTTGATGCACTCCATTGAGACCAGTGTGCTCAAATACTCACTCAATCTCGTCAATAAAGACTCTCACATCGTACAATCCAAGCTAAAAGAGCGTGCCGGTGTCATCGGAGCGTGTATGCTCGCCCGTAAGGTTGTGATTGAAGAGCAGTAAAAATAAAAGTCAGAAAGACTCCCCCTTGCCGTGTTATAATCTAT
>NZ_KQ960645.1:26964-27765 GCF_001553265.1 Prevotella sp. DNF00663 | reverse complement strand
AAGACTCCCCCTTGCCGTGTTATAATCTATATTCAAGGAGTATAGGGGGCAGTCTTGTCAGACTGGAAGTTAGTTATATACGCTATCCGGAGACTGTCTTCGCTATCGCTTGATAGTCCCCGGCTATTGAAAGGGTTGTTCTTCGGACAAGAATACACTCCAATACAGTCGCTCCTTATAAATCTTTTATAGTCTTTCATCCTTATTCTCTCATTTATCTTTTAACCATCCCTCTCTTTTTGAAAAGCCTCTCCCCAGCCATTATCTCCCTCGTTTAGCATCGCACTGGCTACGCCGACAGCGACAATTCGGTCGATGACCAATGGTTCTCCAAAAAGAGAGGGAGAAAGAAATGAACCTTTTCCATACCACAACTTAAGAACTCATCAACTCAAAAACTTATAAACTAAAGCCTAAACTCGTCTACTTGTAAACTCTATAGTTCCTCCCTTCTCCCTTAAGAGAACTTGGATAGGGCTTATTTTGCACCATTTAGCTATGATACGGAAGACTTTCCGTATCTACAGAAGCCCCACCCCAACCCTCCCCATAAAGGGGAGAGAGTAAGAAATGAACCTTCCCCGTCCTACAATTTAAGAACTCATAAACTCAAGAACTAACAAACTCCCCCCAAAAAATCGTCTACTTGTCAACTTAAAACCTTCTCCCTCCCCTTTTGGGGAGGGTTGGGGTGGGGCTATAGAGGGTCGGGGTGAGGTTACTGCAAGGCCTTAACAACATTGCTGCCACAGCCGGACAGCATTACTAAAAAGGCTCCGCAGCAATGCTGCGGAGCCTTTG
>NZ_KQ960645.1:15192-26864 GCF_001553265.1 Prevotella sp. DNF00663 | reverse complement strand
AGGCTCCGCAGCAATGCTGCGGAGCCTTTGCATTCATTTTATATCTTGATAATGATTACCTATTTGGCACACCATTATGAGGAAACCTAGTCCCTATCAACTACTATTCCAATTCCTTTGGCTGTCGTCGAGCCGAGAATATACCTAATATTATAAGGAGAAGAAGGACAGCATAAGATACATATGCCACGGTTTCAGTTTGGTCTACACTCTTCGGATAGAAGCTGAGAACGACCTTATGTTGGCCGGGCTTCACGTTCAAAGCACGCAATACATAGTTTACACGTCCCAATTCTACGGGCTGACCATCAACGGTTGCGGTCCATTCGGGATAGAAAATCTCCGAGAATACCACTACTCCACCCTTCGTAGAATTTACGTCATAATGCAGTTCATTGGGTTCATAAGAAGTCAATGTGACGATAGACGTTCCGTCTTGATGCGTAGCCTCACCTAGTTGGGTGCGGAATTTAGCATCTGCCACTGCTTCATGACGCAGATTCAAGCGACCCAGTGCATCAAGTTCTTGATTGGCATTATCCACATACGACAACTTATCCACAAACCAAGCATTACCATATACGTATGGATTCTGCACGTCAACAGCCTGATTATTCTGCAATGGAAGAATGAAATGCTTAGCATTCAGCATATTCAGTACAGGGTAAATGGAGTCTCCAGCAACCTTGGTCATATCGCCACCAGCCTGTGATATGGCCGGCAAAATCTTACGCATCTCAGGCTGAATATACGCCTCGATGAGTTCTTGATAACGGCGTAGCTTCGCAGCATGGTAACCACCGATACTCTTATGATAGTAAGAGGTCTCATTCTCATTAAATGTATTCGAAGCCAAATTCAACACTCGATAGTCCAACGACTTGTCACGCAATATTTGACGGTCTACATTTGTCATGACTTGAGGGGCTTCGCGCACGCTCTTCTCTACAAACATATCATCGTTGAGATAGCGCTTATTCACCTGCCACATGTCTATCAGACAGAGCAACGCCACCGCTCCTATCATGTATTCAGCCTTCAACTTGCGAGCTTTGAAGAGCAAGAGGAGGAATGTGCCCACCACAATAATCCAGAAAGAACGCCAACAGTCAGCCACAAAAATAGCACGACGGATTTCTCGGAGATTTCCTTCTATAGCCCCAAGGTACTCTGCCGGTATGCTTTTCAAAGCATTCATCTCTGAAGAAGAGATAAAATCGACGAAGAACATATTGGGCATAAGAGCAAAGAGCAAGGCTATACCGCCTGTTAAGGCAAAACTTATATAGACGAACTTTATCTTCTTAGTCAGCAAATCGGGCTCGTCTACTATCTTCTTCAAAGCCAACATGGCCAGCAAGGGAATCGTAAACTCAGCCATAACGAGGATAGATGCCACCGTGCGGAACTTGGAATACATCGGCACATTGTCCAAGAAGAAATCAGTAAACGGCATGAAGTTACGCCCCCAAGACAAAAGGATAGAGAGTATCGTAGCTGCCAAAAGTGCCCACTTCATTGGCCCTTTGACAATAAACAGGCCGAGAATGAACAACATCAACACAAAGGCACCCACATAGACAGGGCCACTGGTGCCGGGTTGTTCGCCCCAATACTGGCCTAACTGCTGATAGATTTGCATGTATTCAGGGTTGGCTTTCTCCATCGCAGTCTTATTAGCTGCCAATGGAACCGATGCCCCGCCCTTGGTATTGGGTACGAGAAGTGTCCAAGTCTCGTCCACCCCATAACTCCATTGTGTGATATAATCACGGTCAAGTCCCGAATTTGTTTGATTGGCTGCATTCTTCTTAACGAGCTCACTCTTCCCTCTCATCGACTCTTGTGAGTACTGCCACGTGTGATAGAGATTGGATAGGTTCAGGCTAATGCCGATAGCGGCACCTATCAAGCACACACCAGTAGCCTTCCAGAAGCGAGACAACTGCTTTTCGCGAATGGCTTCGACTAAGAAAGCAATTAGCATGAAGAAGATGATGAACAGATAATAATAGGTCATCTGCACGTGGTTGGCGTTCACTTCAAACGCTGAGAAGATGGCAGTGACTATTAATCCCGTCAAGAACTTGCCCCGATAAGCCAGTACCACACCCGCTATCATCGGCGGAAGATAGGCCAATGCCATGACTTTCCAAATGTGTCCGGCCGCAATAATGATAAAGAAATAACTGGAAAATGCCCAAATAATAGAACCCAGAACGGCCAACGAATGGCGGAAATCAAATGCCCTAAGCAAGATATAAAAGCCAAGCAAATAGGCAAAAACAAACCAAACATTCTCCGGTAACCACAGATGATAGGCATTGATGGCCTGTTTGAGTGCCGTCGTACTGCTATACGATGGTGCCGTCTGATACGTCGGCATACCACTAAACGCAGAGTTCGACCATCGGGTCATCTTTCCCGTGCGTTCATAATAGGCTGCTTGTTCTTGCGCTGCACCTCTACCGGCCGACGAATCGTGACGATATAAGATTCTTCCCTCAATATCCGCGGGGAAGAAATAAGCGAAAGAAATCACAGCAAATAATACAACTGCCACAATATCGGGCCAGTAAGTCTTCAATGCTTTCATAAATAAACGTTTATTTTATAGATGCAAAAATAAGGAAATAGTTGCAAACCAACAAGAAAACCCACGTACAACAAGACTCCATGAAAGTTTTTTCGTAAATTTGCAAGAAATATAATCCGGGCATCGAATGTTCTGAAGTAAATGGGAGAAAACAGTAGTAAAAACCTCTATAAGACTTGTAGTTAACCGACATATGTCCATTAACTGCCGATAACTCCAATGCCTAACAAAGGCATTTAACTCCCGACGACTTCTAGTTGAGCAGTCATGCGAAAAGTAAGAAATAGATTTAAGACATGAATATAGGATTAATCGTAGCCATGGACAAGGAGCATAAGCAGCTACACGCGCTTCTCCACGATGTCCATACCGAGCAACATGCCGGTCGAGAATTTCTTCTCGGCACTGTCGGCCAACACCATATTATATTACAACAATGCGGTATTGGTAAGGTCAACTCGACCATTGGTGCCGTCGAGATGATAACCCATTACCAGCCCGACTTGATAATTTCGTCGGGTTGTGCAGGCGGTGCCGACACGTCACTCAACGTGACCGATGTAGTAGTATCTACTTCATGCACCTACCACGATGCTTATTGTGGCTCGGAATGCCAACCCGGACAGATTCTCGGAATGCCGGCTCGATTCAATTCACCCGATGAGTTGGTAAAGAAAGCATTAAGCATTGAGGCCGAGACCAACGTACGTACAGGACTCATTGTGAGCGGAGAGTGGTTTGTAGACAGCCGTGAGAAGATGGCATCTATCCTCAATCAATTCCCCGAAGCGATGGCCGTAGACATGGAAAGCTGCTCCATTGCACAGACTTGTCATATCTATGGCGTACCGTTCATCTCATTCCGAATTATCAGCGATGTACCTTTGAAAGACCGTAAGGCACAACAATATTTTGATTTTTGGGATCGTATGGCCGACGGTTCGTTTGAAGTGACGCGCCGTTTCTTAGAAAGATTAGATTAACATTCCTCATTTCACCGGTTTGGAAGTTAGCAGGAGTCAACAGAAGTAAAAGCCTCTTCGAGGCAAGAAGTCAACAGACAATTGTCTATTAACTCCCATTTGTAACTCCAACACCCCATAGGCGTTTAACTTCTGATAACTTCGGAATTGAGTAGAACTACGAAACAAGAATAAAACGATTACAATATTTACATCATGGATAAAATACCTTCATTCACCATAGACCACAACCGCCTGTTGCGCGGCATCTATGTTAGTCGCCAAGACACCGTCGGGGGCGAGACCGTCACGACGTTTGACATTCGTATGAAAGAACCCAATCGCGAGCCGACTTTGCACGTTGGCGCCATCCACACCATCGAACATCTGGCTGCAACCTATCTTCGTAACGACTCGGAGTGGAAAGATAGCATTATCTACTGGGGGCCAATGGGATGTCTCACGGGCAATTATCTTGTAATGAAAGGCGACTTAAAGAGTAGCGACATCGTAGAATTGATGAAAAAGACTTTTGAGTTTGTAGCCAATTTTGATGGAGAAATTCCCGGTGCAGCACCCAAAGATTGCGGCAACTATCTGCTCCACGACCTTCCGATGGCGCGTTGGGAGTCGCGTAAATACCTCAATGAGGTGCTGAATGTCATCAAAGATGAGAACTTGAACTACCCACGGTAATTCTCCATAGCGTTACTATGGGCATAAGAAATAAAAGAAAAGACACATCAAAAAGAGATTGGTCGCTTATTTGCAACATCTCTTTTCGATTGCTTTCGCCATCACTTGGCATGGCCTTACTTTATTTCTTGTTCCTTTGGATAGCATGGGACACCCCGTTGGTTCAGCATATTGGCGAGGAATTACGTAACTTTGGCATTCCTCTCCTGCTTGGTCTGATTGTCGTCATTTGTACTTGGAACATAGATGATGCATTCCCTTGGATCAGCAACAGTCGATTTTCGTTCTCAAGTTTAACCATGGCCGGCACGTTATTTCTTGGAATTGTCATTGGTTTCCAGATGAATCAATGGAAAAGTAGCGTACTCCATGTAGAGACATTGCAACAGATAAAAAACTTAATGGAGACCGATTGGGTGCACGTTTCGCACTTGGAAACAGACACAACATACAGCGGAACGTACACACATGTGGTTTCTCGACCTCAAAGGCATGGTGCAGACAAGCTCTATTTTGAGATGTTGGATGTGTACGAAGTCAACAAAATGCCCAATGTATATGTTGGAACAAAGTTCACTAGTCGCGAATATAGTGCCATGACGAGCGAAGAAAAGCTTAATCAATACTACAACGATTTCTTCCATCAGGGTATTAACCGCCATGCTTACCCGCTCTATAACCAACCTTATTTGCTCAAACACGAACACCATTCTGATTTATACAAGGGATTTGTACATGCGATTACGAATGGTCATTTCAATGATTTGTCGACCGATGACGCCATTATCTTCCGATTAGCAGACGAGAGTGAGAGTCCCAGTGGGCATTTCAATATAGCCGTCATCTGCTGGATTGCCCTCGCATATAGCCTCCTCATCATTCTCATTGTGATTTTTGGCAAACCCGATCGTAAGAAATATGAAGAACGAGATGATTTGTTGTTGAGAACAATATTCAATTTCTTACTAACCTTACCAGTTGATGCTAAAGAGGAAAAGCATAAAGGAGAGATTCGTAAATCGGAAAAGACGGAGCATACATGGCACATCATCATGGCCATACTTATAGCTCTTCCTCCCATCGTCAGTATTGTTTATTACTTGGCCATGGTGTTTTCGGGCGTCAGTCTCATGTCGCCCGACGTCTCCGAAATCATCAGTTGGGGTGGCGCCAATAGCTACTTGGTGATGGGATTAGGTGAATGGTGGCGCATCGCTACGGCTTTCTTCTTACACGGAAATCTCATGCATATTGCGTATAACCTCATTAATTATTGGCTCATCTTATACTTATATGTATTTGCGATAGGCAGCCGTAGAGTCATTTTATCTTTCTACATCACCGGCCTTCTTAGCACTTCCTGTGCCATTCTCTTCTCTCCTCACACCGTGATAGGTATTTCCGGCGGACTCATGGGGATGTATGGCTATATTATCATCAACTCTCTCTTAACTCCAAAACACAAAGACGGCATTTGGTTTCCTGTCATCATGGTCGGCATAACTCTCCTTTTCAGTTTCCAAGCCACCGTCAGTTTGGCCGGCCATCTATCGGGCTTGCTAGTAGGTATCATTCTTGCCATTATCTATTATTTATACGATCGAAGAGAGACTATATTAGATTAAATATCTTCATTGCCAATGAAGATATTTTAGAAAAACCTTCATTACGAACGAAGATATTCTAGAATATCATTCGTTATGAATGAAAACTTTTTGCTATCTTTGCCCATATTCATCATCTTTACAGGCATATGATACCTAAACAACTATTGATTCAAATTATTCTTGACCAGCAAAATATCCGTTTAAAAGACGAAGTTGCGCGAGACATTCAACCTCAATGGCTTGAAAGCGAAGAGATAGTAGTTGTCTCTGGAGTAAGAAGATGTGGTAAATCTGTGCTGATACAGCAAATGAGAAAGAGGATGAAAGAACAAGATTTCTTCCTTAATTTCGATGATGATCGCCTCATCAAATTCACCATAGAAGATTTCCAACTACTCCAAGAATGCTTGATAGAGCTCTTTGGAGTACAACATACCTATTATTTTGACGAAATACAGAATATAAAAGGTTGGGAACTCTTTGTACGAAGACTCTATAATAGCAGTAATAAGATTTTTATTACAGGTTCTAATGCCAATATGTTAAGCCGCGAATTAGGCACACATCTCACCGGGAGATATATTGCAATAGAATTGTATCCGTTCTCTTTCAAAGAGTTCTTGACCTATAATAAGATAGAACATTCTACCAAAACCATAGCGACAACAGTTGGAACCGCCACGATGCTCGCCCAATTTAAGAGATACATGAAGCAAGGAGGATTCCCTGCTTTCCTTAGAAATCAAACAAGAGAATATATATCCGGAATATACGAGAGCATTATATATCGCGACGTATTGCTGCGAAATGGCATCACTAACGAACGCGAAGTACTCGAACTCATGCACTATCTTGCCAGTAACGCAGCCAAACGTCATACCTATAGTTCGTTAGGAAAGGTTGTAGGTCTCAAACATCCCGAAACCATCAAGAACTATTTAAATGCTATTAGCGACACTTATCTCATCTTTCAATTAACAAAATATGCTCCATCCGTAAAGACTCAGAGTGCCAGTGCCAAGAAAATATATCTTATAGACAACGCTATTATCAGCACAATAGGCTTCAACCCGACTGACAATATCGGCATCCTGCTAGAAAATTTAGTATTCATCGAGCTCAAACGCAGGCAACTCGATGTATATTATTATGCCAATAAAGGAGAATGTGACTTTGTTGTTAGACGTGGCGTTACACTCACTGAAGCCTATCAAGTGACCATGAGTATCAGCGAGGAAAAAACCAAACAGCGAGAAATGAAAGGATTAATAGAAGTAGCGAAAGCAGAGCATACTAGCAAAAACTACATCCTTACGATGGACGAAGAATGCACTATTACCGAAGAAGGCCTCACTATTGAAGTAAAGCCTATTTGGAAATGGCTGCTAGACCAACCCTCTATAAATCAAACTTATACCCAGCCGTAATCGTAAAACAGTGGTTATGATTTTCGGCTCCCTTTGTTATTTTACTCAAACCAAGATGATAACACGCCTCTACAACGACATTCATGTATTCGTATGAGACACCCATAGGGATGGAAAATTCCGTCTTATTACACTGTTCCATGCGGTCTTTCGTCGTCTGAGTCATCTCGCCATAGGTATAAACTCCACTCTTATTTACCTTATATGGAGTATCCTCCCTACTCTCTTTGGCATTGACCAACCGCGCAAACTGTACTCCTATTTTCACAGCCAGACCGCGAGTAGCATAGTAATTCACCAACAAAGGCACGGTCACATAGTCCAAATTGATATGGTGATGATGGCTTCCGATAAACTCTTCATCTTCGGAAACCTTGATAGGAACCTGTATACGATAATCGGAATAACGGCATCCCTGCATGGAATAAAAGGCACCCAGCGACACACTAATATGAGTAGTTGCTTGATACTCCCCCTGTAATCCGCCCACAAAACCAGCCTTAAAATGAGAATCTAGCGTTCCATCATAAGTATTGAGCCCCATATTTGCCATATTAGCCAACGTGATACCCACTTTCGGTATCAACGAAAATGTTCCTTGACGACTCTGTGCTTGTGCGACTACAAACACGGCAGTTAGCGCTAAAATCAACACCAAACGTTTCATAGCTTTATCTTTTGATTATTAAAAGATAAACGCACCACAATCCAAAATATTGCAAAGGAAAGCCTAAATCACATTAAGTTTTTATAGCTAACAACATAGGTTGCTCCCCTCTCTCGCTTTTATTTATTACCTTTGCATAAGATAAGTGGTTCTAGCACCACCAACATTACAATACAAAAATATGAACCCAAAAAGGCTACAACATATACTGATGTTCCTCACATGCTTGGCCGTGATGCTCGCAGTGACCGTAAGACGCGATGGAAAATTGCTCGGCCACGCGCTCAATAACGGTTATCAACAACAGGCAAAGGCAGTATCAACCGATACACTGCGTCAATTACAGGATGGTACATACATCATCAACACCACCCAACTAGGCAAAGACGTCCTTGGTTATGGCGGTCCTGTACCTCTAGAAATATATATCAAAGACGGGAAAGTACAGAAAGTCATCGCACTGAACAACTCCGAATCAGAAGATTTCTTTGCCGAAGCATCCAAACTCTTGACCTATTGGAACGGCAGAACAACCAAAGAGGCACTCACCATGAAGGTAGATGGAGTGAGTGGAGCCACTTATTCCTCGCGTGCCATCATCACTAATATGCGACTAGGACTGCAATATGCGGCCAAAAACACAAGCAAAACAAACCTTTGGGAGAAGATGGATATGTCGTGGAAGTATGCCGCCGGGCTCGTCGTCGTACTCATGGGAGCTATCATTCCACTATTTTTCAGGAACAAGAGATACCACACATTCCAACTCATCCTCAACGTCATTGTACTAGGATTTTGGGGTGGTACGTTCATCAACTACTCGCTCATCATGGGCTATTTGGCCAATGGCATCGACATATGGACCTCGCTCGTGCCGCTCATTATGCTCATTACGGCCTTCATCTATCCGTTCTTTGGCAAGAAAAACTATTACTGTAACCATATTTGTCCATGCGGTTCTATGCAAGATTTAGCCGGAAAAGTGACACATAAGAAATGGAAAATGTCAAAACAGACGGTCAAATGGCTCACCTCTTTCCGTCAAATACTATGGGCTGTTCTTATGGTCATGATGTTCATCGGAGTCGGTTTCAGTTGGATGGATTACGAAATTTTCGCGGCGTTCATCATCCAATCAGCATCTTGGATAGTATTGGTATTAGCCGCCATCTTCCTCGTTCTCGCCATCTTCGTGCCTCGTCCCTATTGCCGTTTCGTTTGTCCCACAGGCACATTGTTTAAGATAGCAGAGGGAGCTAAATAAATAACAAACGCAAATCGGGGGCATCCACAGTTGTGGATGCCCCCGATTCTATTTTCAGAAATCTTATTCTTTGTTCGCACGCTTACGCTCCAAGTGATCCAAAATCAACTTGCGCATACGCATATTCTTCGGTGTTACCTCTACCAATTCGTCTTGACGGATATACTCTAAGCATTCCTCCAAACTCATAACGGTCTTAGGAACCACCCTTGCCTTTTCATCTGAACCACTGGCACGCACGTTAGTCAACTGCTTAGCCTTGGTTACGTTGATAACCAAATCGTTCTCGTGGATATGCTCACCCACTACCTGACCGGCATAAACGTCCTCACCCGGATCGATGAAGAACTTTCCACGATCTTGCAATTTGTCGATAGAGTAAGCATAAGCTGTACCGGTTTCCATCACTATAAGCGAACCGTTGGAGCGACGTTGAATCTCTCCCTTGAACGGTTGATAATCTTTATAACGGTGAGCCATGATAGCTTCGCCCTGACTAGCGGTCAATACGTTGGTACGCAAACCGATGATACCACGCGAAGGAATCTCAAATTCGATATTCACACGGTCGCCCTGATTTTCCATTCCCAGCAAATCGCCCTTACGACGGGTTACCATATCAATCATTTTGCTGGCAAACTCTTCGGGCACATTAATCGTCAATTCCTCGATGGGTTCGCACTTCTCGCCATCAATCTCTTTGTAGATAACCTGTGGCTGACCCACCTGTAGCTCGTAACCTTCACGACGCATGGTCTCAACCAACACAGAGAGATGAAGCACACCACGCCCGCTGACAATCCATTTATCGGTACTATCCTCGAACGGACGAACGCGCAAAGCAAGATTTTTCTCCAATTCGTGCTTCAAACGGTCGTTGATATGACGAGAAGTACAGAACTTTCCTTCACGTCCGAAGAACGGAGAATCGTTGATGGTAAACAGCATACTCATCGTAGGCTCGTCGATAGCGATAGGTGGAAGAGGCTCCGGATTCTCAAAATCACAGATGGTATCGCCAATCTCAAACCTTTCCAAACCGATGACAGCACATATATCACCACTGTCTACATGGTCGGTCTTCACGTGACCCATGCCCTCAAAAGTGTGCAATTCCTTTATCTTGGTGCGATCCTTTGAACCGTCGCGATGGCTAACCGTCACATTCATACCGTCGGTCAACGTACCACGATGCACCCTACCTACGGCAATACGACCTGTATAACTGCTATAGTCGAGCGATGTGATGAGCAACTGTGGAGTACCCTCCAACTGCTTCGGTGCAGGAATCACTTCTACAATCTTATCCAACAGATACTCGATATTGTCGGTAGGTTGCTTCCAGTCTTCAGCCATCCAGCCGTTCTTAGCCGAACCATAGACCACCGGGAAGTCCAATTGGTCTTCGGTAGCCTTCAGATCGCACATCAAGTCGAATACCATCTCGTACACTTCATCTGGACGACAGTTGGGTTTATCTACCTTGTTTACCACAACGACCGGTTTCAAACCTATCTGAAGAGCCTTCTGAAGTACGAAACGAGTCTGGGGCATCGGGCCTTCAAACGCGTCAACAAGCAGAATACAACCATCGGCCATATTCAATACACGCTCTACTTCACCACCGAAATCAGAGTGCCCCGGAGTATCTATAATATTGATTTTCGTACCTTTCCAGTTGATAGATACGTTTTTTGAAAGAATCGTTATCCCTCGCTCACGCTCCAAATCATTGGAGTCCAATACCTCGCCGCTGTTATTCTGGCCGTCACGGAACAGTTTACCAGCGAGCATCATCTTGTCGACCAATGTTGTTTTACCGTGGTCGACGTGTGCTATAATCGCAATGTTTCTAATATCTTGCATTCTTTTACCTTAAAATTCGATGCAAAGGTACGGATTATTCTTCACATACCAACACGCTGATAACACTATTTATACTCTCCTTTTGCATAACACTTCTCACCCCAAATTACTCACTACTCACTCCTAACTAGTCACCCTCAACTCGCTGCAGCGTCGTGGCAACATTGCTGCCTTGCCCGAACAGTATCGCTAAATGGGCGAGGCAGCAGTAGTGAAGAACCGTTGCAGAAGCCCCACCCCACCCTCCCCAAAGGGGGAGGGAGAAGGTTTTGAGTTGACAAATAAACGATTTTTTGAGGTTAGTTTGTTAGTTCTTGAGTTTATGAGTTCTTAAATTGTAGGACGGGAAAGGTTCATTCCTTTCGCCCTCCCCTCTATGAGGAGGGTTCGGGTGGGACTTCTATAATGACGAATTGAATTCGTCCAAAGAGCATTCTTCTGTCCGAAGGACAGCCCTTTTAAGAGCCGGGGACTATCAAGCGATAGCGAAGATAGTCTCCGGACAGCGTAGACAACCAACTTCCAGTCTGACAAGACTGCCCCTATACGCCTTGCATATAGATTATAACACGGCAAGGGGGAGTCTT
>NZ_KQ960645.1:0-15092 GCF_001553265.1 Prevotella sp. DNF00663 | reverse complement strand
ATAGATTATAACACGGCAAGGGGGAGTCTTTCAGACTCAAATCTCTTACGCATTTCCCATAAGCCTAAAGGATTACGGCTATTGAGAGGGCTGTCCTTCGGACAAGATAGAAGTTTGAAAAGAACGGAATATACACCATGATGTTATGAAAAATGTGGACTCCCCCTATCTCCCCCCACTACAAAAAATAGGGTCGAGGAACAAATGTTCCCCAACCCTATGTCTCTAATATTTAGCTTTCCGTGCGGTTATTTGGTATACCCCGGAGTCTGTTCCAAAGCATCGTCGTTGTTAAGAGTATTCTTATCAATCGGCCACAAGAGCTTGTGAGATTCCGATTCCTCCAAAACAGGAGAGGTACCATCCACACTTCCCTCTTTCATGAAGACGAGATGCTTACCATTCTTGGTGTAGGTCATACGACACAAATCCCACCAACGCTGGCCTTCCTGTACAAACTCTTTATCCTTTTCAGCTAAGATGGCCAACTCGTTCTTGGTAAAGTCGCCAGCAACAAACTTAAACTTATCGGCCCAGTTTTTACCATAAGCACGCTCGCGAACATCGTTGATATACTTCTCTACAGCAGCCTTGTCGTCTTGCATATTTGCAATTTCGGCCAAAGAGAGGTAAACCCACGACAGTCGATAGTAAGGTATATCGCCACAGAACACACGCAGTCCGGCAGAATTGATAATACCGATATTCTTTCTTACCACTGTTCCCCAGTAAGTAAGAGAGTTATCTGCAGCTTTCTTATAAGTAGGTAGGAAAGTTGCCAAGCGGCGAGAATCTTCCTTATCAAACTTATTGAACAACGCCTCTTTGTACTCATAGCGCTGAATACCACCTGCACCTGCCATCTGTAATGGGTCGTCGAAGAGTGTACCATCTTCCAAATACACGTTCTTATTCAACTGTCCGGTACCGATGTTGTACACATATTGGCGATAATAATTAGTAGCTTCACCTTCAGCATAGCGTATAGCAAAGACTATTTCGCTGTTCCCCTTGCCATTGGCTGCATCAAATACACTGGCAAAAGTAGGTCGTAAAGAAAGACCGTAATTCTTGGCCACGCTTTCAAGATGAGCCTTAGCCACAGCCAAATCGGCCGTATTGGCCTTGTTATCACCGATGCTTACCTTAGCATTCCACAAGTACACTTCACCAGCCAAACACTCTGTGGCAGCTTTCGACCAATAACCTTTCTTATTTCCGCGGCCATACGGGTCAAATTTTGCATTATCTCCGAAATTCTCCAGCGACTTTTTCAAGTCGGCTTTGATTTGAGCCATCACTTCAGAAGCTTTGGCACGAGGCATATAAAGTTCTGCTGGATTAATCTGCCCATCAATTACCTCTGTACCAAGACGCAATGGTACACCGCCATATACGCGATAGAGATCGAAGTAATAGAATGCTCTCAAGCCATAGGCTATACCCAAGAAATACTTCTTATCAGCATCGGCCAAATAGTCGGCAGCCTCAATTCTAGCAATGGCTAGGTTACAGTTAGCAATATAACCGAAATAGTTACCAAATTTAGATACACCAGGATGCTCGGCATCAAAGTTCTGTGAAGCAATATCTCCACCATCGGTAGAAGAGCCATCGGCAGTGGTTCCTACCTTATATTGACCACCACGCAAATCGCCAAACACCATATTATGAGTCCACTCTGCGCTACGCATATTGCTATGCAGACCATCTATATAAGCTTCGGCTTGCGAATCATTCTTCCAATACGATGTACTACCATAGTAATCAATTGGTGCCAAGTCGAGTTTATCAGCACAAGACGTGAGCCCCAAAGTCGTTCCAACCATGATGGTTGATAAAATATATTTTGCTTTCATGTCTTTAATTCTTATGTGTCAATTAAAATGTTGCGTTCACACCCAAGATGATTGTACGTGGCAATCCATATCCCATACCGGAGTAAGCGCCACCACCGTGAGAGTATTCAGGTGTTGCGATAGGTGCAGACTTGATATAACCAAGGTTCTGACCGGTAATAGAAACTTCCAGATTCTTCATGGCGAGTTTGCTTACCCAAGCCTTTGGCAGGGTATAAGCGAGCGAAATCTCGCGGAAAGCCAAATAGCTACCATTGTAGGTAAACAGGCTTGAAGTACGGTTGTAGTTACCGGTACCAAGTTGGTCGGCCCATACATAACGAGGATACTTGGCGTTAGGATTGCTCTCAGACCATGTATTGAATACGTCGGTAGTAGCATTATAGGTACCTTGCATATTACCCAAGAACCAAGGAGTAGTACCATCGTAAGTCTTGAAATCAAGAGCGAAGTCGAGACGAGTGTACAGTGTGAAGCCTTTATACTTGAAAGTAGAGTTGAAACCACCAGTCCAATGAGGCATGGTATGACCTAGTTTCACTTGGTCGAGATTGTCGATGATGCCGTCGCCATTGATGTCTTTCCACTTCACGTCACCCGGCTGGATACGCAGTGCATTTGCTTTCTGTTTATCAGAGAGAGCTGCCCATGCTGCCGGACCATACATATATTTACCATTGGCGTTACCTGATTTCACTACCAAATTACCGGGAATCTCGTCGTAGCTCTTATAGATACCTTCTGCCTGATAGCCTACAAGCAAGCCGGGCTCTTGGCCTTCTTGGTATCCACCTACAAAGATGGTCTCATCAACTTCTTGTCCTGCAGCGTTCTTAACTTTACGTCCGGTGTAGATTTCCTGTCCACCTTGGCGATTACGCTCCAGTTTGTTGTAAGGAAGCGCAACAATCTTATTGATGTTATAAGCGATGTTAAGATTAGCATTCCAGCTCATATCCTTGGTTTTCAAGATTTGAGCACCAAACTCCATTTCGATACCACGGTTGCGGAATTTACCATTGTTGTTGGTAATACCAGAGAAACCGGTGGTAGAAGGAAGTGTCAATTGAGCATACTTATCCTGCGTCAAACGGTTGTAATAGGTGAAGTTAGCTGTCAAGCGGTTGTTCAAGAAGCCTAAGTCTACTGCAACTTCAAAGGTATGGCTCTTTTCCCAACGAAGTCCGGGGTTAGGTAATGTACCTATCAAGAAGCCAGTATTACCATTATAAGTGGTTGTACCATATCTACCTTGCAATGTATAAGCACCGATACCCGAAGCATTACCGTTGACACCATAGCTAGTACGCAACTTACCATATGACAGGAACGGGAGTGCATCTTTCACAAACTGCTCTTTCGTAGCTACCCATCCGGCAGACACACCGGGGAAGAAGCCCCAACGATTGTTGCCTAACAATGATGAGTAACCATCGTAACGGAATACTCCGGAGAGTAGATACTTGTCTTGATAGTCGTAGTTGACACGACCAAAATAAGACAGGATACGGTATCTCTCATGGAAAGAATCTATATCACGCTTATTCTCTTTAGAGCTGGTCAAGCCCAAATCTGCGAAGTCATCGGTTGGAGCGCCACTACCTGCAGCACTAAAACGTTTGGTATATCTATCGTAATACTCAGTACCCAACAATCCATCTATCGTATGGTCTTTCAAGAACGTAGTATTATAACTGATGGTGGCATTATAAGTTTGAGAGAATGTACGATTGAAATATTCAGACGTAGAGCGGGTACGATTGAACTTGCCGGGATTGGTTTCAAAATCTTTAGAAAATTTGCCGTCAAGTTCTTCATCGTAGTACCATTGTCCGGAAGCATGCAACATCAAGTTAGGAATAAGTTCAGCATCGAAGCTCTGAATCATCGTAAACTTGTCGCTCTGATTATCAACAACCCATTTATCGGGCTGGTAAGACTGGTTGCCATCGCCAGAGTTCGGACCAAGCAACATGTTTCCATCTTCATCGTCATAACGAACCGTAGGAGGCAACGACTGGATACGACCGAAGTAGTTGGCTTCGCTAGTCTGCGAACCCGGCATACTCTGCCAGTTGGCACGGTTGTAGCTGAAATTTGAACTAGACTTCAACCAATCGGTAACCTTATAACTACCGTTGAAAGTGAAGTTGTAGCGCTCGTAGAACGACTTTATGGGGAGGCCCTCAGACTTATTGTAACCCAAACCTGCATAGTAAGTACCACGCTCGTTACCACCCGACATGCTGGCATTATAATCCTGTGTCATAGCCGGATTGTTGAAACTGTACTTAGCTATATCGGTCTCGCGATAGATAAGAGTCTGACCGGGATTGACAGGATCTTCCATACTCTTCCATCCCTTGTCGAGCAAACCTTTGTTCGCATCGGTCAATGGTAGAATATTCCAAACCATACCGGTACCATATTTATTACCTGTACCAAACGGAGTTTTGTTACCTAAAGCCGCTTTACTAGCCCAATCAGAGTTAGCATAAGCTAGACGCTGGTAAGTAATATAATCTTTGGCACCGAGGAATTCATAGGGATTGTTCACATAGTTCCATCCCACCTTAGCTTTTAAGTTGATTTCACGATGCCCACTCTTACCGGTTTTTGTGGTAACAAGGATTACACCATTGTTGGCACGAGCACCATAAAGAGCCGTAGCACCGGCATCTTTCAAAATTTCCATAGACTCGATATCCTCAGGGTTGATGTCGCTTAAACTTTCGCGCAACTGGCCATCGACCATCACTAGAGGAGAACCAGTACCGTTGAGGTTGGTACCACCACGAAGAACGATATTAGGAGTAGAACCCGGATTACCGGAAGTACTGGTGACACGCAAACCGGCAACAGCACCCGCGAGCGCCTGAGCCGGGTTAGAATATACACCCACATTGAAAGCGTCTTCCTTTACCTTGCTGATAGAGTTGGTCAACTTAGCACGACGAGTCTTTCCACCATAACCTGTTACGACCACCTCAGAGATGAGCTGTGAGCTTTCGGTCATCTTGATGTTCAGACTAGCTTCACCATTATATACGACTTCCTTCTTATCGAAGCCTACATAAGTAATCACCAAGGTTTGTCCTTTCTTGGCATTAAGCGTGAAACGTCCGTCAATATCGGTCACAGTCCCCATGGTCTGTCCCTTCACAACAACCGAAGCTCCGATAATAGGACCGAAATCATCAGACACGGTACCAGTCACTTTCGACGACTGTTGCTGAACTGCTAAAACTTCAGCCGAATTGCTGGAAGCTGCCGCGAGGCACGGTGAACTACCCAAAGCAAGGATAGCTCCTCCCAATAATACTTTTCTGTAGTTAGTTGTCATAATTCAAAAATATTAATATGGTTTTTGGTTTCTATCGGTTTTCTATATATTTCTCACAACAAGATTTGCTATAATTCGTGCATCAATCATGATAATCGCGGTAAAGTTATATAAAAATAATCAAATAATAGAATATTTTTGATATAATATTTTTATTTAGTCGTACTAAAAGAAAATATTAAGAAATAAAACCCAAAAATGAGCTAAATAAACAAATATATTACCTATACAAAATAAAGATATTCATGTTAGCAAATTGAGAGATGATGCCCTATATATATAATAAGGTATAGTAAAGCCTCCAAAGTACACACGAACAAACACAAGAAAAACACAGGGAATGAGAAAAATAATACGATTTCTCTAGGATTTGCCTAAAAAATATTGTACCTTTGCACCGCTTTTATCTATCTAGGCAGGTGAAGGCATCTATAAAATAACATCAATATTAACAAAAAGCTATGTATTTAGACAAAGCAAAGAAAGAAGAGATCTTTGGTAAGTACGGAAAGTCTAACTCTGATACTGGTTCTGCTGAGAGCCAGATAGCATTGTTCTCGTTCCGTATTGCCCACTTGACGGAGCACGTAAAGAAAAACCGTAAAGATCATACTACCACACGTGCATTGACACAATTGGTAGGAAAGCGTCGTGCATTGCTCGACTATCTCTACGACAGAGACATTGAGCGCTACCGTGCTATCATCAAAGCTCTTGGATTACGTAAATAATCTGAAAGTTCAAGCACAATTTGCTAAAGAAAAATCCCTGCCTATCTTGAGAGATGGCAGGGATTATTTTTTACTATTATTGGATTAATTGCCGGATTTGACCGACAAGGTATTGCTGCACTTCTGGCAATTCACCGAGTCCATGTTGTACCACTTCGACTTGGTAACCGGCTCGTTCTAACTCTTCTTTCCACTCTCCATCGAGGTCTTCGGCCTTATGGTTACCGGCGATATAGAGCAACGGTACAAGGACAACATGCTGATGGCCGGAAGTTTGGAGAATCTTCTTTAAACTATCGAAACCGGGATACCCCTCGATAGTCACCACATGGCGATTGCCCTCACCCTGTTCTCTGAACATATAATCGAGCATACTGTAAACGGCATTCGCCATACTTTGGGTACCATGCCCCACATAGAACACTTCGCTATCTGCCGATACCGGTATCGAGCGAGTAAGCACATCGACCATCTTTTGACATGTTTCGACGCTGCTAAAAAGCGGACTTCCCACCTTAATCGTATCAAACTTGTGACGAAGAGGGGCTATAGCCTCGTTCATAATACCGGTCATGATGCCGTCAAGCAAATGGGTTGGCTGCACCACAACCTGACGATAGCCATCACGATGCAGTGCTTCAAGCGCCTCGGCAATAGTGTATTTTTGGATATTCCGCTTCTTCAAAGCAGCTATAACCATCTTCGAAGAATAGGTTTCGCGCACTTCCAAGCCTGTATTTTGGTGCACCAAAGCATTGATAGCATCCAATGTCTTAGTTCTACGGGCATCGTTATTAGTCCCATAGTGAACCATCAAAATAGCTGTTTGACTCATAGAAACGAGGGAAAAAAGGAAAAATAGAAAAAGGAAAGATATTCTTTTCATGGAATAATAGGAAGCTATTAGGATTAATCTTCGAGGATTTCACGAAGCGGAATCATCACAAACTCACGCTGTTCCATTAATGGATGAGGAATCTTCAAATCGGATTCGTCAACGTGAAGTTGGTCGTATAGCAGAATGTCTATATCAATGATGCGGTCAGTATAGTTGTCACCATCGGTCTTCTCCATCCTCCCAAGGTCGCGTTCTATCTGCTGTGTCACCCTCAACAATTGTCGTGGAGACAGCGGAGTGTCTATACAGACACACATGTTGATAAACTTATTGGGAGAAGAGAACCCCCAAGGCTCTGTTTCAAGAAGGGAGGAACTGCGCAAAACAGTCCCTACCCTCTCTTCCAAGAGGACTATAGCATCGTGCATCATACGTTTTCGATTGCCGATATTAGCCCCCAACGACAGATAGACCTTGTGCATCAATCGTCGAGAATGAGTAAAGAGTCGCCAAAGCAACCGAACTTATAACCATTTTTAGAAGCCAAGTTATAAGCCTCCATCACCAAGTCGTAACCACCAAAAGCAGCCGTAGACATGAGCAATGTAGAATAAGGATGATAGAAATTGGCTACCATACAGTCGGACAATCCGAAATCATAAGGAGGGAAGATAAACTTATTGGTCCATCCATCATATTCCTTCAGCATACCATCGGTGCCCACAGCTGTCTCCGTAGCTTTCACAATGCTGGTACCGACAGCACATACACGATGGCCTGATTGCTTGGTCTCGTTCACGATTTTGCAAGCCTCGGCACCTACAATCATCTGCTCCGATTCCATCTTATGTTTGGTCAAGTCTTCTACTTCAATAGAATTGAAGTTGCCAAGACCGCAATGTAGCGTGATATAAGCAGTATTGATACCGCGTATCTCCATACGCTTCATCAATTCACGACTAAAGTGTAAACCGGTAGCCGGAGCCGTAACGGCTCCTTCGTTCTGTGCAAATACGCACTGGAAGTCGTCTAAATCCTCAGCCGTAGCGGTTTGGCTCTCACGATTATCAATGATATAACGGGGCAATGGAGCCTCACCCAATGCAAACAACTCTCTCTTGAACTCGTCGTGAGGGCAGTCGTAGAGGAATCGAAGCGTACGACCACGGCTCGTAGTATTGTCGATGACCTCGGCCACCATCGTACCGCTCTCGTCGAAGAAGAGCTTATTGCCAATACGAATCTTGCGTGCCGGCTCTACCAACACATCCCAAAGACGCATCTCTTCGTTCAATTCGCGCAGCAAGAATACCTCGATTTTCGCATCGGTCTTTTCTTTAGTACCATAAAGACGAGCCGGGAACACCTTGGTATCATTAAGGATAAAGGTGTCGCCCTCATCAAAATAGTCGAGGATATTACGGAATTCCAGATACACAGGATTACCGTTTTTATCTTTCAGCGGTTCGCCCTTTTCGTCCGTTTGATACATATCTATCTTTTCAGACTTGCGATGAAGCACCATCAGGCGGGCTTCGTCACGGCGCGTAACAGTGAAAGAATTCTTCTCACCTTTGTCGTTAGTGAACTCATGCACGATGCTATGAGGATAGAGAGCGACTTGCTCCTTGGCTAAATCAAATTTGAATTGCGATAGTTTCATTATATTTCCACCTTTACTTTTCTATTTCTTGTTGTTCGATCCACTCTTGTATATGGTCGAAATCGATACAGTCTTCTGCTTTTATCTCGCCTACACGAGTGCGGCGAAGAGCCGTCAGATAAGCTCCACTCTGCAATGCCCTGCCTAAATCGCGAGCCAAAGCACGGATATAAGTACCTTTACCACAGACCACCCGAATGCTTACTTGCATCTTAATGGGGTCGAAATCGGTCAGCATAATCTCGTCGATATGCACATTTTTAGGTTGCAACCGCACCTCCTCACCAGCTCTACGAAGTGCATAAGCGCGGTCACCATTGACCTTACAAGCACTATAGGTAGGCGGTACTTGCTGAATATCGCCCACAAAACCGGCGAGTTTCTGCTCTATAAGTTCGCGAGTGATATGCTCGGTCGGGAACGTTTCGTTCACAGGATGCTCCATATCATAACTCACCGTAGTCGCTCCAAGCTGTAATGTTGCCGTGTATTCCTTGGTATGACTTTGTAGTTGCTCTATCTGCTTGGTACATTTGCCCGTGCAAAGTATCAACACTCCCGTGGCCAAAGGGTCGAGTGTACCCGCATGACCAATCTTCACTTTATAGCCTACATGCTTGCTTAGCACATATCGGACGTGCGCCAAAGCACCAAAGCTAGACTTCCCATACGGTTTATCAATACCGAAAATCTCTCCTGTTTTGAAGTTCATTAGCCCACCATTGCTAAAGAGTGACCACTCAACAACCAAAACAAGATGAAGCCACCGACGATGATTCGATAGATACCGAAGGCTCTAAATCCATATTTAGTGAGGAAAGCAACAAACCACTTCATGGCCAAAAGTGCCACAACAAAGGCTACCACACTGCCCAGCCCAAGCATCATTAGATTGTCGGTAGTGGCCCATCCGGCTGTCGCTGCATCTGAAGAGAAGAACAATTCGTATACATCAAGCACCGTAGCAGCAGCCATTGTAGGCACAGCCAAGAAGAAAGAGAACTCGGCCGCAGCCCTACGAGTGAGCTTCTGAGCCATACCTCCGACGATGGTTGCCATCGAACGAGAGACTCCGGGAATCATGGCGATACACTGGAACAAACCTATATTGAATGCACGCTTTTCTGTTATCTGATTCTCTTCACTCCCTTGATTGAAGATTCGGTCGCAGAACAGCATGAATATACCACCTACAACAAGCATGATAGCCACTACTTCCACACTCTCTAGGAAGCGATCTATCAGCCCGGTCTTCTTGCCGATAAGTCCGATAACTACCGCAGGAACAAAAGCAACGAGCAGTTTCCAATAGAAATCCCACTTATGCAAGAACTTCTGTAACGGCGTACTACCAGCCGCAGCAGGGCTATGATCTAAACGGAAAAAGCGATTCCAATAGAGACATACCACCGAAAGGATGGCACCAAACTGTATAATAATGGTGAAAGCCTTAACAAATGGAGTACTCTCAATGCCCAATAAGCCTTGCGTAATAATCATGTGGCCCGTAGAAGATACGGGCAAAAACTCGGTCAATCCTTCTACAATGGCAAGGATGATTGTCTGTATAATGGTCATGAGTCGATGTTATCGTTAGAATCTTTAGACTTGTGCAAAATGGCATAAATAATAGATAGGAAGCCTATCAAGCATACGACAGGTGCTACTTTGATACGCTGAGCGTTGAAAATAGAAGGATCGTACATATTCTCCGTAGAACTTCCGCCACTCATCATGATAAAGCCAATGATGACAACTAATACGCCTATAGCCAATAACACGAAGTTGCTTTTTCCAAAAGCCAGATTTCTTTTATCCATGATAATCCCTGATTGATGTTCAAAATTAAATCTTATATAAGTCTCCGGCTTTCATTCGGAGGAACTTGTTGACAGATATATTGGCGCAAATGGCCGTAATAATGATTCCAAAGAGGAATACAGATGCACCCGTAATGGCCATTACCTGCCATGTGACAACGGTCAACATACCCGGCTCATAGGCATAGAGAGCAAACAACATACCTCCCAATACCACATCGGCCAGCAATGCTGCAACAACTCCTATGACGACATTGCGCTTGATAAACGGCTTACGAATGAAGCTCCACGATGCTCCTACGAGTTTCATCGTGTGTATAGAGAAGCGCCGTGCATAAATACTAAGACGGACAGTGTTGCTGATCAACGAAAAAGAAACGAATGTCAAGAGAGCCGCCAGCACCAACAATACGATACTGATACGCCTCAAATGGGTGTTCACACTATCCATCAAATCTTGTTGGTAAGTAATATCGCTCACCTTAGAATTACGTTTCAACTCCTTCGTTATCCATTTCAAAGAGTCGCTATTGGCGTAATCGGCCTTGAGCCGAACTTCTATCGAGGCCAAGAAAGGATTCCCCCCGATAAACTCAGATGGGTCTGTCCCCATGGCTAGCGTCTGCTCTTTCAACGCTTCTTCCTTACTAATAAAGTGGACAGTATTGATATAAGGACGGTTTTGAAGCGATTGACATAGTTGTTTTGCTTCGGGATTGGTCATGTCGTCTTGCAACATCATCGTCACCATTAGGTTTTCTTTGACGTAGTTAGACAGATTCTTCGCTGTCAAGACAGAGAATACGACCATTCCTAATAATATAAGTACCAACGCAGTGCTGATACAAAGAGTAACAACCTGCAATCCACGAGGATTACGGGTACCGTTCTTTTTCTTTCCCATTCTGTACAAGGTATATTACACCAAAATCGTTGCAAAGTAACAAAAAAAACACTGATAAAACGAGTGATTAACGTGCATTAACACCCGTATTACCCTTCCGGCATGACCATAATGGCTCCGCCCTATCGGCATCAAGCTTTACGCAACAGCAAATAGCCCACAATTCCGCCCACGATCGACGCTGCAAAAATACCCAACTTGGCCAAAACAATGCTTCCGGACTCGGTAAAAGCGAGCACAGAAACAAACATTGACATCGTGAAACCAATGGAAGCGAGGAAGCCTAGTCCCGTCAACACTCGCCAAGACATAGCCTTATCGCGGCGTCCTATCTTAAGTTTGGTAAGCAACCATACCGACAATAAGATACCTATTGGTTTACCCAATAGCAAGCCAAGCATCACTCCGATAGCCACATGGTTCTCAAATATCATTGAAGCATCCATATCTACAAACGAGACACCGGCATTGGCAAGAGCAAATATAGGCATGATGACGAACGAAACAAACGGTTGGATACTGTGTTCTAGTCGTTGGAGCGGTGGGATAGCGCTCCGCGTATCTCTTTTTACATCCGAGATAATCTCCACTTGTTCCTCTTCCAGTGTCATCACATCATTAGACTCGGCAGCCTCAAAATCCTTCATCCGTTGCTTCAAACGAGCAATGAATGCGGCTTCAGGGATAGAAGAGTCGGCTGGAATCATAAAGGCAGACAGCACAGCCGAGATAGTAGCGTGCACTCCCGACATCAAAAAGCATACCCATACACCACCAACGGCTATGATACCATAAAACCATACGTTCTTCACACCCAACTTATTGCCCACAAACATCAGCAACAAGAAGAGCATACCGACACCAATACTCATCAACGAAATATTGGACGTATAGAACAACGCTATCACTAATACCGACCCTAAGTCATCAACAATAGCCAATGTCGTGAGGAATATCTTTGCCGAAAGAGGCACTCTGTTACCCAACAGATAAAGTATGGCCAGTGCAAAAGCGATGTCGGTAGCCATAGGGATTCCCCATCCATGAGCCACAGGCGTACCGGCATTGAATGCCAAATAGATGAGCGAAGGTACCAACATGCCGAAAATAGCCGCTCCAACAGGTAACACTACCTTACTTAAATGGCGTAGTTCGCCACCGATAAACTCTCGTTTCAACTCCAATCCGATAACGAAGAAGAAGATAGACATAAGTCCGTCATTCACCCAATGTTCCAAACTGAAATTCAGATAGGGTTTACCATTCCATATAAAACCGAAATGCTGTTCAAAGAAAGCAAAATAATCTTCGCGCCAAGGAGAATTTGCCAATAGCAAAGCTATGACGACTGAGAGACCTAAGACGATGCTGCTAGAACGCTCCTTTTGCATAAATTGTTGTATCGGCATGAACACATGTCGTCCTATTGTCTGCTGAAGATGCTGTACCATTTTAATATTTTATAAGTAAAAAAAGCAAGAGTGCGCATCTCTATCTAGCGATACATCAAGTATACATATCACTTCTTGATATTTCCTAACACGCATCTCTTTCATTGATGAAGACATGAAGCTCAGACCAAACGTGCTTCCCAAGATTCATATCCATTTGCGTCTGCAAAGGTACTAAGAAAAGACGAAATAACCAAACGCCCCACCTCTCATCCCATCCCATATACCTACAACAATACAATGACCTTGCACGTATAATAAAATAAGGTATGGGCTTCCCTATAAACTTATTGTCTTAATAACCATAAACGGAAAAAGAAGTCGTAACTCTCATAGTAATCATCATGACGTGTTATGAAATCCTTATCCAACAATCCTTTGATAGCAGACTGTATCGAACTAGCCGATGCCAGCCTATGTCTACGAATAAATTCTTCCGACATCAGATTCCGAGCCTTGCCCTCTTTGCAAATGGCACGAAACAATTCTTTCTGTTTGGCCGGCAACTGATATAACAAAGCCTCATAAGCAAATGCACTCTCATCAAGGATGCGGGTAATAGCCACAGGGACAAGTTCCTTCTTACATTCTCCTCCTTCCGTTGTCAGCACATATAACTTGTTGAGTATACGCTGTAGATACCATGTAACACCATCAAACATACTGTATATTTCTTCCACAACATCAGCATAAAGTACTCGACTGCCCTCTTTAAACAAACGAATAGCAAATTCTGTATATACACTCAAGTCTATAGCACCAATATGCTGCAACGCCGTACTTTGATAAAACGGACGACTATGGCTCAAAAACATCTCAGTCATCATGGTACGTTGAGACCCAGAGAATACAAAATAGGCATTATGGCATCGTTGTATCTTAATTCGTAACAAGGCCTCAACACTTTTTTCCGGATACATACAAATGGCTTGAAACTCATCTATAGCAACAAGACAAGGTTTATCAGCCATCTCCAAATACCGAAAAATTTCATCAAGCGTTACTTCCGGATTCTGTATGTCCCCCAACTCCACATTCCAAGTTGGATTACCATATTGGTCAAACGATATACCCGAACGAACCGAACGAAGACAATCCATAAACAATTCTAATACCTTTCTACCAAAAGGTTTCAATGCACTGAGTATTTCTTTACCTAGCACATTGACCATCTCTTGCAACGATTTCGTCGCATATATATCTACCAAAAAAGTATAATAGCATTGCTGTATATCCTTCTGATGAAAGAAATGGGAGATAAGACCGGTCTTTCCCATACGTCGCTGAGCCATCAATGCCACATTGCGACCATTCTCTAGATGCTCGCGTATGATACCGGTTTCCGCCACTCGATCGCAGAACAAATCGTCAGATACATAACCATGCAATATAAAAGGATTTGCTATCATAATAGAAATAAGCTTGTTAATGCAAAGATAATCATCTTTTTCCAATTACCATCATATAATTATCATAAGATGGTAATAAGTATAAAATATGCTAATTCTTACGTAGCATCATTACTTCAGAACATAAAATCGGGCACAAATGCCACCATAACAGGATTTTCATTACCTTTGTAGAAGGTAAGATACGTTCGGCAAATTGAGAGTAAACTCTCTTTGCAATCGCTTTCATTACCTTTGTAAACCAACTTTATACAGACATTATGAGTACGATAATATATCCATCACCGATTTTCGGACCGGTACATAGTCGCCGATTAGGATTGTCCCTAGGCATCAACTTGCTACCGGGCGACGGCAAAGCATGTACTTTTGACTGCATCTATTGCGAATGCGGATTTAATGCCGACCATCGCACACAGTCTCCTTTCCCTACTCGCGAACTTGTAGCCAAAAAGCTTGAGGCACAACTTAAAAAGATGCACGAAGCCGGTGAACACCCCAACGTATTGACATTTGCAGGCAATGGAGAGCCTACGAGCAATCCGCATTTCCCCGAAATCATCGACGACACCATCTGTCTGCGTAACCAATATTGTCCCGATGCAAAGGTAAGTGTGCTTAGCAACGCCACCTTTCTTAAACAGAAAGCCGTACACGAGGCACTCATGAAGGTAGACAACAATATTCAAAAGCTGGATACCGTCGACTCGGAATACATCAAAAAGGTAGACCGCCCACTCAGTCCGAACTACAACGTGGAACGTATCATCGACCAACTAAAAAGCTTCAACGGCCACGTCATCATCCAAACCATGTTTATGAAGGGTTGTAACAACGCCGGTGAGAGTGTCGACAACACATCGGAATACTACATTGCCCCATGGCTTGAAGCTGTCAAAGAGATAGCTCCGAGCGAGGTCATGGTATACACTATCGACCGTGAAACACCCGACACACATCTCCAAAAGGCCACTCGCGAGGAATTGGATACCATCCGCGACCGCGTCATTGCTGCCAGAATCCCCTGTACAGCATCATATTAGAAAAGAGGGTGTGTCAAAATTGATACCCCCT
>NZ_KQ960644.1:54716-56156 GCF_001553265.1 Prevotella sp. DNF00663 | reverse complement strand
GCAGGTGTGTATCCTTCCCCTGTGCAGGTGGCCAACGCACCCCAAACCCGCGCCCAAATTGCTACAGATTATTTGCCGTTTTTCTACACCACCGGCTTCTGCGGCACATCTCCCGGCAACGCCACCACGCTGTGGTTCCATAACGCGGACACCAACCACGACGGCACCCTCGTAAACCCCATACATTGGTCGTGGGACAAGCCTTACGGCAAGTTCTTCGCCGTAGCCGTGGTATCATCGCCTGAAGATCCCAAAATCAAGCCCACACTCTTGTTTGATAAAAACACCAAACCATACATTAACTTCGAGGTGAAACCTAATGTGTTTCAACAGGGAGACCTCATGACGGCTTGCACGGATGAGGTGCATTATGAAAAACGTTTTGCCGCCCCCATCATCCCCCTAAAGTTCCGACACGCCCTCACCGCCGTGCGCTTCAAGGTAGGGCAGAACCTCTCGTGGAACAAGACCATCACCAAGGTGGAAATCATAGGAGCTAAAAGCAAGGGCTGCTACACCCTTTCCACGCAGGTCAACGGCACAGGTACATGGAGCGTCAACCCGCAGGATAAAGGGAAAACCTTCACCCTCGACGACGTGAACGTGAGTACCTCCGCGGCTGTTAACCACATCATCGTGGGCGATAACGACAACTATACCTTCTACATGATTCCGCAGCAGCTTGATGGCGTGAGTGTAAAAATCACTTTCTCTGACAAATCCACCATCAGCGCGAACCTCTCTGGCGAATGGAAGGCCGGCACCACGAAGACCTATGCCCTGTCGGAGAAAAACTCTAACTGGGGGTATGTGCTCACAGTGCCCCCTGCCTCGGTGAATACCACCACAGATATCGGCTATCTCGTGGAAAGCTACCGTAGGACCCATGGGGGCTACGTACAGTATCCCGTGCCATGGAAAGTGGTAAACTATCAGGAGATCATCGACGGGATAGAAGGTCCTATAACCACGGAAAAGCCCGATTGGCTCACCTCTTTGACCATGGAGGGCGGCAAAGGAAGCAATATTTTCGAAATTCACCAAGCCACCCTCCAGCGAGTCCCCGCCATCAACAAGCTTGCCGTATATAATAAGGAGCTGCAAGAAGCAGAAGAAAGAGGCACTGAAAACGATCCCTACGACCTCTCTATGCACAACCTCGAGGGCAAGAAAACATTACGTAACACAGCCAACTGCTACCTCATCTCCGCTCCGGGCTGGTACAAGATCCCGCTCGTATATGGTAACGGCGTCAAGAACGGGAAAGAGAACCTCCACAGCTATCAGACCATGAACACAGGAGGTAAATTTGTTCTGAAAAGATTCACGGATCATGACAATGACGTCATCTCTACGCCTTACATCAACTGTCAGAGCCCCACAAATTTTGCCGAGCAGGCCGACGTAGTGTGGACCGACCAGCCCGGCATCGTGGACAAC
>NZ_KQ960644.1:0-54616 GCF_001553265.1 Prevotella sp. DNF00663 | reverse complement strand
GGAAAAAGTCCTGACGAGAACGCTTACCTCAAGTTCCATGTCTCCCGCGAAAATATCAAGAACGGCAACGCCGTCATCGCCGTGAAGAACGGACTGCACGGACCGAACGGAAAGAAAGGAAATATTAGAGTTATGTGGTCATGGCATCTGTGGTTCGCCCAAAAGGACGCGCTTGAGACCATAAAAGCCTATAACCATCATTATAAGTTCGCCAAGCAGCCGCTTGGTTTCGCCTACCGTAAATGGGAAGGGTCCCCCTTCAACAAGCAGCGCACGGTCCGCCTGACGGTGGAACAGGTCTACGGCAACGGCGAAAAGAAGCATGCCACCATCGACATCACGCAGGAAGCCGTCACCACCTTCAAGGAGTTCTCCTCCACTCTCTACCAGTTCGGTCGCAAGGATGCCTTCCCCAGCATCAGTTTCGATAAAAATGTCGCTAGTGAGCATATTGCCGATGGTGAGTTAAAAACAAAAACCGGTGATGAAATGTCCGTTGCGCACAGTATCATGTATCCTGAACTTTACTACACTAGCGGCACGGGTTGGAAAGATAACTACGGTTACTACAACCTCTGGTCGATGGATAACACCGAACCGGATCCCAATGGCAATAACGTTGTTAAGACCATCTTCGACCCCTGCCCCGTCGGTTTCCACGTGCCCGCGTCAAACGTTTTCAACTGTTTCACGATAAATGAATCGATCGGCTGGTTAATGAAAGTAAGCGGTAAGTGGGACCAGGGCTGGCACTTCAAAAAGAACGATTCTCCTGATGTCACCTTATATTTTCCCGCTCTGCCTTGTCGCGACGAGAACGGCAAGTTGAACGACACCTCGAGTAACACCGTATACTATTGGACATCCAATCCGTTTTACAACACGTCCGGCTATAGACTGAAAATCGACAATACTCTGATAAGTTGCGGCGATGACAATCGGGTGTTGGGGCTCCCCATCCTTCCCATCGCAAAATAATTCGATTCATTTGATTGATAGCCTGTGGCCTTCAAAGCCACAGGCTTACATTCTGGCGAAGCCGGTCGGCAATATTTTTTTTCGGGGCTTTGCCCCCTCTCTGGTTGCGCCCTCCAACCAGAGTTCAATGAAAAAGTAATCAGCAAGTAAGATAAAGGTATGACAAGTAAGGAAATCATCGCATTGGAGTACGGCAACACCTGTTGCATCCGCCTCTATAGGGAAAGTCTTTTGAAGGAGCAGAAAGAAGTCACCACGCATACAGACCCTTCGTATACTTGGCAAGCTTCCCGTTCAGACAGTTTACTCACAGTCTGGTATCTCCCCTCTATGGATTCGCTTCAGATGTTATGTTATCTAGAATATTCTATTTATAACCTCTATTAGACCAATAGATTTATATAGAATCTATTAGCCTTTTATCAAATCTTTCAATTTGGGGTCATTTTTAATTCTTTCAATCTCTGAATCCACCAGTGAGAGTATTTCTTGCTTCACTTTACGATAGTTGGCTTCAATAGTCTCTTTGAGATTATCGGAGCCTTCTTCGTTTTGGAACTCGGCTATGACGGGAATGAGACGATAGGCTTTCATTTCGGCAGAAACCTTGGCACTATCCACCACTATCTCTGCATGGAAAATCTTTTGGTCGATGCGCTCGTCAAAGTTGTCGGAGACTGCTCCCACAAACATACCTTGGGTAAGGTTGCTGATTTTCGATGCAGGGATAAGCTTGACTCTGAAACAAATATCTGACTCTCTTCCAATAAAAGAACTGACAATTCCCTGGGGGCACAGTCATCAAATTAATACTAAAAACTCATCACTACTCACTCCTACCCAATCACTCCTTATATACTGCAAAACCTCTGCAATATCGCTGCCTAGACTTTTCAGCGTTGCTGTTTGGTTTTTTCAGCAATGCTGCCACAGCCGTGCAGTAATATCACAGAGGCTATTAAAATTATTAATAACAGTATTCTTATTAAAGAATATGTTCTATCTAGCCTTGGCAATATAGCCCAAAGCCTCTTTACACTTAGCAGTAATAGCCTGCCAATTGGCAGCTGCTATCACATCTTTAGGGAACAATTGCGACCCCATACCGACGCAAAGTACCCCCGACTTTATCCACGAAGTGAGGTTCTCTTCATCGGGCGACACAGCACCAGTCACCATGATATTGCTCCAACGCAACGGACCAAGCACATTCTTCACAAACGACGGACCACCAACATTGCCTGCAGGGAATACCTTCGTGACATCGCAACCGGCTGCTTGTGCATCGCTAATCTCGCTGACACTGCCACATCCGGGAGAATAAGGTACCAATCGACGATTACATACCGGTGCAATTTCGGGATTAAAATTAGGGCCTACAATAAAGTTGGCACCCAATTGCATATACAAGGCAGCCGTAGGAGCGTCTATAACTGTACCTGCACCCAGTATCATCTCAGGGCATTCAGACGCTGCCCACTTTACTAATTCACCGAAAATTTCATGTGCAAAGTCACCACGATTGGTAAATTCAAACACTCGCACGCCACCCTCATAGCACGCTTTGATGACATTCTTGCAAATATCTACATTGTTATTAAAGAATACAGGTACCATTCCGGTAACCCGCATGGCTTCTATCACCTGAACTTTATTAAATCTTGCCATTGTCGTAGTTGTATTATCGTTGTACTCTACCGTTTGCATTACCCCCTGCCAAACTCTCTACTTCTGCAACAGAGACTATATTAAAGTCACCGGGAATCGTATGTTTCAAAGCAGAGGCAGCCACCGCAAACTCCAAAGCATCAGCTTGGTTGTCGTAAGTTAACAGTCCATGAATGAGTCCACCAGAGAAACTATCGCCTCCACCAACGCGGTCTATGATAGGCAAAATGTCGTAACGCTTACTCTGATAGAATTCTTTACCATTGTAGATGAGCGCTTTCCAACCATTATGAGAAGCAGAGATAGATTCCCTTAACGTGCTGACAACATACTTAAAACAAAATTGTTCCATCATGGCTTTGAAGATATTGTAATATCCCTCAGCATCTGTTTTGCCCCCTTCCACATCAGCATTAGGCTTAAATCCAAGGCATAATTGAGCATCTTCCTCATTACCTATGCACACATCGACATACTGCATAAGAGGCTTCATGATGCTTTGCGCCTTTTCAGGTGTCCATAGTTTCTTTCTAAAATTCAAATCACAGCTCACGGTTACACCATGTCTTTGTGCGGCTTCACAAGCCAACTTAGTGAGTTCAGCAGCCTTATCGCTGATAGCCGGAGTTATTCCACTCCAATGGAACCACTGTGCATCCTGCATTATCACATCAAAGTCGAAGTCTGAAAGTTCAGCCTCGGCCATGCTACTTCCGGCTCTGTCGTATATCACTTTCGACGGTCTCATGCTCGCACCACTTTCCAAATAATAGATTCCAAGCCTATTACCACCACGTGCCACATACGATGTATTGACTCCAAAACGCCGTAAAGCGTTAACAGCACACTGCCCTATCTCGTGAACAGGAACCTTGGAAACGAAGTAAGCTTCATCTCCATAATTGGCACAACTCACTGCTACATTGGCTTCACCACCTCCATAAACTACGTCATAGGAATCACTTTGTACAAATCTTTTTTGTCCGGGAGAAGACAGGCGAAGCATAATCTCGCCCATTGTTACTACTTTTGCCATTACAATTAATTTATTGTTTGTCAGATATTGATTATCTTTTCGGCAAATATAAACAATATTTTGCAAAGCAGAAAAACTAAAAGCACAAAATTAAAATTCATTGTGTAGGCACACACCTTTTTCTTTTTAAGCGCGTAAAATTCAAAAAAAAATATGTAAGTTTGCAAAGTATAATTTGCAAAGTATAATATGTATAAAAGCATACGGTGAGGGAATCATCCTTTTGTCGTTATGTTCTTGCAAACTATCTATTAGAATTTCAATGACTGAAAGAATCAGAATCAAAGACATTGCGAAAAGAGCAGGAGTCTCCGTTGGAACTGTAGACCGTATCCTACATAACCGCCCCAATGTGTCGGCAGAAGCACGTAGAAAGGTAGAGAAAGCATTGGCAGAAATGAATTATCAGCCCAATATGTATGCCAGCGCATTGGCCTATAACAAGTCGTATACATTCTATCTCATCCTACCCAAGCACGACTCGGAAGCCTATTGGGAAGAGATTGAAGAAGGGGCAAAGAAAGCAACAGAAGCTCGTAGAGATTTTCATATTGAAATCCAAATTCTCTTCTACGACCGATTTGATGACGAGTCTTTCAACAATACATGTGCGACTTGTCTGGAAGCCGCTCCCGATGGTGTAGTTGTAGTACCGGTATTATTAGAAATCACACGCAGATTTACGGATAAACTGCACGATCAGAACATCCCTTTCATCATGCTAGACTCTTATATGCCCGATTTAAGACCACTGTCTTTCCTCGGTCAAGACTCGTTTGCTAGTGGATACTTTGCAGCCAAGATGCTGATGTTGATAGCTTCACAAGAGTCGGAAATCATGTTGATGAAGCAGATGAAGAATGGTATTGTGGTCAGTAAACAGCAAAATAACCGCGAAGTTGGACTTAGACATTACATGAATGACCATTTCCCTGAGATTAAGATTATCGAAGTTAATCTGCCTCAAGATGGCTCTAAGAGAGAATACGACCATATTCTTGAGCAATTCTTTTCGACACATCCACACCTGCATCACTGTATTACACTGAACTCTAAAGCACATCTTGTCGGTGATTTCCTACTCCGTACAAATCGCCGGGACGTTCAGATTATGGGCTATGATATGGTAGAGAAGAATGCTCAATGCCTCAGACAAGGTAGCATATCTTTCTTGATTGCCCAACATGCATTCCAACAAGGCTACGGTTGTATAGAGACTTTGTTCAAAGCTATCGTATTGAAAAAGAAAGTAGAACCGGTCAACTACATGCCGATAGAGCTTCTCACGAAAGAGAATGTAGACTTCTACCGTCGCACACAATTATAAATCGTTTTAGCAGGATATAAAATATTGAAAACCAAGAGAGGGTTGTTGGCACTCACGCCACTTGCTGTATTACTCACATTCATTGTGATATTCACTATATATTCTGTTAGCAAGACAGACCAAGAGGGCAACCTTTCGCTAACAGTAGCTTTTCTTGTGGCCAGCGTATATGCCATTGCCATACCCGGAACATCATCTCTTAACAAAAAGATAGAGATTTATAGCCGAGGAGCGGGAAGTAGCAATCTACTGCTAATGCTATGGATTTACATCTTGGCAGGGGCTTTTGCGTCCTCCGCCAAAAGCATGGGAAGCATCGACGCAACAGTAAATTTTGCCATGAGTGTGCTACCGGCGAGTCTCCTTTTGCCCGGTCTCTTTCTGGCAGCATGCTTCATCTCTATCTCAATAGGGACAAGTGTAGGAACCATCGTAGCCCTGACACCTATCGCAGTAGGCATCGCCCATTCCACAAACTTCAATATTCCATTGGTAACAGCGATTATTGTGGG
This sequence comes from Prevotella sp. DNF00663, assembly GCF_001553265.1. Classification (GTDB taxonomy): domain Bacteria; phylum Bacteroidota; class Bacteroidia; order Bacteroidales; family Bacteroidaceae; genus Prevotella. The sequence goes on along the minus strand of NZ_KQ960644.1, from coordinate 49,095 downwards.
AGGCGCATACTTTGGAGACAATCTCTCATTCATATCAGATACCACCGTCGTTGCCACACAAACGCAAGGCTGTAAGATGAGCGACAAGTTCAAAGTAAATGCCCGTATTGTAGCTCCTGCAGCCATTTTGGTACTGATAGCATACGCTACCATCGGCACGGATGTACAATTGCCATCCCAACTTCCACCTGTGGAATACGTAAAAGTAGTTCCTTACCTCGTGGTTTTGATAACTGCTATTTTGGGAATGAACGTCATGGCGGTGCTGACTATCGGACTTCTACTCTGCGGAATCATTGGTATTATCAATGGGAATTACAATATTTTCCAATGGTTTGGTACGATGGGAACCGGTATACTAGGCATGGGAGAACTCATTATCATAGCCATGATGGCTGGAGGAATGTTGGAAATCGTACGAGAGAATGGAGGTATAGACTTCATCATACAAAAATTGACAGCTCATATTAACGGTAAACGAGGTGCCGAACTTACCATCGCCGCACTGGTATCATTCGTCAATATCTGTACAGCAAACAACACCGTGGCTATCTTGACAGTTGGTAATATCTCTAAAAAGATAGGAGATAAATATGGTGTAGACAATAGAAAGGCAGCTAGTATACTGGATACATTCTCTTGTTGTGTGCAAGGTGTCATACCATACGGCATACAAATGCTGTTGGCTGCGGGCCTTGCCGACATCAATCCGATAGATATTATCCCTTGTCTATATTACCCTATGGCGATTGGAGTATTTGCTTTACTGGCCATTCTACTTAGACTTCCAAAACAATATTCTTAAAACGATTCAAGTATGGACATCATCAAACGAAACCTATTTGCAGAGTTAAGAATACAACACTTTGCCTCCGACGAAAAGCCGGAGCCAATGTCTCGATTCAAACAAAAAAGATTAGAGGGATTATTGGCGAATATTGACTATAACAACAAAGGGAAAGCAACACTTAGTACTCCTATTCTCAACAGACGCTTGAAACATATTCAAGAGGCGGAACGACATGCCATAGACACTTCTATGGAAACACTCGACCTCTTAAATATTATTGTTTCCAACATCAATGCAACCATAAACAGCGGTATTTCTATCAAAGGAATCATTCTATTGGGACAATATTTGCGCACCAAAGGCGATAAGGTAGATTTCATAAAACTAGAACAATGGCTTCGGAAATTGCACATCAGCCGAATGGCTCAGTTGCAAGGAAGTATCCTTATACAGTTCTTTGGCTTTGAAATAGATGAGATTCCATTTGTCGAATTCCTAGAAAAAGACTCTTTCAGGCTCATGAATAGGACGGTAACTCACACAGAATCCGACCAAAAAGAAGAATGGCACTTTAGACAAGATAAAACTGGATTCGTGCATAACAACCCTACCTTATTGCGCAAAAACCTGAGAAGAAGCATTCGCTATGTCAAGTTTGCACCCATAGAGACCATTAGTAACTTCATAGGAAACTTTGCACGATCGCTTTCAGAGATAGAAGAATAAGCAAAATATATTTAATTTTCTTTGTCATTACTGCCTTTTACCGTATTTTTGCAAATATGAATCAATTTCTAAAGAAAGCTATATATATCCTTTTCGGGCTCTTATTCTCTATCCAATTACAAGCTCAGGACTATTATATACAATGTGAAGACACTTGTTCACATATCCATGGTATTGACCTAAGTCACTATCAAGGCGATGTATTTTGGGAGACAATAGGAGACAACACCAAGATGGCATACGTGTATTTGAAAGCTACCGAGGGGGGAGACAGGATTGATGCTAAGTACGAACGCAACATTGAGTTGGCACATAAATACGGACTTAAAGTAGGCTCCTACCATTTCTTCCGCCCTAAAACAAATCTCACGGCACAGTTACAAAACTTCATGACACAGTGTAGACCAGCCGACCAAGACCTCATTCCAATGATTGATATTGAGACAAAAAGTGGTCTTTCTACTGACGAATTTTGCGATTCACTCTTCAAATTCATTGACATGGTAGAAGCTGCATACCATCAAAAGCCACTAATATACACTTTCACAAACTTCTACGACAACTATCTACTGGGCAAACTCGACAACTACGAGTTAATGATAGCCCAATATACACAGAGAGAACCGGTCTTGAAAGACAACAGAGACTTCATTATGTGGCAATATACCGGTAAAGGTAGAATCAATGGTATCAATGGATACGTAGACAAAAGTCGCATGATGGGCAATCACAGTCTAAGAGAAATCAGATTCAGACACAGATAAATCATTTACTATGACACCAACAGAAAACAATCAAAAAAGCGGTAAACGCACTTCATTCATCCTTGGTTTCGTCATTGCCATATTCGCTTGTGGTATCTTTTTCTACTTTTATACCAACACATCCGGCAATAAAGAGAAGGAAGCATACGAATACGCGATGAAGAGTACAGACCCTAACGTACTGCAGAGTTACCTTGATAGCTATGCCGACGCACCGGAGGAGCATCGCGATAGCATCCAAGCCCACTTATCTATGTTAAGGTCTATTGATAAAGACTGGACCAATGCGGTGGTCAGCAACTCCAAATCCATGCTGGAAGATTACCTAGCTGCTCACCCGAATTCGCCCCATAAGCAAGAAACTCTCAGCAAGATTGACTCCATAGATTGGCAAACGGTGTCGACAGCCAACAGTATCGACGCTTACAATTCATACATGGAAGACCATCCAAGTGGTGCATTCTTCGAGCAAGCCAAGGATGCCATCAAGACCATCAAGGCCAAAACTGTTCAACCGGAAGAGCTACAAATGATTAGCACAAGTTTCCGTAACTTCTTCCATGCCATTGAAACAAGGAACGAAGATGCTCTACTAAGCACAGTCAATAACATCCTTACCTCATTCTTAGGCAAGCAAGATGCCATCAAAAGCGATGTTATTACTTTCATGCATAAGATATATAAGGACGACATGACGAGTATGCAATGGATTCTCAACAATAATTATAAGATTTCAAAGAAAGAAGTTGGGCTAGACGAATACGAATATACCGTCACTTTCTCTGCCATACAAAGTACTGAATATACTGATGCTAGCAAGAATACGAAGACCAAATACAGATTCAATGCGAAGACTGGTCCCGACGGAAAGATAACAGAACTCAATATGTCGAGAATCATTGAGTAAACGAAAATAAAAAAGCATACCTAATTGGTATGCTTTTTTGTCGGGGCGACAGGATTCGAACCTGCGACCACCTGGTCCCAAACCAGGCGCGCTACCGGGCTGCGCTACACCCCGTTGCAATGTTTAGAAACCGTAATTTCTGAATTGCGAGTGCAAAGGTAACAACATTTTCTAATACTACCAAATTTTATCTTCACTTTTTCCAGACCTTTTTTATTTATCTATCTGTTGACAATTATGAGTCGACAGCTTATTATCAATAACTACAATATAAAGGTATAATTTGGCACTATGCAGGAAATTGACTAATTTTGTCACTCATTTACAACCATAACAACAGATTGAAGAGAATGAAAGAAATCAAGAAAATCGTACTTACAGGTGGCCCATGCGCCGGTAAAACCACAGCTTTAGTCAAGGTGATAGAGCACTTTTCCAGCCTAGGCTTTAAAGTTTTTACTATTCCTGAAGTCCCTACTCTCTTCAGTCAATCAGGTATGGACTATCTCACCTCAAACCCTCAACTGTTCTACGAAGGTGAAAAAGCCACCTTAGAAGTACAATTAGAGCTTGAAAACAAGTTCATTCGCATGGCCGAAACATGTACAGAACCCGTTGTCATCATTTGTGATCGTGGCGTAATGGACATCTCTGCTTACATGAAATCTGAGATGTGGGATAAGATTATTGGCGATATTGGCGTCACAACAGCACAATTGCGCGATGCTCGATACGACGCCGTACTCCACCTAGTCTCGGCTGCCGACGGTGCAGAAAACTATTACACCAATAGCAACAACAAGCATCGAAGCGAGGGATTGGAGTTAGCTCGGCAACTTGATAAGAAAGTTATCGAAGCTTGGACAGGCCATCCGCACTTGCGCGTCATCAACAATCACGAGAATTTCGATAACAAACTCTATCGCGTACTCAAAGAAATCTCAAGTGTACTTGGACTTCCCCAGCCTATTGTTGAGGAACGGAAATATATCGTAGAATGTATTGCCGACATCTCCGGAAGCATTGAGAGCGAGATAACACAAACCTACTTAGTGGCCGACCCCGGCTGCGAAGTAAGACTTCGCCAGCGTAGTTGGAATGGTAAAAATGTAAATGTACACACCACTAAGAAGAGGCTTTCCGAAACAGAACAACTAGAGACAGAGCGTCAAATCAGCAATAACCTTTATGCATCGATGCTACAACAGGCCGATCCTTACCGACAAACGATTCGTAAAATGCGCAAGAGTTTCATTTGGAAAGGACAATATTTTGAACTCGACACGTATCTCAGCCCCATTGAAAACCTTGTGATACTTGAGACGAAAGGGGTAGAAAAGCAAGAAGACGTGAAGTTTCCACCTTTTATTAAAGTCATCAAAGACATCACCGGCAATGCCGATTACTATAATTACAACCTTGCTTTACGACGCTGACAATTGCCTCAAAGCCCATATAAAGCCCTTGGCGGTTCGCTCAACCGACTGTTGGAAATGATTACCGGGATTCCATTCCAAGATTGATGACATCCCCACTTGCTGTTGACATAATTCATATTGTCGCCTAATGCATTCCCCAACCAAAACCATCTGTTGGTTGCGAGTATGTTCTTCGCGATCCCCCAAACTTAAATAGACAGCCTTTACATGCTGCGGATGATGCTCTGCAAACTCCAACCAACGCGGAAACCATACCGACGGAGAAGCTGCTACAACTGCTTGAAACATATTTGACTGGCAGCCAACCCATAAGGCAAATAGCCCCGCCAAGGAGTAACCACCTATTATATATATAGGTGACTTCGCCACAACACGCTTATCTCGCAATGCAGGAATCATCTGTTTTATAATAACTTGCAACGTATCGGCTGCACCATCACCAAACGCTTGTTTCCCAAATACAGGCGGAGTCGACCACGGTGACAACTCTTCCAACCATTGTTCGATGGGATATGCGACAAGCAGAAATGATTCATCAACCGCTCCCGCAATCATATCCACTTCCTCATCAAGCACTTCTAGATTGTGCTCATCAACCGGTTGGATCAGCACATAATTTGCATCTACATTTCCATACATACGGCAATTACGCTTATTTATCAAGATTTCCGTTTTCTCCATCTCCTCTTTCTTTGGCTAAAATCACCTTTAAAGTTATTCATTTTCCTGTACCAACCCACCATAAACGGTACTTTTTTATATTTTTCCCATCTCTCATACCCACCACACCTCATAATTTAACTATCTTTGCACTCATATGTTAAAGATGTATTCATATTCCAATCATTACAAGTCGTTAATCACTTTAGGGTTTCCCATCATTGTCGGGCAAATCGGAACCATTATTCTCGGTACTGCCGATACACTGATGATAGGACATCATAGCACGCAAGAACTGGCGGCAGCAGCCTTTGTCAACAATCTGTTTGTATTAGTCCTCATCTTCTCCATGGGCTTTTCTTATGGTTTCACCCCTATTGTAGGCTCGATGTTTGGACAAGGAAAAAGCCGAAGAATTGGCGAATTTCTAAAGAACAGTCTCCTTGCCAACAGCCTGTTAGCCATCATTGTTATGGGCTTACTAGGCTTTCTATATCTCAATATACACCATTTAGGGCAGCCCAAAGAGTTACTTCCGCTTATGCGTCCCTATTTCATCATCAATCTAGTTTCCATACCTTCTGTTGCATGGTTCAACACATTCAAGCAATTATCCGATGGTACTGGCGACACGAAGACACCCATGTGGATACTGTTAGGTGGCAATCTCTTAAACATCCTAGGCAACTATATTCTGATATATGGCAAGATGGGGCTGCCGGAATTAGGACTGCTAGGTGCCGGAATCGCTACTATGGTCTCTCGCATAATCATGGCCATTGCATACTTCTACATATTTTTCTTCACCAACAGACATCAGGAAATACGCCGAGGCTATCATGAAGGTAATCTCAATCGCAAAGATTTCGTCCATCTCAACAAACTTGGATGGCCATTGGCATTTCAGATGGGAATGGAAACTGCAGCTTTCAGTCTCAGCTCTATTATGGTAGGATGGATTGGAACCACTGCTCTTGCAGCCCATCAAGTCATTTTAACCATTTCACAATACTTTTATATGGTTTACTATGGCATGGCTGCTGCTGTCGCCGTAAGAACCAGTCACTTCCATGGACAGCACGATTATAAGAATATCCAATGCACAGCTACAGCCGGCTTTCATCTTGTTCTCGCGATAGCAGTAATGATCTCTATCCCCGTATTGGCATTTCGTAGCTCTATCGGTGGTTGCTTTACCGACAACCTAGAGGTGACAACGCTTGTATCAGAAGTCATCATCGTACTCTTCATCTATCAGTTTGGCGATGGCATGCAATGTAACTACGCCAATGCTTTACGTGGAATGGCAGATGTAAAGCCACTAACCATCGTTGCCTTTATAGCCTACTTTGTCATATCCCTACCCACCGGTTACTTCTTAGGCATACGCTATCAATACGGCCTGCTGGGTATTTGGGCTGCCTTCCCCATTGGCCTGACCACTGCAGGAATCCTATATTATTATTTTTTCAAGCGTCGATTAAACTCCTACACCAATCACTCTGTCCACTCATAATCCCCTCACTCTTCACTCATACCGCATCGTTTTTCACTCCTAACTCACCACTTCTCACTCCTAACTCATCATTCTCCACTTACTGCCAAGCCTCGGCAAGAGTGCTGTCTTGCCTTTTCAGCAATGCTGCAAAAGCTTGGCAGCCATACTGTTAAGCTCTTGCAACAAAGTCAAGAAATAGACAATTATGTTAAAAAAAAGACTTTTGTGGGTCTAAAATTTGCTTTTATCAAATGAAAAACCTACATTTGCGGTATTAGTTTTCATGATTTCGACCATTTTATCGAAATCTATTTTTGAGGTTGGTAGCATCCTGCACCAACCTCTTTTTTATATCATAAATTTGGTAAATTGGTAAAATCATCTTAACTTTGCATATAATTAACAGTTCTAAGACAATAGTTTTATAAGTTTATCAGCCTATCGATACACATTTACTTGAAACAATTAACTTTTAAGAAATGAACAATCTCCAAGAGATGACCGATGAGGAATTGGCTCTCCGTTATATAGACGGAGACAATAGGGCTTTTGATTTATTATTGTCACGCAACCAATCCAAACTCTTCTCCTACATACTTTTCGTTGTCAGAGACCGCGAAGTTGCTGACGACATATTCCAAGAAACTTTCGTTAAAGTTATCTGCAAACTCAAACAACGTAAGTATACGACAAGTGGGAAATTCTCTGCTTGGCTTACGCGTATAGCCCATAATGTTATCATGGACTGGTATAGAGCCCAAAAAACGGAAAAGATAGTTGAGCCGACACAAGATAACGACCTTTCAAACCTGCATGTACAGCAAACTATCACAAGCAATATAGAAAACTATTACGTCTATCAACAGACACTCAACGACGTAAAGCAGATGATGAATCTACTCCCAGCCCCACAGCGCGAGGTGGTATTCATGCGCTATTACCAAGAATTATCGTTCAAAGAAATTGCCGAACTTACCAATGTAAGTATCAATACTTCGTTGGGAAGAATGCGCTACGCTCTGCTCAATATGCGCAGAATGGCTAAAGAACACAACGTAGCGCTGGTGATTGATTAAATTTTCTTCAATTCTTTTAGAGAATGGATGGTGGCTATAGGGTCCCTTGACTTAAACACATAGCTACCACTTACAAGTGCATCTACTCCAGCTTCTACGAGCCGGGGAGCCGTTTCCCCCTGCACCCCTCCATCGACTTCAATGAGCGCATGACTACCTGTACGCTGTATCAACTCGCGAAGTCGAGCCACTTTATCAATTGTGTTTTCTATAAATTTCTGTCCACCAAATCCGGGATTCACACTCATCAACAATACCAAGTCCAAATCCTTGATAACATCTTCCAACACCCAAACTGGTGTAGAGGGATTTAAACTTACTCCCGCTTTCATTCCTGCTGCATGAATTTGTTGAATAGCACGATGCAGATGGGTGCATGCTTCATAATGGATTGTCATATATTCGGCACCGCATTTAGCAGTCTGCTCTATATAGCGTTCGGGGTTCACAATCATCAAATGCACGTCCAACGGCTTATTACAAGCTTTACTTACAGCTTCCAAAACAGGAAAACCAAATGATATGTTCGGCACAAACACACCGTCCATCACATCCATATGCAACCAGTCGGCATCACTTTTATTAATCATTTCCACATCGCTCTTCAAGTCAATGAAATTGGCCGACAACAACGAAGGAGATACAATAGTCTTCATTCTTTAAATAGATGGGATTAATTAAAACAACATACAGTTTCTTTACCATTCACATTGGCAACACGATAATGATAGGCTATCTGCCTAATAATATGCAAGGTCTGCTCTGACGGTTTCAATTCTTCTTGGGTAAAAATTTTCATAGGCAATGTTTATTGGTTTTATTATTTAAACGACGTGGACTTGTCTTTATTACATCGAAAACCGAATATTTTCACAGTCGAAGAAAAATGTGTAACTTCGCGCCCATATTCAATAAAGAAAAGAAGCTACTCTATCATGATATATCCCACTAATTTTGAGGAAAAAATAGGATTTCGGGAAATCCGAGAACTGCTGAAAACGCATTGCCTGTCGACACTGGGTAAAGAAGAAATAGACAAGATAACCTTCACTGACGAACCCGATACCATCAACGAGTGGATGAAGCAAATCAGAGAATTCCGTCGTATATTGGAATCACAGGAAGATTTCCCATTGGAATATTTCTTCGATATGCGTGCTGCCATAGCTCGCATCAGACTCGAAAACACCCACTTGGAAGAGGAAGAACTTTTCGATTTAAGACGTTCAATAGACACTATCGGACGCATTGTGAAGTTTCTTTCACGTGGTGTAGAGGAAGATGACGAAGCCAGTGATTATGCTGCCACGCCCGGAGAACGTGGAGAATACCCGTCTCTCTACACATTGGCCGACGGTGTTGCCACCTTTCCGCTGCTCATACAGCGTATAGACCAAATTCTAGATAAATTTGGTCGTCTACGCGATAACGCCTCTCCCACTCTTCTCAACATACGTCGCGAATTGAAACGAACAGAAGGTTCTATCTCGCGTACCTTATATAATATATTACATATGGCACAAAGCGAAGGAGTCGTAGACAAAGATGTGGCTCCCACTTTGCGCGATGGACGCCTCGTAATACCTGTTGCCCCGACCCTGAAACGCAAAATTAAAGGTATCATACATGATGAGTCGGCAACGGGACGAACAGTCTATATAGAGCCCACCGAAGTGGTAGAAGCCAACAACAGAATACGAGAACTAGAAAGCGATGAACGACATGAGGTCATTCGCATATTGACAGAAGTCACTAAGAAGATTCGTCCACATGTACACGAGTTGCTCGACGCCTATCATTTCTTGGGACTGGTAGACTTAATACGGGCTAAGGCGGAGACTGCAAAACAGATGCTTGCTTTCGAGCCTACAGTAGAGTCAAAACCTGTAATCGATTGGATACAAGCCATTCATCCCCTCTTACGCATTACCCTAGAGAGACAACAGAAGCGTGTAGTGCCCTTAGACATTACGCTGACTAAAGAAAAGCGTATCCTCATTATATCCGGTCCAAATGCTGGAGGAAAAAGTGTCTGCTTGAAGACTGTAGGATTATTACAATATATGCTGCAATGCGGACTGAGCATCCCGGTTGGCGACCGTTCACAAGCAGGCGTATTTGAGAACATCATGATTGACATCGGAGACGAACAGAGCATGGAAAACGACCTAAGTACATACTCCAGTCACCTGATGAACATGAAGAATATGATGAAGCAAGCCAATGATCGAACAATTATATTGATTGATGAATTTGGCTCAGGAACGGAGCCACAGATTGGTGGAGCTATTGCTGAAAGTGTACTCAACAATCTTGCCGACAAAGGAACTTGGGGCGTTATCACCACTCACTATCAGAATCTAAAGCATTTCGCAGACAATCATGACTGCGCCGCAAATGGTGCAATGCTCTATGACCGACATGAAATGAAAGCGCTTTTCCAATTGGCTATCGGCCGACCGGGAAGTTCCTTTGCTATCGAGATAGCACGAAAGACCGGTTTACCCGAAGCCGTTATCAATGAAGCATCAGAGATTGTGGGGAACGATTACATTCAAAGCGACAAATATCTACAAGACATTGTACGCGACAAACGATATTGGGAAGGCAAAAGACAGACTGCCCGACTCCGTGAGAAAGACATGGAAAAGACTATAGCCCGATACGAAGACAGCATCAACGAGATTGAGCAACAGCGCAAAGAAATACTTAGAAAGGCAAAAGCGCAAGCAGAAGAACTCATCAAAGAGAGTAATAAGCGTATTGAGAATACAATTCGAGAGATTCGAGAAAAACAAGCTGAGAAAGAAGAAACCAAACGTATTCGACAAGAACTGAAGAAATTTGAGGAAAGCATCAGCGATATTGACACAAAAGCTAACGACGATCTCATCGCTCGTAAGATTGAACAGATTAAACAACGCAAAGAGAGAAAAGCTCAACGCAAGAAAGACAAGGCCCACCAAGAGGCACATGCGGTTGAGGTTTTGCGCAATGCTACAGACAAACGTACACCTAGCACCCATAACAAACCGCTTGTTGTGGGTGATACCGTACGCATCAAGGGACTAAAAACGATTGGTACGATTGAAACTATAGAGGGCAACTCATGTACCGCAATATTCGGTGGCATGCGTTCAAAGTTGAAACTTGATCGATTAGAAGCAGTACAAGACCTTCCGGAAACCAACTTGACAAAGAGCAATAAAACCATTGAGAAAATCTCTACAGGAGTAAATAAGCAGACACGCGACACCATTGATGACCACCGACAAAACTTCCATCAAGACTTAGATGTGAGAGGTATGCGAGGCGACGAAGCACTGAATGCCGTGCAATATTTTATTGATGACGCTATTCTTGTGGGAATGAGCCGAGTCAGAATACTCCACGGGAAAGGTAATGGAATCCTCCGCCAACTCATCAGACAATATCTCGCGACTATCCCTAACGTCATTAGATATGCCGACGAACACGTACAATTCGGTGGTGCAGGAATCACCGTCGTGGACATGTAAGTTATAAATATATGTTAATAAAAGCAGAATTCCAAGCTGGTTTCTTCCTTTTATTATTCAAATTATGTACCTTTGCACCCGCTTTATAAGCAAAACATGGGCAAGTCTCATACGGCCAGCTCCCTTTGAATCCCCCAGGGTGGGAACGCAGCAAGGGTATTAGGTTGTAGCGGCGCGATATGAACAGCTTGCCCACCTGCCTCTTTAGCTCAGTTGGCCAGAGCACGTGATTTGTAATCTCGGGGTCGTTGGTTCGAATCCGACAAGAGGCTCAAGAAGGAATAGAACGTACATTCATTGTAGCTCTGTTCCTTTTACATTTTCAAGCAGACCTCTAGCTCCCGTCTAAAAAAACACAATTTTTCTCAACTTATGGCATATTATGTGGGAATTTGCGTATTTTTGCAACTAAATACAAACGCATTTTTCTGTTAATGATAAACATTCGTTCCATCTTACAAATGCAAGCTTTCGCCCGATTAGACGGTGTCTATTTGGCCATTTTATGGATTGTAAGTTTCCTAAGCACGATCTATTTACCTGAAATAGGAATTGGTGGGTTCCTTGTTTTGTTCACTCCGTTCTTCGTAGGGTGGCGATTGACAAAATTTAGAGACTACGCTTTAGATGGCATCATTCCTCTTGGACGTGCTATACTATATTGTATGGATGTGTTCTTCTGCGGTGCTTTCATCTTTTCAGCATTCCAATTTTTCTATCTAAGCCTTGTAGATGATGGGCAGTTCACCTCGATGTTGACATCAACGGCCATATTAATGGACACCATAACCGGCTCAAAAGGGCACGAATATACTAAAGCCATAAGCTTCTATACTCAAATGTCGCCTCTGTCGTTGACCTCCATCTTCATGATAGATGAAATCATTTTAGGTTTCATCGTTACGCCTGTAATTGCCCTTTTCTGCTTCAGACGAACTAAAAAGAACATTATAAAACACTAAATATGGATATATCAGTAGTTGTACCTCTTTATAATGAGGATGAATCTTTACCCGAATTGCACGCTTGGATTCAGCGTGTGATGAAGGCCAACAACTTTACTTACGAGATAATCTTTATCAATGACGGTTCTACAGACAACTCGTGGAACGTCATAGAGGAACTTAGTACGAAAGATAATAACGTCAAAGGAATCAAGTTCCGTCGCAATTATGGAAAGAGTCCGGCACTCTTTTGCGGATTCCAAGAGGCACAAGGAGACGTTGTTATCACCATGGATGCCGATTTACAAGACTCTCCCGACGAGATTCCTGAGCTATATCGAATGATTACAGTAGATGGTTACGACCTCGTTTCCGGATACAAACAGAAGCGTTACGACCCACTATCAAAGACCATTCCTACCAAACTTTTCAATGCAACAGCACGAAAAATCAGTGGCATCCCTAATCTTCACGACTTCAATTGTGGCTTGAAAGCTTATCGTAAAGAGGTTGTAAAGAACATAGAAGTGTATGGAGAGATGCATCGATACATCCCTTATTTGGCCAAGAATGCAGGATTTGATAAAATTGGCGAGAAAGTTGTGCACCACCAAGCACGCAAATACGGCTCTACAAAGTTTGGTATCAATCGTTTCTTCAACGGCTATCTAGACTTGATAACCCTGTGGTTTCTCAGCAATTTCGGTAAAAAACCAATGCATGTATTTGGCCTTTTGGGTTCAATCATGTTCTTTATAGGCTTCATTGCGGTTCTTTTGATTGGAGCAGATAAACTCTATGCACTCTCTAACGGGATTCCCCAACGCCTGATTACAAGTTCCCCTTGGTTTTATATAGCATTGACCACCATGCTCATCGGCACCCAGTTGTTCCTTGCAGGATTCCTTGGTGACCTCATCAGCAGAAGCAATCCCGGTCGCAATGATTATCAAATAGAAAAGAAATTAAGATGCGAAGACTGATTCTACTCATCTTATCGGGTGTGCTGTTAGCTGCTTGTTCGAGTATCGAATGCCCCATGAACAGTCGAGTTTATACCACGTATAAGCTTCAAGGTACTGTGAAGAAACTTCAAGATTCGTTGACAGTATTTGCTAATTTGGGCAATGGCGTCGATTCAATCGTTCTCAATAGAGCTATTGAAGTGGATAGTTTTCAGTTACCAATGAGCTATGCCAACGACGCAGACACCTTTTATTTCTTATATGCCAATAAGAGCGGTAAGCTCGGAAGAGATACCATTGTTGTGGAAAAGACTAATCAACCACACTTTGAATCGGTAGATTGTAATGCAGTTGTCTTTCATACTATCAAGTCGGTACGCTTCACTACCCACATGATTGAGAATCTTTCTATTAACAATGCCAACGTAAACTACGATGCAACACCAAGCCATTTCAACATCACTTTCAAAGATCGCTATCAGTAGTCTTTTGTTCTTGGTGTGCATTCCGTCCTTTGCACAACAGTATAAAAAGAAAATTGTACCGGTCCAAGACACGATACCAACATTCCGCGGAGTGCAAGTTTCAACCGATTTAGTAGGTCCTGTGCAACTTGCCGTGAGCGATTATGGACAATACGAAGGTGCTGTTAAAGTGAATTTAAAAGATAAATACTTTCCGACAGTGGAACTTGGTTATGGTAAAGCCAATGCCGAGAATGCCTCAACCAAACTCACTTATAAAACAAATGCGCCTTATTTCAAAGCAGGTGTAGACTTCAATCTAATGAAAGATAAGCACGATATATACCGCATATATGGCGGTTTTCGCTATGCTTTCACGATTTTTAAATATAATGTAGCTAGTTCCGGACTTGTAGATCCGATTTGGAAAGGCAATACAAACATTTCTGCTACCGGTATCAGTGGTTCTTTTCATTGGCTCGAAGCACTCTTTGCTATTGATGCAAAAATATGGGGACCACTCCGATTAGGTTGGAGTTTCCGCTATCGTCGGCGCTTAATACACAACCATGGAGACATTGGTGCTCCGTGGTATGTACCGGGATACGGACGATATGGCAATGCCCGACTAGGTGGAACATTCAATGTCGCACTTGAATTCTAATCTTTTAACAATACGAAAAGATATGGAGACGAAAAAAAGAAAACAACTCGCTTGGCAATTACCATTCTTGATTGTACTGATTATCGGTACAATTTATATTATCAAGCAGCAACGTTCAATGCCTTATCAGCACAATACAGGCAATATCTTTGGTACAGTGTATAACATTACTTACCAAAGTGAAACCGACCTGAATCAGGAAATTGTTGCAGAACTGAATAAAGTAGATAACTCATTATCTACTTTTAACAACTCTTCCATCATCACACGAATCAACAATAACCAGACCGTCAAGACCGACAGACTGTTCAATGAGGTTTTCAACATGGCCGAAGAGATTTCTCTACAGACCCATGGTGCCTTTGATATTACCGTGGCTCCACTTGTCAATCTATGGGGATTCGGTTTTAAACAAGGCAAGAATCCCAATAAGCAAAAGATTGATTCACTCTTAAATATCGTTGGATACAACAAGGTATCACTCAAGAACAATACTGTAACCAAGGCCGACCCGCGTGTTATGCTTGACTGTAGTGCCATCGCAAAAGGCTACGGAAGTGACTGTGTAGCAAGATTCTTGAAAAGCAGAGGTATCAAAAACTTCATGATAGAAATTGGTGGCGAGGTTGTAACATGTGGTATCAGCGAGAAGCGAATGCCATGGAAGATTGGTGTAACCAAACCTACCGACGACTCATTGCAAATCAATCAAGAACTCCAAACCGTCTTGAACGTCACCGACAAAGCCATGGCTACCAGCGGAAACTACCGCAACTTCTATTACAAAGGTGGCAAGAAGTATGCTCATACCATTGATCCGCATACTGGGTATCCCGTCCAACACAGCCTCTTATCGGCTACTGTGCTTGCCAATACATGCGCCAAAGCCGACGCATATGCCACAGCTTTCATGGTATTGGGTATTGATGAAGCCAAGAAAGTGTTGAACCAGCACCCTGACCTCATGGCCTATTTCATCTATTCCGATAATAACAACCGCCTAGCAGTATGGTATTCGCCATCGCTTAAGAACAAGATTGTAAAATAGGAACCTCTATACAGATGCAAGAATATGATATTCATTTATATCACAAACTCGTTACTCTCCCACTATTCCAAGGCTTAAGTCGCTCCGAACTTGAAACGATTGTGGGAGAAACCAAGTTTGGTTTCCACAAATACGAGTCCGGACAACCCATTGTTGTTGCCGATTCGCCCTGCACACATCTTTATTTTCTACTGACAGGTAACCTGCTTGTCACGACTCAAGCCGACGATTACAGCTATCAAATCACAGAACACATCTCGACTCCAGACATTCTTCAACCCGAACATCTTTTTGGTCTTACACAACGTTTCAGCAAAACCTTCACCGCCGAAACGAAATGTTACGTGATGAGTCTCGACAAAAACGAGATAATGAAATTATCAACTGAGTATGCCATCTTTCGTATGAGCCTACTCAACATCATCTCTACTAAGAGTCAGCGAATGCAACATGCCCCCTTAAGACACGTTCCAGAAAACCTCAAGGAGCGTATTGCTCGCTTCGTCACCGACCGCTGTCTACGCCCAGCAGGGCCAAAGACAATCAAAATTAAGATGCAACAACTGGCTGAAGAACTGAATGATAGTAGGTTAGACATATCCCGTGCACTCAACGAAATGCAAGACTTAGGCCAACTAACTCTTAAACGTGGTTATATCATCATTCCAGCTTTAGAGCATTTAGGTAAGCCTATCACATAAAATTCCAAAAATATTTAATTTGCAATGCATATAAATTATGAACACAAAAACAAAGAAAGTGCTTCTTATCGCTACGTTTACTTGCGCCATTCCATGCTTACAAATGACTCAAGGCGTAACTAAAAAGAAAGCACAAACTCGCGTAACCAATTCACTCATGACACCCAGTACACTCCCATTTGGTGCACCCGACTTCAGCAAAATCAAGTCATCCGACTATGTACCTGCTATTCAAGCCGGTATCAAACAGCAACGACAGGAGATTGCCAACATCGTTAATAACAAGCAAACTCCAACTTTCAACAACACGATTTTGGCATACGAGAAGAGCGGTTTACTCTTAGACCGCGTTAGCAGTATATTCAATGCTGTGGCCGAAGCCGACAAAACATCGGAGTTAGAGCAAGCAGAGAATACCATTATACCGCTACTCACAGCCTTTGAAAATGAAGTTAGCTTCAATCAAAAGCTTTTCAAACGTATCAAATACGTCTACGATCATCAACTGAAATCGCTTACCGGAGAAGATCGCAAACTGCTTGAAGACGTCTATAAAGGCTTCGTGCGTTCCGGCGCCTTGCTGTCTCCTGAGAAAATGAAGCGCATGGAGACCATTAATAATCGTTTGGCCAAACTGCAACAAGAGTTTGGTAACATGCTTCCCAAAGCTGCCAATGCCGCAGCCGTATGGGTGAATGACGTCAAGGAACTCGCGGGATTGAGCGATGCAGATATTGCACAATGCAAGAAAGATGCCGAAAGTCGTGGTGGTAAAGCGCCTTACTGTATCGTCATTACCAACACCACACAACAGCCAATCTTGGCAAGTCTTGCTAACCGAAACTTACGTCAACGTGTCTTCGAGGCCTCAATCCACCGCGCTGATGGCACCGGTAGCTTCAACACATTCCCACTTGTATCGGAGATTGCACGCTTGCGTGCTGAGAAAGCTCAACTCATGGGATTCAAGGACTACACTTCTTACTCTCTTGACAAAGCAATGGCCAAGAATCCAACTAATGCCTACAACTTCTTGAAAAAACTCATCAAAGCATACCAACCTAAAGCTGAAGCCGAAACAAAAGCTATCGAAGAATATGCTCGTAAGACAGAAGGAGCTGATTTTAAACTCCAACCTTACGACCGTTTCTACTATTCTGCAAAGATGAAAAAGGAGCAGTTCAATTTTTCTGACGACGATGTAAAACCTTATTTCAATATAGATACCGTACTCATCAAGGGTGTTTTCTACGCCGCACATCGTGTTTACGGTCTCAATTTCAAAGAACGTAAGGATCTGCCCACCTATCATAAGGACATGCAAGTATTTGATGTGCTGGACGAGAACGGCAAGCAAATAGCTTTATTCTATTGCGATTACTATCGTAGACCAACCAAACGAGGTGGAGCATGGATGAGTTCGTTTGCCAAACAAAGCAAACTACGTGGTCAATTACCACTCATCTACAACGTTTGCAACTACGCAAAGGCTCCCGAAGGACAACCAACACTCATCACATGGGACGATGTATGTACGCTATTCCACGAGTTTGGACACGCCCTCCACGGTATGCTTTCCAATTGTAAATACAATACTTTAAGTGGAACAGCTGTAACACGCGACTTCGTAGAAATGCCATCGCAATTCAATGAATCATTTGCCAGCATTCCCGAAGTGTTCAACAATTATGCTCGCCAATATCAAACCAACGAGCCGATGCCCGAAGATTTGAAAGCCAAGATGATGAACTCGCTCACCTTCCAATCTGCTTACGCCCTTGGCGAGAACCTCGCTGCCACTTGTGCCGATATGGCATGGCATTGCCTTGAGACTTCTCAAGTGCCTTCAGCAGATAAGGCTAACGAGTTTGAAGCTACAGCATTGAGAGAGATTGGCCTCTTAGACAATCAGATACCTCCCCGCTATCACACTTCATATTTCAATCATGTATGGGGCGGTGGATATGCAGCCGGATACTATAGCTATCTTTGGAGTGAGGTGTTAGCAGTCAATGTTGCCGACTATTTCGCTACCCATGGAGCATTGACACGCCAAGTTGGTGACGCTTTCCGCACCAAAGTATTAAGCAAGGGCAACACCCTTGACTTAATGAGCATCTTCTCCGATTTCACAGGATTAAAAGAACCTGATGCCGCAGCACTGCTCAAGGCAAAGGGATTATAAGCATCAAGAAAATCGAGTAGTCTGTTATCGGACTACTCGATTTTCTTTTTATACAGTCTATCAAGACATCGTTATGATGCATTCATGACTCATTTACCTTACCATATATTTCTTATCAGACGACTGCAGAGGCCTAACAATTTCTCTGCCTAAAAGCGGCAGTTTTACTGAAAAATCTAAACAGCAATATTGCCAAGTTGTTGCAGCAAAACAAGCATAGTATGCTCGGTTCCATAAATTAGCTAAAAAAGCGATAGTAAATTTTGTTATTATCCTGATTTAGCGTAACTTTACAGCTGCAAATAGCTTTTACTAAATTAGTATGAATGAGAATCAAATAGAGAAAGAAAATCGTATTAATCCTTTTTTTAAACCGTATAATACTCCACATGATACTATCCCCTTCAACTCCATTCAGACATCTGACTTTGAAGAGGCGTTCATGGAGGGAATCCGTCGTGATGATGAAGAGATTCAGAAGATTATCAACGACAAGGAAACACCGACATTCGAGAACACCATTATACGTGTAGACACAGAGAAAGGCGAACATTATTACGACTTATTGGACCGCGTATCCAACGTCTTCTCATGCATGTTGAGTGCCGAGACCAACGATGAGCTAGACGAATTGGCTCAAAAACTCAGCCCAATATTGACACAGCACGCCAACGATGTCAAACTAAACAAGCGTTTGTTCGAGCGTATCCAATATGTCTACAACCATCATCGCGACCTTACACCCGAAGAGCAAATGTTGCTCGAAACCAGTTATGACGGTTTTGTTAGAAGTGGTGCGCTGCTCAATGATGAACAAAAAGAGACCTTACGCAAACTGACAGAAGAAGCCGGCGTACTCTCTTTACAGTTCTCACAAAACCTGTTGAAAGAGAATAAAGCTTTCACGCTACACCTGACAGACGAGAAAGACCTTGCAGGACTGCCTGATACAGCTATCGAAGCTGCTGCGCAAACAGCAAAAGAAAAGAATGAGACGGGATGGATATTCACACTCGATTACCCCAGCTACAGTCCTTTCATGACCTATTCTGCATGTCGAGAATTACGCAAGCAAATGTACATGGCTCGCAACACTGAGTGTACACACAACAACAGCGAGAACAATCTGGAGATATGCAAGCGACTAGTAAACCTTAGAAGAGAGATTGCCCAACTGTTAGGATACGACACTTACGCTGACTATGTACTGAAACATCGTATGGCCAGCAATATAGACAACGTATATAAACTCCTAGACGACCTCCTCAAAGCATACAAACCGACTGCCATAGAAGAGGTAAAAGAGATTGAACAGTTGGCTAAACAGACCGAAAGCGACAACTTCCAACTGGAGCCATGGGACTTCGGTTACTACAGCCACAAGCTGCAAATGGAGAAGTACAATCTTGATGCAGAAATGCTCCGCCCCTATTTTGAATTGTCAAAAGTTATTGATGGCGTATTCGGATTGGCCAACCGGCTTTATGGAATCACTTTCAAAGAAGCCAAAGATATACAGGTGTACCATCCTGATGTAAAAGCATACGAGGTCTACGACAAAGACGGAAGCTATTTGGCTGTATTCTATGCCGACTTCCATCCGCGCAAAGGCAAACAAGGCGGGGCATGGATGACAGAATTCCAAGGCCAGTGGATAGACCACAAAGGAGTGAACGTGCGTCCGCACGTAAGCGTAGTAATGAACTTAACCAAACCTACCGACGAGAAGCCTGCATTGCTGACACTGAGCGAAGTAGAAACTTTCTTACACGAATTTGGACACTCCCTCCACGGCATGTTTGCCAATACTCGCTTCGAGAGCCTAAGTGGTACCAACGTATGGTGGGATTTTGTTGAGCTACCATCACAGTTCATGGAGAACTATTCGATAGAGAAAGAGTTTCTACGCACCTTTGCTTTCCATTATCAAACAGGCGAGCCATTACCCGACGAGTTGATAGACCGCATTGTCCGTAGCCGCAACTTCATGGCCGCCTACAACTGTTTACGCCAAGTAAGTTTTGGACTTTTAGATATGGCTTACTACACACGGAAAGATGTTTTCGATGCCGACATCATCCCATTTGAGAAGAAGGCATGGGAAGAAGCAATCATTACCAAGCAACAACCCGATACATGTATGACCGTGCAGTTCTCACACATTATGGCCGGAGGGTATGCGGCAGGCTACTATAGCTACAAGTGGGCAGAGGTATTAGATGCTGATGCGTTCAGTCTATTTAAGAAAAACGGCATCTTCGATGTAAAAACAGCCCAAAGTTTTAGAGATAACGTGCTATCAAAAGGTGGTACTGAGCACCCTATGACGCTCTATAAGCGATTCCGCGGACAAGAGCCTACCATTGAAGCATTGTTGGTTCGCAATGGTATCAAGCAAGCATAACCATGAATAAGAAGCAAGAGAAACTAGATTTAAGATATCTGCGCATGGCTAGAATATGGGCAGAAAACTCTTATTGTGAGCGCAGAAAGGTAGGCGCATTGGTGGTTAAAGACAAGATGATTATCAGTGACGGCTACAACGGAACGCCCAGTGGTTTTGAAAATGTGTGCGAAGACGAGAACAAGTTGACCAAGCCCTACGTGCTACACGCAGAAGCCAATGCCATCACCAAGTTGGCACGATCGTCAAACAACAGCGATGGGAGTACGCTCTATGTGACGGCTTCTCCCTGTATAGAGTGTGCCAAGCTGATTATCCAAGCCGGTATCAAACGCGTTGTTTACGGTGAGAAGTACCGTTTGGAAGATGGTATCAACTTATTAAAGAGGGCAAATATAGAAGTAATATATTTAAATCCTGACGACAATGAATCAAAATAAGAATCGTTATATGCCGCTATTGATGGCACTTAGTGTTGTCTTAGGTATTATTATCGGTACATTTTACGCCAATCATTTCTCTGGAAACAGACTGAATATTATCAATTCGGGTAGTAACAGGCTCAACAATCTGCTGCACATCATTGATGATCAATACGTGGATAAGGTGAATATGGACTCTTTGGTAGACCATGCCATCCCGCAGATACTGTCTGAATTGGATCCCCACTCAGTCTATATCAGTGCAGCAGATGTACAGGCTGCCAGTGATGATTTGAAAGGTTCTTTCTCTGGAGTCGGTATTGAATTCACCATTAGAGAAGATACTATACACGTCCAAAACGTCATTAAAAACGGGCCGGCAGAAAGAGCCGGCATCTTGGCAGGGGATAAAATCGTAAGCATTGACGGTAAACCTTTTGCCGGAAAGATGGTAACACAAAGCGAAGCTATGCACCGATTGAAAGGTCCGAAAGACACAAAAGTCAAGATTGGAGTACTGCGCTATGGTGTCAAAGAGGCTAAATACTTCACTGTTACACGTGCTGACATTCCGGTAAAGAGCATCGCTGCCACTTATATGCTTGATGATAATACCGGTTACATACGCATTAAGAACTTTGGAGAAACTACATATCCGGAGCTCCTTATCTCATTGGCGAAGCTCTCACAAGAAGGTTTCTCTAATCTAGTGATAGACCTTCGCGACAATACAGGCGGTTATTTGAACTCTGCCGTACAAATGGCTAACGAGTTTTTACCAAAGAATAAGCTTATCGTTTATACAGAAGGACGTAAGAGTCCACGCCAAGACTATCGTTCTGATGGACATGGAAGTTATCAGAAAATCCCAATGATAGTACTTATCAACGAAGGTTCGGCTTCATCGGCTGAAATATTTGCCGGTGCCATGCAGGATAATGACCGCGCTACTATCATCGGTCGGCGCTCGTTCGGAAAGGGATTGGTACAGAAACAAATCGGTTTTCCGGACGGCAGCATGATTCGACTAACCATCGCACGCTACTACACTCCATCTGGAAGATGTATCCAAAAGCCTTATACAGGCGGCAAATACAATGAGTATGAACAGGATTTGATAAGCCGTTATCAGCATGGTGAATACTTCTCGCAAGACAGTATTAAACATACAGGACCAGCATATCACACTGGCATAGGACGTACAGTATATGGTGGAGGTGGCATTACGCCGGACATATTCGTACCGGAAGATACGCTTGGTATGACTTCTTACTACAAGCAAGCAGCCATAAGCGGACTCATCTTGCAGTATGCTTTCACCTATACAGACGACAATCGACTGAAGTTGAACAACTTTAAAGAAATGTCGGAGTTAAGCGATTATCTTGCAAAACAGAACTTAGTAGATAAGTTTGCAACCTATGCAGAGGGTAAAGGACTGCAACGCCGTAATCTACTTATCAAACGTAGCTACTCCCTACTCAACAAGTATATCAACAGCCGAATCATCTATAATATGCTAGATGAAGAAGCATGGAATGAATATATCAACATTTCAGATCCGGTTATCAGTCGAACTTTGGCGGTATTCAAAGCAAATGCAGCTTTCCCAAAAGTAATTGAAAAGCCTGCGACTCCAAAGAACAAGAAATAAAAAGATAGGAGTGTGGAATTTCCACACTCCTATTTGCTATCATAATATGAAAATAACAGATAAGAAAGCATTACGCAGAATCATACGGGAACGAAAGAAACAATATACTCCGGAACAATTGACTGCCATGTCAAAGGAAATTGTTACACGATTGCTTTCACATCCTCGTATCCTGCAAGCTAAATATATACTACTCTATTATTCGCTTCCCGACGAAATTGATACGCATTGCTTAGTCGACCAACTGATAGCTATGGGAAAGCAAATCCTCCTACCTGTCATAGTCGGTGAGACTGATTTAATCCTTAGAAGATACACCGGCACACAAGATTTGAAAGCAGATAATGCCTTTCATATATTGGAGCCGACGGGCGAATTATTTACTGAGTATGAGAAAATAGAGGTAGGTATTATCCCCAGTATGAGTCTCGACAATCATGGAAACAGACTCGGAAGAGGCAAAGGGTATTATGATAGATTGCTCACACAGATACCACATTTATATAAAATAGGTGTATGTTTCGACTTTCAGAAAGTAGATTATGTACCGACATCGGAATACGATGTTCCTATGGATGAAGTCTTATAACGCCGAGAATCAGTAAAACTTAATATCAGAGATGATAAATCCCCCCACCTGTTCATTCAAACGAGTGACTAACTTTCCTTTCATCATGCTGAGATCTTGACGTAATGCCGGATTAGAAATCTTGACCAAGAGGGTTTGGTTTTTGATAAATAGAGACTGAGTATAACGAGCTATGGTCGGTCCTGCGACTGTCGGCCATGAATCAATCAGCCGTTTTTGCTTGAGAGGAATCTCCAATCCCTCTACACGCAAAACCTTATTAAGGACTTCATCGAGTGTTAAGACCTGTCGTTTGAACATATCTGATTATATTTTCTCTATTATTTCGCCATTCTCAACTGAAAATAGCTTATAATCACAATGGCTACTTTGCAAAATTTGATCAAGGTGGTCGCGATTAGTATCGGTCATAAATATCTGCCCATAGCTATCTCCCGATACCAGTTTTACGATTTGCTCAACCCGGCGAGCATCCAGTTTATCAAAAATATCATCAAGCAATAACAAAGGAACTGTATTGGAAGATGTGCGCTTTAAGAAATCAAATTGCGCCAATTTAAGTGACAATACAAATGTCTTATGCTGTCCCTGACTCCCTTCGCGTCTTAACTGATAGCCTCCAAGAAGCATCTCTATGTCATCACGATGGATACCGTGAAGCGAATAACCCACTGCCCTATCTTTGAATCTATCACGTTGTATCACATCCAAAAGGCGGCCACGTTGGCAATGTGATACATAGTTTAGGGATACGGTCTCCTTATTTTCAGAAATAGATTGATATATCTGTTGGAATAATGGCACTAATTCCCGGATGAAAGCATCACGTTTTTGGAACACAAATTCACCATTCTCAGCCATCTGTTGTTCCCAAATTTCCATCAGTTGCACATCAGGTTCAGCCTCCATTTTGAGCAAAGCATTACGCTGCTGCAACGCTTTATTGTAAGCCATCAGGGCTTCCATATAGCCATGATCATATTGTGAAATCACAATATCCATCAATCTGCGACGCTCATCACTGCCCCCTTCAATTAAGATACTGTCGGCAGGAGACACAAAGACCAATGGTATTAGTCCTATATGTTCAATCAATCGCTTATAATCTTTCTTATTCCGCTTGAATCGTTTACGCTGTCCGCGCTTCATACCACAGTACACATCCTCTACATCCCCGGCATCATTGAGATACTTACCATCCAAAACCATGAAGTCGGAATCGTGCTTCATGATTTGGGAATCAATCGGATTGAAAGCACTTCGGCAAAAAGAAAGATAGTAAATAGCATCTAGTAAATTGGTCTTCCCTTCACCATTACTTCCTATTAGGCAATTCAATTTCGGAGACAACTGCAAATCAGCCGACTCAATATTCTTAAAATTAATAATGGAAATCTTATCCAATAACATCGTAAATGCAAAGTTAGGGGTTTTGATATTCATAAACGAAAAAAAGGGATAAATAAATTTCAATATATGAGATATATTCAGTACTTTTGCGACAAATATGGTATACAGGTCTCAACATGTATACCTTTGCTTTTTAGCCGAAATAATAAAAAACATATAAAGTAATGTCAAAACAGAACGAACAGGGAGTTTTCGAAGCTAATGAAGCTCTCAACAAGTCAGAAGCTTTCTTTGATAAATACAAGAAAGCCATCATCGGTGCAGTCATTGCCCTTATTGTTATCATTGTAGGATTCTTCCTTTACAAGGCTTATGTAGCCGGTCCACGTGAAGAAAAAGCAAGCACGGAACTAGGAAAGGGACAGGAATACTTTAACAACGAGATGTTCGACAAGGCTCTCAATGGCGATGGTGCTGGTTATGCCGGCTTCGTTAAGATTGCAGATGACTTCAGTGGAACAGACGCAGCTAACTTGGCTAACCTTTATGCAGGTCTTTGCTACGCCAATTTAGAGAAGTGGAATGATGCTGTAAAATATCTCGATCAGTATTCACCTGCTGATGATGCGATGATAAGTCCGGCTGCAGTTGCTGCTTTAGGCAATGCTTACGCTCATGTAAACCAATTGGATAAGGCTATCAGCAACTTGAAGAAAGCTGCAGATATGGCCGATAGCGAAGGCAATGATGGTGTAAATGTAAGTCTGTCACCAACTTTCTTATTACAAGCCGGTGAACTATTGGAGAGCCAAGGTAAGAAAGATGAAGCCCTGAAAATCTATCAAGATATCAAGAGTAAGTATGTAAACTCAGCCCTCGTTCAAAGTCAGGAAATAGACAAATACATAGAACGCGCTTCACGATAATGGCAACAGCATTACATAATCTTTCAGATTACGACCTCAGCAAGGTTCCTGATGCAAGCAACATGTGCTTCGGTATCGTTGTCTCAGAATGGAACCCAGAGGTAACAGGAGCCTTACTTGATGGCGCAGTGAAGACTCTTGAGAAGCATGGAGCATTGCCAGAGAACATCCATGTGAAGACTGTTCCCGGAAGTTTCGAGCTTGTTTATGGAGCACATCAGATGATTCTCAATGGTGGCTATGACGCTGTTATCATTCTTGGATGTGTGATCCGTGGTGAAACACCGCATTTTGATTATATCTGTCAAGGCGTAACTGCCGGCATCGCAAGGCTCAATGCCACAAGTGAAATCCCCGTAGTTTATGGCCTATTGACCACTAACGACTTGCAACAAGCTCAAGATCGTTGTGGTGGTCGGCTGGGTAACAAGGGGGATGAATGCGCGGTTGTTGCCATTAAGATGGCTAAATTCTAAAGAATAGTATAGTTGAAAGACTTTGCAGCTATAGATTTTGAGACTGCAAATGGTTACCGAACAAGCGTTTGTAGTGTAGGTGTGGTGATAGTAGAGAATGGGATTATAACCGATTCATACTATCACCTCATTCGTCCTGTACCTAATTATTACAATCCATACAATACTGCTGTACATGGATTGACGCGCGAAGACACTGACGATGCACCTAGTTTTCCTGATGTTTGGACTGAGATTGCTCCCAAGATCAAGCATCTTCCACTCGTCGCTCACAACAAAGCTTTCGACGAAAACTGTTTGAAAGCCGTGTTCAATGCCTACGAATTGGCCTATCCAAACTATCCTTTCTCCTGTACTCTCGCTGGTGCACGCCGACGATTCCGCAAGACTGAGATTGCCAACTATCAACTACATACAGTCGCAGCCAAGTGCGGTTACATACTAGAAAACCACCATCACGCCTTAGCCGATGCTGAAGCATGCGCCCATATAGCTATTAAGATATTATAAGCGCCCCATTCAATAAAACAAAATGAAATTACATCAACTCTTTCAGGCATACGATTTCGATGAAGTCATGCCCATCATCAACGATATGTTCCCCGGAACTAGCAAGTACAGAGAACCACTAGAAACAGCATACAATCTCATCCTTCAGATGAAACCAGTCCCAAACAAAGCTGCAATCCGCTATAAAATAATGGATTCAGACAATAAGGGAGAACAGTATATGGGGGCAGAGGACAGTGCTTTCATGACTACATGGGAGGTATGCCTTGGCAAAGATATCTCAAAAGAAGGCGGTGTAGACCTCAGCAACGCAGAGATTTTGGCCAATTGCCTAGTCAACATGTGCTTCATCAGCAAGTATCCCAAAGCCTTTGAAGCTACTCGCAAAAAACTTCTAAAATAAACAATTAGAGGGGACTAAATCCCCTCTTCCTCAGACAACTCGTCTTCTGTCTTTTGTGTTCCATCTCCTGTATCCAATTGGGTATCCTTCGAAATGGCAACAGTTCCTGTCCTTGAAATCATCAAAACCAGAGGAACGTATTCATCACTCATCTTATCTGGTGAGCCCACGCTGGCTGCAAAGCGCAATCTGTCGCCCTGTGCTGCATCCAACACGACGCCTAACAGCGCACTGTTTTTCTTGTAAATATCATCCACATAAGATTCGAAATCACTTTTAGTGAAAGTACGATTAAAGAATTCCGAACCATCTTTACGCAGTATTTTCACAGTTATTTTGTTATCATAGTAGCGATTTCCGCTATCATCAACAACCAATTTCAAAGTTTCATCGGCCTGTCTGGATACCACAACCTTATAAGTTGCTCCAATCCATTCCACATTTCGCGTTTGTAAATAGTCTCCAATCTTTTGCGGTTTCTTATTTATCACCTGAGCTTTAGGCTTATGGGTGATAATATCTTGGCTCTTTTTGGCTTCCTTACAGCCAGTAAGTCCACCAACAAGCATGCTTATCACTATGAAAGGTAAAAATCGTTGCATCGTACAATGGTTCATTTAGGAAGCAAAGTTAATAAAAAACCGCGATAAAAACAACGGCATCTACCGCTAAAACAAATTTAGCAGTTTCTACTGCCAAAAGATTCAAGCCCAATTAATAAATATATATGAAATACGAGACATTTATGTTTTTTTGCTATCTTTGCATAAGATAGGTTGCATTTGGCAAATAGAAAAAAGTTTTCTTTGGGCTCATTTACACTATCTTTGCACCAATTAAACAAGTATCATCAAATGAAATATCTCTTTTTTTACATATTTATGTCTGTAGTTTTCTTTTGTTCCTGTTCTCAACATAAGACTACAGAAATATCGAACGAGTCTCCTATTGACACCATCCCACAGATGATTATGCAAATACAGCGAACATCTCGGCTCTATACGGCAGAATGTAAGGTACATAAAATCATCACCCATGATGACCAAAAGAAGATTTCTGGCTCGTTCATGAGCAAGGATTTCAGTATCAATCTTCCCCTCGGTAATCGCAAAGTTGCCATTCCAATGAACGCAACCATCAAAGCATACATTGACTTCGACAACTTCTCAAAAGAGAACATACGTAAAAAAGGAGATAAAATCAACATTATATTACCAGACCCGAAACTAGTTCTTACCAGTTCGAAGATAAACCATCGAGAAGTAAAACAATATGTAGCGTTCACTCGTTCCGACTTCAGTGATGCCGAACTTACATCGTTCGAGAAGCAAGGGCGACAGGCTATCATCAACGATATTCCCCATTTAGGCATCATCAATCAAGCCAAAGAGAGCGCTGCACGGACCTTGATTCCTATCATCAAACAAATGGGATATACAGAAGAAAATATCATTATAACATTCCGCAAAGAGTTTACTATCAGCGACTTACCAACACTATTAGACTATTCAACAATAGAGAAGATCAACAATTAGACACATGGAGCACCCCAATAACAATCCCATACTCGCAGCTTTAAAACATCTCTCAAAAGCTGTATGGATTACCATCATCACCCTATTCTTATTGATAATACTCGCCATTACTACCTTTACATGGTATAATCGCGACAATCATGTAGCCATCAACAGCGACAATCGTATAGATATAACCCCTACTCAGATTCGGTCTATCGAGAATATCGGTGAATGGGAGTTCTTGTCTATCAGCGACGAAGAGTTTGTAGACACTGTGAAACGAGGCTTCTTCGGCGATTCTAAACTTGCACGTATCTATTACGGAACGCTCCGAATAGGTATCAACATGCATGAAGCCACACCCGATTGGATTCAAACCGATGGTGATACCATCCAAGCCACGCTCCCACCTATCAAACTTCTAGACAACGATTTCATTGATGAGACAAAAACACAATCGTTTTATGAAGAAGGCAAATGGACCAATGTCGACCGTGAATTACTTTATAAGAAAGCATATAAGCTGATGAAACAAAGATGTCTTACGCCGCAAAACATAGAACATGCACAAGAAAATGCCACACGGCAATTCTATAGTCTCTTCAAATCCATGGGTTATGAGAATGTCCGTATCACATTCCAAACAAATGAAAAGAAGAGGGTGTGTCAAAATGAAAATGCCATTTTGATAACCTTACAGTTTGAAACAATTCATTTAAAAAGACCATTTCTGTACTCGATTTTGAGTAAAGAAATGGTCTTTTTTTTGCCTTTAGAAGAACCCTACTTATAGATTGAAAGTTGTCAAGTTATTAATTTGCATTTTGACACACCCTCTTCTAATTAATTCCTTAAATACTATTCTTCAATCACTGCTATGGCCTAGCAACCACTCTGAAGAGCCATGGCAGCAATGCTGACAAGCCCGAACAGCAGACTTGAAAAGCCCATACAGTTTTTTGAAGTCTACTCGCCGATAAGTAAACAAATTATCAATTAAGAATCAGGAGTGAGGAATTATTTTGCCTGCAAGGTTATTATTCCATCATTTATCCCAACGCCACGTGCACTCAATTGAATTTGTCCGGCCTCTTTCCCTGCCTGTAACACAACTAGACAACGCCCATTAAATGCTTTTCGTTTATTATCTTTAAAGCGTTCCATAGAGTATGAACAGCCATTATCTACTCCCACTATCTTCGCATTCCCTTGTATCGAGAAGTAAAGTTGATTGTTGGCATTCGGACAAACGTTTCCGTCTTTATCCACAACCTCAATAGTTACAAATGCCAAACTCTTTCCATCAGCCTTCAAAGTTGGCTTATCAACAGACATACGTAGATGGGCTGGTGCTCCGGCTGTATGTATTTCCTGCTCACGTACAACTTTTCCACCCTTTCGAGCAACCACTTTCACCGCACCGGGCTCATACTTTACACGCCACATCACATGGTAATCGTGTTCTCCTTTCTTACGAACACCGGCACTCTTCCCATTGACGAAAAGTTCCACCTCGTCGGCTTGGTTGTAATAACACCACATGTCAATATCCTGCCCCGGTAACCAATTCCAATGTGGGAACAAATGTAAAACAGGCTTGCCAGTCCATTCGCTCTGATACATATAATAAATATCTTTCGGGAAACCAGCCAAATCAATAATGCCAAAATGACTGCTACGTGCCGGGAAACTATACGGAGTGGGTTCACCAATGTAATCCCAACCGGTCCATATAAACTGGCCGCCCACATAAGGAGTATGTTTCACTACATCCCAAGTAGTTTCATGCGTACTACTCCATGGTGCATGCATGTTGTCATAAGCACTACATGAGAAGGAAGGATCTGTATAAGGCAGGCGCCAATCTGTGGGAGCTACATACACAGAGTCACTTGGCATCATGTAGTAACCACGAGTTTGAAGAGCCGATACCGATTCAGACATGATAAAAGGCTTACCGGGAAAATTGGTCGGAACATCTTTGATGTTCTGATGATGATAATTAAAGCCAATGAGATCAAGTGCTCCGCTCTTAAAAAGATGATTCTGTGGAGAGGGTTCACTACAACCTGCTGTTATGGGACGTGTAGTATCCAACTTACGAACTATATCAGCTAGCCAAATCGTCAAACGTGCATTGTCGCTTAATGACTTGCCATTTTGTCGGAGAGCAGATGAGTCACGGGCTGCATTTAACAATATATTGACATCACCAGTTGTTACCCCCTTCTTAGGATTCCATTGCTCTAACACCTCATTTCCTAAACTCCACATGAGAATAGAGGGGTGATTGCGGTCACGAAGTACTAAATCTGTCAAATCACGTTTTGCCCACTGATCAAAAAATCTAGCATAATCAAACTCCGTTTTTTTCTGTCGCCACATGTCAAAACTCTCATCCATCACTATGAATCCTAAAGAATCGCAGAGGTTAAGTAGCTCAGGAGCAGGTGGATTATGAGAACAGCGAATAGCATTACAGCCCATCTCTTTTAGTAAATGTAATTTTCGTACAATGGCATCGTTATTGATAGCAGAGCCCAAACAACCAAAATCGTGATGCTCGCAGACACCATTTATCTTCATATTCTTACCATTCAGCCAAAAACCGGTCTTACTATCAAAGCGGAAATCACGAAAACCGGTAGTGGTGATTACCTCATCTATCGTCTTTCCTGCAATAATAACTTCTGTCTTCACCTTATATATATAAGGAATATCCGTAGACCACAAGCGGGGATTCTTGACACGTAGAACTTGACTGAGAGTACCGCTTGCATGGCGTGCAACTACACTTCCATTAGCATTATAGATGGTATTACGAATTGTGGGCTTCTGTCCTAAATGGTCTTCATCTACCAATGAGACATTTATTGCGACTTTCCCTTTAGGAGTCGTTTGTACATGTACTCCCCAATGAGCAATGTGTAGAGAACTTGTCTTCGTAAACCAAACATTACGATAGATACCACAACCCGAATACCAACGCGAGTTGGGCTGATCGGAATTATCAACCTTGACAGCTATCACATTGTCTCCCTTAACCAAGTACGGGGTAAGATCGTATTCAAATCCAATGTATCCATACGGGCGCTGACCTAGTTTATGTCCATTTATATAAACAGTAGAGTTCATATAAACACCATCGAACTCGATAAAATAGCGTTTTCCTCGTTCTATATTTTGTAATGTAAAATATTTACGATACCAACCAATGCCCCCCAGCAAAGCACCACCATTGGCTCCGGACGGATTTGAGGCATGAAAATCGCCCTCTATAGCCCAATCGTGTGGTAAATTGAGCGGTCTCCAAAACTTGTCTTGGTAATCAGGTTGAGACATCTCCACAGAATCGGCTAAAGCAAATAGCCAACTGTCAGTAAACAGTTGGCGTTCACGCGCATAGCCTACTGATAGTCGGCAGACCATCAGTAGGAATAAAAAAGCAAAAGTTTTCTTCATATTATAACTTTACTGTTATACATTTACCGTTATAAGTCACGACACGACCTTGCGCTTGTTCTACATTGAGCCCCGCCACTTTCTGATCGGGAGTACGCAATACTATTTTAATTTTGCGCTGCTTCAACATGCCATCAAACTCTCCTTGACGATTACCGATGGTCAAAGTATGCTTGCTATCATCGTAATTAATTGCGATAGTAGTATATTTTCCCTTTTCATAGTTATAGTTCACACCTTCGTCTTCGTACAGCGTAAACTCTCCATTCTTACCGGCATAAACATACAAAGTAATCAAGTCGGGCTGTTTCTCATCACTCCATTCTATTTCAGGACCGAAAGGAATGATAGCACCCTGTGGTACAAATACAGGAATTTTCTCATACGGTGCATCCGCCGTAATGGTTTGACCACCCTGATAATACTGATTTGTATAAAGGTCGTACCAACCCGTCTGCTTAGGCAAATATACTTGACGACTACGTGCCTTGTACACACTGACAGGACAAGCCATCAATGCCGGACCGAACATCCATTGGTCTTTAATGTCATTAACAGCTGCATCACTGGTAAAGTCCATGACCAAAGCACGCATCATCGTATAATCTTTGAAGTGTACAGCACCTGCCATGCTATAAAGATAAGGCATCAATCGGTAACGCAACTTATCATAAGCAACTATCGTTTTGTAAGCCGGATGAGACTCAGGAGCTATGTTCCACACCTCACGCAAAGGCCATTGACCGTGTGTACGATACAATGGAATAAAACAACCAAACTGATTCCAACGTGTTTGTAATTCACGCCATTCCGTCAAGTCAGCATTCTCTTCACCCGTAGCATCAAAATGTTGCTGAGCAGCCATATAGCGATTCTCTACACAGAAACCTCCTTGATCCATGCCCCAAAAAGGCAATCCACACAGCGAATAGTTCATACCGGCCGTCATCTGAGCACGCATATCTTCCCAACGTGTACCAATATCACCGCTCCACGATGCTGTTCCATAGCGTTGTTCGCCGGCAAAACCACTACGAGTAAGCAAGAATACACGAGTATTAGGATTTACCGAGCGTTGCCCATTATAGATGGCATCGGCATTAACAATACTATAGGCATTGAAAAACTCTGTACTTGAACCTAGCGCAGTAGGGCCACTTAAAGCCTTACGATACCACATCGGGGTACAGTCACGGACGTTTGGTTCGCTCGCATCCATCCACCAAGCATCTATACCATACTTATATTTAGTGTATAGGTTCTCATCCATCTGGCGCCAAAACATCTTACGAGCATCCGCATCATAAGCGTCATAGAACGAACCCATGAAACCTAACCAGTCGTAAATGCTATCTTTGACAGCCTGATGATACATCCAACCTTTGGAATCCAGCTCCTTATAGTTCTTTACAGAGCAGTAGAACTTTGGCCAAACAGAAATCATAAAACGCCCATGCATAGCATGTACACTATCGAGCATAGCTTGCGGATTGGGATAACGTGACTGTTCAAAGACATGACTTCCCCAACTATCTAGTTTCCAATAGTTCCAATCTTGTACAATATTGTCAATAGGAATATGACGTTTACGAAATTCCGCAAGCGTACTTTCAATATCATTAGATGACTTATAGCGCTCCCGACTCTGCCAGAAGCCCAATGTCCACTTAGGAAATACTTGTGCTTTACCGGTCAATGTACGATAACCGGAAATTACATCATCCATATTTTGTCCAGCAATAAAGTAGTAATCCATATCACGACTCATCTCACTCCAAATGCTGAGTTTATTTTGTTCTGCCTCACTTTGTGGCACAGCAGCTCGCAATCCACAGTAGGAAACATCACCATCCGGATACCAATCTATCAGTAAACGTGCCTTTACACCTTTCTTCAAGGGATAGGTAAACTTATAAGAATTGGGATTCCAAGCCGTACGCCAACGTTCCGGAACCACTTCCTTATCATCTATAAACACCTTGATATAACCGGCATAATAAAGGATAAAGCGATAAAGGTTGTCAACAGGAGCCTCTACAAATCCTTCATACGTCACATGTGAACCGTTAAGTTTAAATCCTTGAGGAAGATTACCTATCGTCTCTGAGTTTTCAAAATAGATACTGTCTTCGGTTCGTTCCAACTTATGTCCATCCTTTGAAATGTAAGTTCCTGTCAACGAGCCGACCTTTCCATTCTTATCATACAGCTTAAAAGCACTGCTCAACTGTAAATAATCATTTGGATTACCAAATCGGCAATAAGAATAACTATCCCATAATAGGCCATAATTCTTATTACTTATCACAAAAGGAACACTAATCTTCGTATTGTATTGAAATAAACCTTCATTCTTACCTTTCATTGATAACTCTTCAGATTGATGCTGCCCCAATCCATAGAAAGCCTCATCGGCAGGACTATCAAAAACAGCATGCCACGTCCATCCATTCTTTTGAGTATCGGTAAGTGTTCCTACTCCAATCTCACGTTGTGGAACAACAAATGGTTTAAAAGTCTTGCCTTGCGGCTCTGATTCTGATAATAGAGGCTTACCATCACGAGTTAAAAAGCGTACACGGCCAGTCTGCTTATCCACAATTGCTTGCAACTGCTTTGTAGTGACTGTTAACGTATTATCTTGTTCTGTCACACTATACTTCGGTGTCACCAATTGTGGGACGATGATAAGACTACTCTTCACAGGGAAAGAAGTTTCCCTTGTAGACTCTACACGGATAATCTTATCGTTAATCACTTGAAGACGAACTAGTCTTGGACTCTCCGAAGACTGTTTCTCTACTTGAATGGTAAACTTATCACCTTGTTGTACATAGCCTTTTGCCGCTACATTTAAGGCATAACAAGATATAATACCCCCCAAAAAAAATGTTTTAAATGTTTTCATTGATTGTTTAGTATAATAGTTTGCTACAAAGATACTATATTTATATCAAAGTCATATATATTCTTTTAAGATTCAAACAATTTATAATTTTCCAACCACTATATAAAAAAGAAGGGATTACACCTCACGGCGAAATCCCAACCATATCCCAATTTGAATTAAAAACCAGATAGATAAAATACCTAATATCTACCCTTCATGCAGTATTCATACTCTTTGAATACTATAGCAATCAGACTTAACATCTTATAAATATATTCTAATACCATACAAATACATGATACACAAATCTAAATGGAGTTTTTATTCATGATAGATTGCGACATGGTATCCGTATAATTCTATTTTACTTCGATTGATACAAATATAAAATTAAATTAAAAAGGAAGTTCGATTCTTAATAATAAGAATTGTTAATTCAGTATCATTTTAACAATTAATTAATCCTATAATGCTTTCCAAATCAAATAATTATGTTCTATTTAGGAATGTAAACTACAGTTAAAGAGCCAATGTTGTTTAGAGAACTATGTATTCTTATTTTAAAGAGTAATTATTTTACCCAAAAGAAAAGGGCTAATCCTTCAATAAAGAATTAGCCCCTAATACGATATAGAAATATTTTTTTAATCTAATATCTTGCTAGAATATACCTAATTTACCAAATACGATTAGGACACTAATACCTAGTACAAGCGTGATAGCACCCACCATGATACCAACTTTAAGCATATCGTTTTGGCGAACCAACCCTGTTGAGAAAGCTATAGCATTAGGAGGAGTACTAATAGGCAAGCACATAGCAGCAGAAGCAGCGACTGCGATACCTACAAGAACAGTTACTGTACCACCAATAGCACCTAAATTTTCACCCATACCCTTACAAACTACGGCAAGAATAGGAAGTAATAGAGCCGCTGTAGCAGTATTACTAATGAAGTTACTTAATACATAGCAAATCAAACATGCCACAATAAGAATAACAAACGGATTCCAATTGCCGAATGGAATACTCTTTATAGCCTGTTCAGCCAAGCCTGTTCCATTCATAGCCATACCTAGAGCAAATCCTCCAGCTACCATCCAAATGACGCCCCAGTCAATATCTTGTAAATCTTTAGCACTCAAAACACCGGTAAAAGCGAACACAGCAATTGGTAACATAGCTGTAGTGTTAGCATTAATACCGACTTTATCGCCAAATACCCACAACAAAATCGTGGCAATAAATGTAATAGCTACAACAACCGTACGCCAATTACGATTCATGTTACCATTGATTTCTAGATTGATAGTCTTTTGCTTAAAGGGGAACAATTTAGTAAGAAGATACCATGCAATAGTCAATAAGACAATAACAAGTGGTATCATGATCATCATCCATTGGACGAAAGTAATCCCCATATTCAATCCTGCCGGGTCATTCAGATATTTGACTGCGAATACATTTGGAGGTGTTCCAATAGGTGTACCCATACCACCGATGTTTGCACCAATAGGGATTGCCAATGTCAAAGCGATACGCCCTTTTCCCTCAGGAGGCAATGCACGAAACACAGGAGCCAAGAATGTCAGCATCATAGCAGCTGTAGCCGTATTACTAATAAACATAGAGAAGATACCGGTAATAAGCAAAAAGCCCAAAAGAACATTCTCTGATTTATTACCGAAGGGCTTTATCATCGCCTTAGCCATCATCACATCAAGACCACTCTTGGTTGTAGCGATAGCCAAAACAAAACCACCTAAGAACAGAATAATTGTTGGATCGGCAAAGCAAGCCATGATACCCACAGAGTCAAGCAACTGTCCATACTGCCCTTCTGCACCTTGGAAAAACTTAAAAGAACTGTTGGATACAAAGAAGAGCAGCACGAAGATAATACAAACGGAGGTTGCCCACGCGGGAATCGCCTCAGTTATCCACAGCAAGACAGCCATGACGAAGATAGCAATAACGCGTTGCTGAACTACAGTAAGTCCATCAATACCGAAAAAAGAAGTTGGAAGATTCCATACGATTACGGTGACAAGCATCGTAATCGCAAACATCAGGAATTTCGTTTTATTGAAATCACCCGATAAAACTTTGTGAAGTGTTTCTTGCATAATAGATTGTTAATTAGTTAATAATTAGATTTAGACATGCTGGCAAAGGTATAGAAAAAACATATAACAAGCGCATCTGACCTATAAATTTATGTAAAAAAGCGGCATTTTTAGTATCTCCTTTCGCATTCCAATATAGATACAACTACCCAAAATATACGTCTACATATACCTAAAATCATTTTTTTTGCTAATTTTGCGAATAATATAAGAATACAATGAATATGAACAAATATGCCACATATGTCTTGTTATTTACATCCTTATTATTTATTGCTTGCAAAGGAAGTAATAAACAAACTATCAGCAATAAGAACATTGAATCAGAAACGAGCGATACCACTCATATCAACTACGCTCAAGGGTTTAGCGTACAAAGTCTCCCTAATGGCGTAAAACTCGTTGAAGTGAAGCCAATAAAGGCGATGAAAGGTGTTGAAGAAATGCCCACAGACTACAAATTCGCCTTAATTCCAAGAGGAACAGAGATAAAAAATCCAGCCGGATACACCCGTATTGAAGTTCCTATCACTCGCTGTATTGCCATGACAACTCTACAGTTGGCCGATTTTATTGCTCTCCATGCACTAGATAAGGTTTCAGGTATCACAAGCACAAAGAACCTATTCAACCAAGAAGTCAAACAACTTGTAAAGGCTGGTAACATAGTTAAAATTGGGCACGAGGGCAATTTCGACAACGAAAAGATTATAGCAGCCGATCCACAACTCATCTTTATCTCTCCATTTAAGCGTGGGGGATATGACGCTATCAAACAAACCAGTGTCGTCTTGATTCCACACTTAGGATATAAAGAGGAAACTCCACTCGGTCAAGCAGAATGGTTAAAATTTGTTGGACTATTTATAGGAAAGGAAAGAGAAGCCGACTCGCTATTCAACGCAATCGTACAGCGTTACGAAGAAGCCAAGAAATTAGCCTTAAGGACTACTAACCGTCCTACCGTAATGAGTGGTGAGATGCATTTCGGACGTTGGTTTGCTGTCGGAGGGCGCAACCATCTTGCTCAACTCTTTCACGATGCAGGAGCAGAATACATTCTACAACATGATAAACACAGCGGAGGTTATCCACTAGAATACGAAGAAATGTATGCTAAAGGGGCTAATGCCGACTATTGGCGTATTCTTAACAGTTTTAAAGGACACTTTTCTTACGACGCATTAGCAAAGAGCGACCCACGTAACAAGGATTTTAAAGCATGGCAGAAAAAACATGTCATCTATTGCAACATGAAGCAATCTCCTTATTATGAAAGTAGTCCTGTCGAGCCGGATATACTGCTCAAAGATCTCATTCACATCTTCCATCCCGAATTACTCAAAGATTACAAACCCAAATATTATCAACTTCTGAAATAAAAACCCTGCTCATTTGAACAAGCATCTCATCATATTTGTCCTTATATTCCTACTGATTATCCTGCTTTGGATTCTCAATGTCATGATTGGTTCAGTGCATGTTCCTTTCAATGACGTCTATCACCTCTTAGTAGATGGGCAAGATGTAGGGATTATCTCCCGAAACATCGTTCTCAAATCACGTATTCCACAGGCAATGGTGGCACTTGTTGCCGGTGCAGGATTGGCTGTAAGCGGTCTACAGATGCAAACTATTTTCCGCAATCCATTGGCTGGTCCATCTGTATTAGGCATCTCCAGCGGAGCCAGTCTAGGCGTTGCTTTCGTTGTCTTATTATCAGGTTCCATCGGAGGTGTAGCTCTCAGCCGACTTGGTATCTTTGGCGATGTAGCCATGACATCAGCTGCCATCATTGGATCATTGGCAGTTATGGCACTTATCGTAGCCGTATCTCAGAAGGTACAAGGCAGCGTAACACTTCTCATCATAGGTGTCATGATTGGTTATCTAGCCACAGCCATCATCGGAGTATTAAAGTTCTTTTCGCCCGAAGAAGACGTCAAAGCATTCGTAGTATGGGGGTTGGGCAGCTTTGCTCGTGTCAGTGGTGGCGAGATGTGGCTCTTTGTATGTATCATGGGTATTCTATTACCTTTACAATTGCTAATGGTTAAGACGCTCAATTTGCTTCTACTGGGTGATGACTATGCACGAAATTTAGGACTGAATGTACGGCGTGCCCGCACTTTAGTTATTATTGCGAGTGGCGTACTCGTTGCTATCATTACGGCATATTGCGGTCCTATCATGTTCATAGGTTTGGCCGTCCCCCACCTTTGTCGCTCTATCTTCCAGACATCCGACCACCGTATACTCCTGCCTGCAACCATGTTAACAGGTAGTCTACTAGCTCTTGTCTGTAATCTTTTGGTACGTTTCCCCGGTATCGAAGGGGCTTTACCCGTCAATTCGGTCACAGCTTTAGTCGGTGCACCCATCGTTGCCTCCATCATTTTCTCTAGACAACGAAAGTACTAAGACTCCATTCTACCAAATTCGACCATCATTGTCTATTAACAAGAGTTCCACCTCACAGTCCGGAGCTAACGGTTCACAATATAATAAACAATATCTGCGAACTACATTCACAAAGTTCTGCACATCCGATTGAGGCATAATTTTCCATAACTCTCTAGCCAATTTGATTTTGTCAAGTGCTTCTAATACCTCTTTTCCACAACGGGCTTCTACCATCATCGACGCAATAAAAGCCTTGTCCATTGTAGAATGCTTGCTATGTGTATCTAGATGACCAGCCGCTAGTTTCACCGCTTTTCCCAGCATAATACCCAATGAGAGTTTAGTGAATCCCTCATCAGCAGCCATTTTAATTGTATCCCCTATGAAATTTCCATATTCTACAAACACTTGTGAGGGCAAATGTGGATAAAAAGCCTTTACATATCGCTCACTCTTTGCCCCACTATTGATGACGACATGGTCACAATCTGTAGCTCTAGCAACATGCATACACTTACGAATAGAATTTAGAAAACCCTCTTTTGAGAATGGTTTGATAATCCCCGACACTCCTACAATGCTTATTCCTCCCTTTATTCCAAGTCTGGGATTAAAAGTCCGACCGGCAATTTCCTCTCCACGAGGCACGCTAATCGTCACACGTAATGGTTCATCAGTCAACAATCGCAGGTTTTGTCGAATCATCTGTTGTGGCACTTTATTGATAGCTGGCTCACCGGGCAGCGTATCAAATCCCGGCAGGGTAATTATGCCAACCCCTACTCCACCATCTATTGCAATATCATCCGGTTGTCCTTTGGCAGTAGCATCAACCTCTACGTAGGCACAAACCTCCAATCCGTTGGTTACATCAGGATCATCCCCGCTATCTTTTATACACATACAATAAACTTTTCCGCTTTCATCCTCACCATCATATATAGGTACAGAGAGCGATTCACCGTTCGGAATGACAACTTTAACACTCGCAATGGGAGCTTCATCTAATTGCAATAAACGTCTACAAGCACCGATAGCGGCTACCGTCGCATATGTTCCTGTAGTGAGCCCACTCTTCAATTCAAAGAAATTGGGGAAGAGTTTTTCGGTTGCACGTCGTAGTCCATAGGGGCCATTCACTATCTGATAACAACTCTTCGGTATTCGAAAACGAGACAACACAGCATGATAATCGGGACGTTTAATAGCATATACTTTACAACCTATGCGTAAAGCCGCCTCTACCTTTTGCTGGAATCCACCAGAACTTCCACTTTCTTTGATAACGATAATGTCCGGACGCAGCCGTTCCAAGAGCGGTTCCAGTTCCTCCTGACTATCATATAGATGGCTCTCATCAGCTCCATCAGCCAAAGCCTTTTCTTTGCTTGCAGGCGTATTGAGTATCCGATAATGCACATTTGCCACACTCTCTAAAGTATGAAGTTCTTTGACAGCAGAGACTCCACAAAGAGACAAAACAACAGTTTTCTGAGATTGCATCTCTAACAATTTTATCTCTTGTACAAAAGAGGCATAACTATCTATCCAACAAACATTTAAGCTTTGATTTATAGATTTTCTATCAAAGCGTATTAAAGGTATTTCCAATTCGCTAACCAATCGCACTATAGACTCATGGATGTGTTCCGCAAAAGGATGCGTAGCATCTATGACGAGACGAATATCATGATTTTCGCAAAAAGTAATCTTCTCCTTATGTGTCATTACACCAACCAATCTAGTACCATGGTGTAATGTCACCTCTTGCGAGTCGGTTCTTGTAGAATAATAAAATGTTCGTCCGGCTTCTTCCAACACCTGCACAGCAATCCTCCCTTCGGTCGTTCCGCCATAAACAAGCACACTGCCGGCAACCACTTGGTCTCTGTCTCGCAACTCAGGATTTTGCATTTCTGAACAAATGGGTGAAATGACTAGAATATAATTCACTCAATCCTGACCTGTTACCAATGGCTTCTCCTACTACCAACAATGTATCAAGTGTCAGCCGATTGTCCTTTACTATCTTTGCCAAATCCTTCAACTGACCTCTAAAAATTTTCTGTTCAGGCCATGTCAAACGATAACAAGCTGCAACAGGAGTCTCAGCCGGATATTCCATTAACAATTCTTTCTGCACTTCATCTACGAGTGTCGCACTCAAATAGATGCACATTGTACTTTGACTGTGAGCCAACATGTGTAGCTTTTCTTTTTCAGGCATAGGGGTTCTCCCCTCTCCACGGGTTAGAATGATCGTCTGTGTCTTCTGCGGAATGGTAAATTGAGAACGCAACTCTGCCGCCGCCGCTTGAAAAGCACTAATTCCCGGTGTTATATGATAATTCATATGAGCCTTATCAAGCAAAGCCATTTGCTCCTGAATAGCCCCATACAAACAAGGGTCTCCGGTATGCAGACGCACTATTTGCTTTCCTTTTTGGTAGAAATTCTGCATCAATTCCACCTGCTCTTCAAGGTCTAAATCAGCACTGCTCCTCACCGTCGCCCCTGCTTTAGCGCAACTTACCACCGCTTTAGGTACCAAGCTACCTGCATAGAGTATCAAATCGGCCGTTTCAAGGAGATTGCGTCCCCGAACAGAAATCAAATCAGGATCGCCCGGCCCTGCTCCTACAAACTCAATATGCGCACCACGTTGAAAAGCCACATCAACTGCTACCGCCAATGTCCACTTCTCACCTTTCTGCTTTTCCACAACAAGTTGCCCCCCACTTGCAGCCAATAATGCCGAAGCCTCACTCACACTGGGCGTACCTACATGTTTAGCTACCACTTTACTCCCATTAGGAACATCTATCTTCTGTAGCTCTTCAGCCGTATAGAAATGAAAGGGATACGTTTCTTCCAATACAGCAACAACCGGCTCATCGGCCTTTACATCTATTGTATTCAAGTCTATAATAGCATCATGAGAAACATTGTGACGCAACAAAGCACTCCAAATTTCATCAAGAATTTGCTCTGTTGGTTGTGCTTGATGAGCCAAACCCAATCCCACATGTACACAACGAGGTATATAATTTAGCGTCAAATTATCAGTAACAACAGGCTGTTGCCGGTAACTAACCGACAAAATGAGAGCATAGCGAGAGGTATCAATATCTTCCGAACAATAATAAATATCCACAAAATCAGGACAAGTACGCTCTAAATACTCTGTTCCTCTATCTTTCACCTCCAAGAGTAAGGCCGTCGGTTTATGGTTCGTAAAGGCAAAAATACAGTCATTAAGTTCCGTTTTGGAGGCTGTCCAACCAAACTGTCTAGCCAATGTATCCAACGGCCAAAGTCCTTCATAATCGCTTTGCGTAGTTACGACCGGCATAGTGCCAAGCATTCCAGCAATCTCATGGGTCAGTTTGTTCGCACCACCCACATGTCCACTCAACACACTGATGACATTATTGCCCATGCTGTCAATACAAATTACAGCCGGATCTGTATGTTTATCTTCCACAAAAGGAGCTATCGTACGCACACAAATACCCATGGCACCAATAAACACAAAGGCATCAAAGTCATGAAAAACTCGTCCTACGCTTTCACGTACTATAATTTCGCCCTGTAACTCTACTTTTAGCTTGTCGGCAATGGCTCTACCTTGAGCTGATATAGGGATGATAGCTATTTTCATTTCGT
Organism: Prevotella sp. DNF00663; assembly: GCF_001553265.1. Classification (GTDB taxonomy): domain Bacteria; phylum Bacteroidota; class Bacteroidia; order Bacteroidales; family Bacteroidaceae; genus Prevotella. The sequence goes on along the minus strand of NZ_KQ960644.1, from coordinate 5,947 downwards.
TGCTGATAAAATATAAATTGGATTATGATTGTCTACTGTGAGTCGCATTGGAGATATGGTATGCATCCTTAACTCTGTAGCAGCTTCATTGAACAAATCGAAACTTTGCGATGTGACGCTATTCATAACAACATGTGCTCCAACCGGTAATAGCAGATAAACACGATTCAATATTTCCTTTAAGCGTCCACCATGTCCACCTATAAACACGGCATCGGGAGCAGGAAAATTGGCTAAATCCACTTTCATGAAATCGCCCATCACCGCCGTAATGCCCGGACAATGGAATCGCCTTTGATTTTCTTGCAATATTTTCTCACATTTGGGGCGAATCTCGAAACTCACAACATGTAAATGCGGGAATTGCAACTTGGCTTCAATGCTGACACTCCCTGTACAGAACCCTATATCCCAAAACACCTGATGGCTACGTAGATGTAGTGCTTGGAGCGACAACAACCGAATCGGCATCTTCGTTATCATATTGACTCGACCATCCAAAAGGGCAAAACGTTGTTCCTCAATACCATATTCACGCTGTGGCACAGCATCGTCATCAGCATGAAGTATCAGGCAATTAGGATATTCAAACTCATGCCTTACAGCGTCTTCCAATGCAAAACTACGAACTCGTTCCTTATCGGGATGTCCCAAATGTTCCCCAACCGACATCACATATCCGTCAAAACCATATTCCAACATACGTGTGGCAATCGCTGCCGGTGTATGTTCCCGGTCGGTCAACACGCCCATTTTCAGACTTCGTTCTATCAAGGCACGGTCAAATTCATGCCAAGGGCGCCCGGTCAAACTCACGATTCGCATGTCATGATAAGGCATCACGAGCCGATGAGCCAACATTTGTAGACTATTAAAATAGGGATATAGCTGTATTTCGGCATCAGGCTTCAAGCGCTTAATAGTATTGGCAAAACCATAAAACAAGGGATCATTGGAAACAAACACTACTATCTCATCGACCCGCATTTCATTGCTGACGCTCTCATACTCATCAAAGACCATTGTCATCGGGGCTACAATATCTATCCAGATAGCATCCATGGGCAACAAATGTTGTACCAGCTCATGGTGACGCTTTCCCCCAGAGAACACTTTAGCGGTTTCAATTGCTTGTAAAGCAGCAACCGGCAACTCAAAACTAGGCGAATCTGAAAGTCCGATAACGATGAATCTCATGCGTTTATAAGATGAATTGAAAAGTTCTACAAATCTCTACCCGGTCGCAATTGTGCAGCATCGTCAAAGCAGAGAATAGCATTACAAAGCGTCGCAGCTAAATTACTTCCGCCTTTTCGCCCCTCTACTATCAGTTTCGGGACTTCTTGAAAGGTCTTTACCATGTGCTTACTCTCACACACATGTACAAATCCAACAGGGGCAGCAACTATACCCGACGGCCGAGCTTTACCATGACGCATCAGCGAACAAAGTTCCATCAATGCCGTAGGTGCATTGCCAAATGCGAAAAGAGCATGCGGATGCTCGACCACAGCTAGTCTAATACCGGCCTGAGTACGGGTTATTCCCTCTTTCTCTGCCATTTCCTTGACACGCGAATCGTCCAAATAACACAGTACATTGACGCCCAGTCGAGCCAAAGCTCCTTTGCGAATGCCACTCTTTACCATCGTCACGTCGGTGACAATCGTATCAATCCGACCATCTACAATCCCATTATAAAGCGTCTCTACAGCTCCTTTATCGGTATAAAGAATATCCTCCATATCAAAGTCGGCAGTGGTATGGATGGCATGGAGCAATGCCCATTGATGGTCAAGTGGTATATCCTTATCTTTAAGTTCGCTAGCAATCGTCTGGAAACTTTTAATCATGATCTGCCTACCAAGTTTGTCTTCAGATGCTTCATTGGCTTGATAATATCCACGAGGGGTTATCATGCTCTCTCCCCATTGATAGGTTTGACTGTTGCCAATGATGACAATAGTGAACATATCCACCTTTTCAGGATTGAATTCACCAAGCGTTGTCAGATGTACAGATTGCTCCGGTCGACCGGCTTGACGCACATATCCAACCGGTGTATCAGCATTTCGGCCATTCTTTAGGAACAGTTCAATCAATCTATATAACTGCCAATAACGGCCATTACTTTTAGGGTTGTATACAGCTGTAACGAAATCAGCTTGTGCCACAGCAATGATTCGGCGCTCAATAAGATGCCATGGAGTCATCAAGTCGCTTAACGAGATGACACAAAAGTCATGTCCCATAGGAGCACCGAGTAAGGAAGCTGCCTTCTGAAAGGCACTCACACCCGGACACGACACCACCTCTACGTTACTACTACGCTCCCGTTTCATTTCTAAAATAAGCGGAGCCATGCCATATATACCGGCATCTCCACTAGAAATCACGCAAACCGTCAATCCTTTCTCGGCTTCCTCAAAAGCCATTCGAGCGCGTTCGCGCTCTTTTTTCATTCCGGTATCAATACACGACACACCTTCTCGGAGATATGGAGCGATAAACTGAAAATAGTATTTGTATCCTACAATAACATCGGAAACATGAACTGCATCAAGCACAGCTGGGGTTATATCGTCTTTACTACCCGGACCAATACCGGCGATGATAATTTTTCCATTGCTCATAAAGCTTACTTCTTATCCATATAATCAAGTGCTGCGCCAATGGCTGTACAGAACTCACTGTACTTAGGAATCCTAAAATGTACTCCGTAGAGTTTCTCCAACCCCGGATACACTTCTTTGCATTGTGGCAACAGTGTAAGGTTGCCAATCATCACAAAGTCCTTGATACCGCTACCAAGGCTTGAAAGGATGCTGGCACTACCAATAGACTGTAGTACCATACAAATAAGTCCGATAGCAATATCTTCTCTACTGGCATTAGCCTTGGCATTACTGAAGAGCGATGCAGTTGCATTCATAGGCAGGCCGGGAAGTGGACGTGCGCTAATATCGCCTATCAACAGATTGATTTTACTAATATCACCCTGCATAGCTAGGCTTGCCACCTGCTTAATATCATCGGTCTTCAGCATGATACGACTTAGCCCTTGAAGCGTCCCCCCCCCAATACCAATACCGCCAATATGGCGAATATCATCGCCATCGCACATAACAAGACTCGTACCTGTACCCATACTCACCACTATCATGCGGTCGAGCTTACTCTCATACCGCGCTCCCAACCCATCGGCTATAAACTCTTGACTCTTACTGGTGGGCAACCCGTAAATAGGACTGTTGATATATGCTGCCCCAACACCGGTGAGCATCACTTGTTCTACGTCGTTTAGTTCTATCTTATTATCGTAGAGATACTTACCAAATGCTCCATAGAGACTTGTCACAGGGTCGGTAGCTTTGATACGAAAAGGGTTGATAACCATCCTACTACTATCAACACCAACAATCTTTGTAGTACTAATACCTACATCAATGCCTATTACGATTTTCTTCATTACTTCATATTTGTGTTGTCGCTACAAAGATAAACAATTTAAATGAATTATAGTGGTAGCAAAACTCATAAACTATAGAAGTGGAAAACACAGCACTTCACACCCCAAACTCGTCTACTTGCCAACAGGTCTATTCGTCGACTAATGCGCTGCAAAGCCGAGGCAACAATTCTGAAAAGCCCAATCAGCAAAACTGAAACAACAAGGCAGAAATACTATCAAGCCTCTGCAGTAAATCAATATATTTTCAATAAAAATACAAAGTAGCCGATAATGAAGAAAAAAAGGGGCACATAAGAGTGGATAAATCAAAAATAGTGTAACTTTGCACCGTCTTTATAGCATGAAACACTGACTAGCCAAGATAAACAACTTATAGCATATTGAAATGATGATGTTAAGAACTGACAGACGTGCTGTTACCAATGAGATTAAAGACTATCTCATGATTCTAATCGGAATGGTATCTTATGTAATGGGATGGACAATTTTCCTACTCCCCAACAACATTACAACCAATGGTGTACCCGGTATTGCTTCTGTTCTTTATTGGGGACTTGGAATCCCAGTACAGTATACTTATTTCACCCTAAATGCAATTTTATTAGCTATCGCACTACGCGTATTAGGGTTGAAATTTTGTATGAAGACTATCTATGCAGTATTTGTCTTGACCGTCTCAACAGCTTTCTTTAGGAATTGTGTTCATGTACATTTGCTAGAAAACCAGCCTTTCATGGCTAGTATTATTGGAGCTATCTTCTGCGGAAGTGGTATTGGTCTTAGCTTCTCTTTCAATGGTAGCACTGGCGGAACAGATATTGTTGCAACCATCATCAATAAATACAAAGACATATCCTTGGGACGTGTCATCATGATGTGTGACATTTTCATCATCTCGTCGAGCTATTTTGTGTTCCACAACTTCGAACAAGTGATTTACGGTTACGTGGTTCTGTGGGTGACAGCATTTTGTATTGACCAAGTTGTCAATAGCATGCGACGCTCCGTACAGTTCTTTATTATCTCGGATAAATACAAAGAGATAGCAAGCCGTATCAATGTTTCACCCCGTCGTGGTGCCACAGTCATAGATGCACATGGCTTCTATTCCGGTCATGAAGTAAAGATGTTATTTATCCTAGCCAAGAAAAGAGAGTCGGGAGTCATCTTCCATATCATCAACGAGATAGACCCATCGGCATTCGTTTCACAAAGTAATGTCATCGGAGTATATGGAAATGGTTTTGATAAATTCAAGACCGGAATGTCTAAATTTCAAAAGACGAAAGCCTAACGAAAAAGGAAGTAACTCCCACCATCGCTCTCAGCATACTTGCGCAGTAGTTTCTGAATGAACTCGGCATTATCCTGTACACGCTTCTCATCACCATCATAACCGTTAATAATAACGGCAAGGTGACATGTATTAATGCTGATTTTCGTCCGTTCATGGTCGCTGGTGGGTGTACCTACTCCACCTATTTCATCGCGATAAACGGGTAATCCGGCTATATTAATCATTCCGCGACCTATTCCTTCGTATGGTTCGCCCTCGCGACCGACACCTAATTGCAGTGTGTCGCCTACAAATTTATCGGCATCGAAGCCTCCTATACTGTAACCGAAAGACATGCTGGCAAGGTTTATCAAGTCGACCAACGTATCGATTTGATAAAGTTCTTTCGACTGTAATAAACGTCTAACGAGTGCTTCTGCAGCCGGACGGTAGCGCGAAGGATCCTTTCCGCAGGCTCTATAAACTTTCCGAGTGGCTGCAATGCCGCTTATATCTTTCAGTTGTTCGGTCGTCAATGTTGCTCGAAAGTGTTCACCTAATTGATTGATTTCATCCCAAAGAGGTTGGCAATAAGCAGTGTTAACCACCTGTGCCTCGACATATACTCCCACAAACTGCGGACATACTTGTTCTATTTCTTTCCCTACGATTATCTTCATACTGCAAATTTACGGAAAAGCCATCAAACAATCTCAATGTTAATCAAAACTTTTAGGCTAGCCAAATGGCCACTCATCTATCTTATCATACTATTTTCAGGACAGAAAGAATTATCTCACTTTTTCTTTCTAACTTCGCCAACAATGATTCTACACAACCGTTGAATCACACTACTATATATAAATAAAACAATGGAAAAACTAAAAGGCTTCTTTGCAAAAGATAAATTTGCAGCTCTCGTAGGTGCAGAGTTGCTTGAATTAAAGGAGGGATATGCCCGCGTAAGAATGAAAGTGACGCCCAATCATTTAAATGCTGGGGGCGTATGTCAAGGGGGGATATGCAGAGGCTAAAGAACTTGTCAACCATCATCGTATGCCGTTTGCAGAAGTAAGGATTACGAATGAAGATAATGAACTTCTCTGCGTCTTTACATCGAGTGGATACCGAAAAGACGTAGATATAGAATTCTAAAGACGAACAGAAGAGGGTGTGTCAAAATGCAAATTAATAACTTG
>NZ_KQ960643.1 GCF_001553265.1 Prevotella sp. DNF00663 | reverse complement strand
AAAAATCCCGGTTACTCTCCTTACGATATACTTAGAATATACCAATAAGGTGAATAACCGGGATTATCTGTTTGAAAACGTCTCGCTATTCTGTGACGTTCGTCTCGTTGTATTGCTCCCTGAGTCGTGCTAACTCTTTCTTGAGTTTCTTCGTAAGCTTCTCGAAACCGGGCTTACCATAGAGGTTGTGCATCTGCTCGGGGTCTTTCTTCAGGTCGTACAACTCCCATGTATCGATGTCGTTATAGAAATGGATGAGCGTATAACGGTCGGTACGCACACCATAGTGGCGACATACGGAGTGCTCGGCAGGATACTCATAATAGTGGTAATAGAGCGACTTGCGCCAGTTCTTAGGCTTCTCACCCTTCAACAATGGCAACATAGAAACGCCTTGTATATCCTTGGGCACGTCAACACCAGCTGCCTGTAAGAATGTAGGAGCGTAGTCGATGTTCTGTACCATCTGCTCTATATCGCCACGCTTGCCGTTGGGATAATAAACCAAGAGCGGTGTGCGGAACGATTCTTCGTACATGAAGCGCTTGTCGAACCATCCATGTTCGCCTAGATAGAATCCTTGGTCGGATGTATAGACTATCATGGTGTTGTCAAGCATATCATGTTGACGCAGATAGTCAATCACTCTGCCCACATTTCTGTCCACACTACGGATGACACGGAGGTAGTCGTGCATGTAGCGTTGGTACTTCCACTCAGCCAAAGCACGTCCCGAAAGACCGTCCTTCTTAAACTTCTGTATGATGGGGTCGTAGTGTTTGTCCCACTGTGCACGCTGAGAGGGAGTCATTCGGGCATAGTTGGCGCGTCCCCACTTCTCCAGTTCGGGATTGGAATGTATCTCGTTTTCCTTGTCAGCCATCTTCAAGTCATACACCAAGTCCATGTCTTTGATGATGCTCATCTCCTGTTTGGCGGCCGCCTTGCGACCTTTATAGTCGTCGTAGAAGGTCTTGGGCATGGGGTAAACGCGGTCGTTGAAGGCATCCAAATCACATGTGTCGGGCATCCAAACACGATGAGGTGCCTTGTTATGGATGAGCAGACAGAAAGGCTTATTGGGGTTGTGACGCTTGTCCAACCAATCCAATGCCAAGTCGGTGGTGATGTTGGTGACGTATCCCGGCAGTCTTACACGCTTGCCATTGTCGATGAAATCGGGGTTGTAATATTCTCCCTGACCAATAAGGATATTCCAGTAATCGAAGCCGGTGGGATTGGACGAGAGGTGCCACTTACCCACAATAGCCGTCTCATAGCCTGCTTTCTGCAGCAATTTCGGATAAGTCTGCTGGCTTCCGTCAAACCTCTTGGTATTGTCGGTGAACCCATTTGAATAGCTATGTTTACCGGTAAGCATGCAGGCACGCGACGGTCCGCTGAGTGAATTGGCCACGAAGCTGTTGGTAAAGCGTACGCCATGCTGAGACAACCAATCTAGATTAGGGGTCTTGATAAGGCTTGGATCGTAGGCACTGATGGCTTGATAGGCATGGTCGTCGCTCATGATGAATACGATATTCATAGGCTTCTGAGCACGATTTTGAGCCATCATGCTGGCCGGAGACATGGCCAATGTCAGACCGGCAAGAGATAAAGATAACGTTGTGTTCATATGTTT
>NZ_KQ960642.1 GCF_001553265.1 Prevotella sp. DNF00663 | reverse complement strand
ATTCAACAAGCAAGTGCAAATTTACTTAATTAGTTCGTAAAAGCACTCATGTGGTGTTCTAAATTCTAATTTCTTTCTTGGTCTCATGTTAATTTTCTTTGAATACTTTGTTATTTGTTGATGACTGACATGCTCAAACGTTTCTTTTTTTGGCACGTATTGTCTAATCAGTCCGTTAGCATTTTCTATAGCCCCTTTCTGCCATGAAGCGTATGGGTCAGCAAAATAGACGGTGACACCAAGGCTTTTGCTTATCATTTCATGGCAAGCGAATTCTGTGCCGTTGTCCGTTGTAATAGACTTGACATGCTCTTTGAATGGAGATAGCAAATGTATTACAGTGCGTGCTAACTCCTTGGCATTCTTTCCCTTTTTAAGTTTTCTCATAAATAGTATATTTGTACTGCGTTCTATCAGTGTCACAATAGCACCATGATTTCCTCTTCCAACAATTGTATCCATCTCGAAGTCCCCAAAGCGTTTTCCGTCAACTTCAGTAGGTCTCTCGCTGATACTTGTTCTATTGGGTATGGATATACGTCTGCTACCAACAGGCTTGGCACGATGCTTTAGCTTGTGACGACAGAGTTTATATAGTGTTCCACCTTTTGCCTTGTCCTTACGTATCATACGATATATGGTTTCATGGCTAATATACTTGCCTTCCTTAGCCAATACACCAGATATTTGTTCCGGAGACCATTCTTCTGTGATAAGAAGACGTTTCGCCTCATCCATAACATCCTTTTTGATTGAATGATTGCCGGGAGTTTTTCGCTTTGTGAGAACAGCATTTGCTTGGGCAGTTTTCCAGTTATACTTTCCTCTGGTTCCACTATTACGTTTTATTTCACGAGATACTGTACTTGGACATACTTTTATTGCTTTCGCAATATCTTTTAATATAATTCCATTTTGGAGTAGCACAAAAATTGTGTACCTTTGCTCCGAGGTTAATTGATGATATTTCACAATACAAAGTTAATTAATCTTGGGGAGACAGAGGTCTCCCTTTTTTATTTTTTAAGCATTGCTTGTTGATTTTCCACTCATGGGGGCTGCTCGCCCCCAAACCCCTCGGTGTTTTCTGGTATAGATTATTAAGCTAAACCTACACCTGAAATTGCAGTTCTATGTTGAACTTGCG
>NZ_KQ960641.1 GCF_001553265.1 Prevotella sp. DNF00663 | reverse complement strand
TCTCTATAAATGAAGGTTTTGCAGAGGTCTCGATAGTAGTGTAGGTTATGATGCGTACCCCATGGCTTTTGCCTCTCCCCTTATCACAAATTTGCATTCTGATTTTGCGAATTCCATTTCCTAAATCTACTCCTTGAGTAGGATTGGATAGTAAGGAACGTTCGAGATTTAATAAATCCTCTTTGATGTTTCTGTACTTTTTGGCAAGCCGTTTTAACTGCTTATCAAAGGGAATAATAGTTTCTATGCTATAATTCTTTCAATAAAGAAGCTAATGGTCGACTGGTACTTTTGCCTTTTTTTACTAATTTCATCTCTCTTAATCCATCTCTAATATCATCTAGAATTTCTTTTTTCTCAGCTTTACTCATTTCCTGTTTCTCCTCTCTTTTTAGTTTGTTAAGGTACTTGTGCAATTTATTGAGTGCATCCGTATTTCCAAATAAGGATGCAACATCGTGTAAAATCGATTGCTGTAATTCTAATGACTTGTCCATAGTCTTCCTCTTTGCAGGCAAAGATAATGCTTCTTTATTGGTGCAGCAAATATTTTTAGTAACTTTGTGGACAAAAGAAATGCGATGAATGTAAAGATAGAAGAGTCGTGGAAAACGCATGTTGGTGAGGAATTCGAGAAGCCTTATTTCTCGCATCTGACTGATTTTGTTCGGCAGGAATATGCTCAAGGCACTTGTTTTCCGCTGGGACGATTTATTTTTAATGCCTTTAATTTGTGCCCATTCGACAAGGTGAAGGTGGTCATTATTGGTCAAGATCCGTATCACGAATACGGTCAGGCGCATGGACTCAGCTTCTCTGTGAACGATGGAGTGCCGTTTCCGCCGTCTTTGCAGAATATCTTTAAGGAGATAGAATTGGATTTAGGGTGCCCTGTTCCGTCTTCGGGAAACCTCACACGATGGGCAGAACAAGGCGTATTGTTGCTGAATGCTACGCTTACAGTGCGTGCCCATGCTGCCGGAAGTCATCAGCGTAGAGGATGGGAAACGTTTACCGATGCTGTGATTCAGGCCTTGAATCGTGATAGAGAACATTTGGTTTTCATTCTTTGGGGTGGATATGCACGTAGCAAAGTGTCGCTGATAGACCGTTCGCGTCACTTTGTGTTGGAGTCGGTACATCCCTCTCCGCTCTCCGCTAATCGTGGTGGGTGGTTCGGGAATCATCATTTCTCGCGGTGTAATGCTTATCTTCAAGAGCATGGTATCGCACCTATACAATGGTAAAAAGCATGGATAACGAATTACATATTATACAAATAGGGGATGTATTGGTATCTCCCGACATCCTGACAGAGAAGTTTTGCTGTGATTTAGAGAAGTGTAAAGGTATCTGTTGCATTGAAGGTGATGCCGGAGCACCAGTGACTTTAGACGAGATAGGGGGCATAGAAGACTCGTTGGATACTGTTTGGAACGACTTATCTGCCTCGGCTCAGTCGGTAATAGACCGTCAAGGAGTGGCTTATAGCGACCGTGATGGCGACTTGGTGACAAGCATTGTTGGGGGAAAAGATTGTGTATTTACATGTTATGAGAACGGTACGTGCCTCTGTGCATTGGAACGTGCCTATAGAAAAGGGACTACGCGATTCGTGAAACCCATCTCTTGTGCACTTTATCCTATACGTGAAAAGACTTTCAACGATGGTACTGTAGGACTAAACTACCATCGTTGGGAAGTGTGTAAGGATGCTGTTGCCAAAGGTAAAGCGCTTGACTTGCCGATATACCGGTTCTTAAAAGAACCATTGATACGTCGGTTTGGTGAGGACTGGTACAAGGAATTGTGCGCAGTAGCCGAACAGTTGTTGGGCTTATGACTTTCGATACTCTGTAGGGGACAAACCTACATGCTCTTTAAAGTACTTACCGAAGAAGCTCTGATTGTTGAAATTCATCTCTTCGGCAATCTCTCTAATGCTCTTCATTGTATTCTTCAGCAATACACGAATTTCTAAAACAACGTATTGGTCAATCCATTCGTTGGGTGTACGATGGCTTACTTGTTTGATAACTTCAGAGAGATACTTGGGCGTAATGTACATCTGATTGCTGTACCAACTTACCCGTCGCTCCTTTCGATAATGTTGTTCTACAAGTTTAATGAAGTCGCTGAAAATCTCGTTGGCACGTGGTTGGCGATTATTAGGTGATGTTTGAAGGTGATAAATCACGTTGCTGATGTCGTAAATCATTGTTGTTAGCATTGATTTAGTGGTCTCGCGACGGAATTGATGTTCCTTGTTTTCTACCTTACGCTTGATAATATTGAAGTAATTATGTAGTGTTTGGGCTTCGTCTTGTCTCAAGTGGAAGACCGGATGGTTACGTGCAAAGAGGTATAGATAGGATAGCTCACGAATGTTAGCAACGATTTCGTAGAAGAACTCGTAGGACAATACAATGGCTATGGCTTTAAAATCATCGCTCAATACGTAGTTGTTTGCCACCTGACCTTCACTTACGATGATGACATCGTTTACTTGAACGGTGTGGGCAACCGTATCAATGGTATAGTGAGCTACCCCTTTTGTACACAGTGCCATGAACAAACAATGCATTCGGCGAGGCTCATTGGGGAATGGGATATTGGCTAGATCGTCTACTAGGAGTATGTCATCTTCTATATGACTTCCTTGGTATAGCTTTTTAACAGATGGGATAGTGATTTCTTCTAGGCGTTTACTCTCCATACTTCATGATATTACTTGATTTCACAAAGATACAAAATAACATTGAAGAAAAAGTGTTTTATCAATATTTTTAATAGTTCCAATCTTCATGCCAACGGCTTTTGATGCCGATACCCTCTATTTTTTGTATCTGTGACCGACGAAAATTGGTGTCTCCGCTGATACATACTTGTCGGCAATTTGTTATCTGTAGGCGTTGGAATATCTGCTCATCCATTTGTCCACTACAGATATATTGGGAACCATTTATATAGATACATTCGCCTGGTATGGCATCTCTGAGCGTGACGCGGACATAGCCTTGAAAGCCTGTTCCAAACTCATAAAATACCGAATCGCCCTCTACATTGAAATATAGCGGCCGTATTTCTTCTGCAACAACTTCTTCTTGATAGAATGATTGGTGCCATCGGGTAGATCGATTCTGTGGAGATGGAATCATGGTGGCAGGATACCAGCAAGCTAATGACTCGTCGGCTGTGGAGTAAGTATATTCCTCTGACAATCCATTTTGTACTTGTCGACCATCGGGCATGAGTGAAAATGAAGCGCTACGACATAACCATCCCTCGCTTCCATCGTAACTAAAACGCTGCCCATTGACCCATTTTCCATCAAAACGAAAGGCAAACAGAGCCCTATCAAGGTCATAGGCGAGGGGTGAACAGTATACGGCGATGATATTATCTCCCGCTTGTAAGAATCGGGTGACATCGAAAATATGTCCTATACTGCCCGTATCTCCTTTCTCCCGATAAGGTAAACGATAAGCAGTAGATACATCGTAACCATTGACATAAAGCCGAAAATACCCTGTGGTAGCAATGCTGATAGAAGCTTGTGTGGGGCGTTCGTGGAGCGAGTAGGTATGTCGAAACCATACCATGTCGGCTTTGTCTGCCTGAGAAGCCGACATCCATTGCATTCCGAAGTCCTGTGCCGAGATTGCAAGGAAGTAGCATAAAGTTGCAAATAGCATCCACTTCCTCATCTGGTATCGCTTTGTTTTATAACCAAGGTATCAATACCAACCGCAAAGAACAGCGATATATATTTCTTCATGAGGTGTTTAGCGATTAGGTTTCCGTTTGCAAAGATATAAAAAATCACATCGAAATGCAAGAAGGAGAGCAAATGATGCTCTCCTTCTTTTATATTATATGTACGTGTACAGTATTATGCGTCGATGTTAGCGTACGTAGCATTCTTCTCAATAAATTCTCTACGAGGTTCTACATCGTCGCCCATGAGCATCGAGAATATCTCGTCTGCGTCGGCTGCATTCTCTATCGTTACCTGCTTGAGCAAGCGAGTAGTTGGATCCATTGTTGTTTCCCAAAGCTGTTCGGGATTCATCTCACCCAAACCTTTGTAGCGTTGGGTATGGATATTCTTATCGTCCGGACCGGTAGCATACTTGTCGAAATAAGCCTGTCGTTGCTGTTCTGTATAGCAATATTCACTATTCTTGTTCTTGTATGAACATTTATAGAGAGGCGGAGTAGCGATGTAAAGATGTCCTTCTTCGATGACTTTCGGCATGAAACGATAGAAGAGCGTCATAATCAGTGTGTCGATGTGTGAGCCATCGACGTCGGCGTCGGTCATGATAATAATCTTGTCGTAGCGCAACTTGTCGATGTTTGCCTCGCGATCATCTTCGCCCTCTACACCAAAACGTACACCGATACTTTGGATGATATTCATTACAGATTCGGCTTCAAATACGCGATGCCACTGTACTTTCTCAACATTCAGAATCTTACCACGCAAGGGTAGGATGGCTTGTGTATAACGATCGCGTCCCTGCTTAGCCGAACCACCTGCTGAATCACCCTCGACTAGGAATATCTCGCTGCTCTTTGGATCTTTGTTAGAGCAGTCGGCCAGCTTTCCGGGCAGTCCACCGCCACTCATTACGCTCTTGCGCTGAACGCTCTCACGAGCCTTGCGGGCTGCAATACGTGCCGTAGCGGCCAATACTACCTTCTCGCAAATCTTCTTCGCTTCGTTAGGATGCTCTTCCAAATAGTTTGCCAGCGCTTCGCCCACAGCCTGTTGAACGGCTCCGGAAACCTCACTGTTACCCAACTTGGTCTTGGTCTGACCCTCGAACTGAGGCTCTGCCACTTTGATAGAGATAACGGCTGTCAAACCTTCGCGGAAGTCTTCGCCCGCAATTTCTATCTTGGCTTTCTCTATTTGCTTGGATATGGTCGGCTCCGAATCAGCGTACGACTTCAATGTACGAGTCAATGCTGCGCGGAAACCAGTCAAGTGTGTACCACCCTCTATGGTGTTGATGTTGTTCACGTATGAGTGGATGTTCTCCGAATAGTCTGTGTTATACATCACAGCTACCTCGATAGGGATGCCTTGTTTCTCTGTTTTGAGATAGATAACATCGTCGAACAGGTGGGTACGATGACGGTCTACGTAGCGCACAAACTCCTTCAATCCGTCTTTGGCATGGAATACTTCCTCGCGTGTCTTGCCTTCCTCGTCAGCGCGAAGGTCTCTCAATGTGATGCGGATACCTGCATTCAGGTAGGCCAATTCGCGCATACGCGATGCGATGATGTCCCAACGATAGGTAGTCGTTGTGAAGATAGCAGGATCTGGCCAGAACTGTTGGCGTGTACCACGAAGCTCTGTTTCGCCCACAACCTTAACTGGATAGAGGGGCTTTCCTTTCTCGTATTCCTGCTGATAAATCTTTCCGTCGCGGAATACCTGAGACATCATGTGAGACGAGAGTGCGTTCACGCAACTCACACCTACACCATGCAGACCACCGCTGACCTTATATGAACCCTTATCAAACTTACCACCGGCGTGCAATACGGTCATAACGACCTCCAAAGCCGACTTATGCAACTTGGCGTGCATGTCTACAGGGATACCACGACCGTTATCTTGTACAGTGATAGAATTATCTTGGTTAATGGTTACTTCAATGTCTGTACAGTATCCGGCCATAGCTTCGTCGATAGAGTTGTCCACTGTTTCGTTGACCAAGTGGTGCAATCCTTTTTCACTAATGTCGCCGATATACATGGCCGGGCGCTTACGCACAGCCTCCAGTCCTTCTAGAACTTGGATATTCGAAGCTGAATAATTAGCCTCGGCATTTAGATTTTCTGCCATTTTCTCGATTAGTAATATTTCTGCAAAGATACAAAATTGCCGTGAAAAACAGAAATATTTAGTGTCAAAAAAAGTAAGGGCGCATTCTTTGAAGAATGCGCCCTTACTTACTTGTAAATCGGAATATTATCCTAATTTACTAATATGCAAAGCCAAACTTGACTTCAAGTTAGCTGCCTTATTCTTGTGAATAATGTTGGTCTTGGCTAATTTGTCCAGCATTTTCTGTACAGATGGGTACAACTGGGCAGCTGCATCCTTATCTGTCATTGCGCGTAATTTACGCACTGCATTACGCATGGTCTTTGCGTAATATTTGTTATGAAGAGTTCTTGTCTTTGTCTGACGGATTCTCTTAATGGATGATTTGTGATTTGCCATCTTTACTTTTTCTTTTATTTCTTATTGTAGTCCCTAGGAGAGTCGAACTCCTCTTTAGAGAATGAAAATCTCTCGTCCTAACCGATAGACGAAGGGACCATCGCGTTTAATTTGCGGGTGCAAAGTTAGACACTTTTTCTTATTCCGCCAAATATTCGTGAAGAAATTTTAATAAAAGCCGCGTTTTTTCGCGTTTTTGCACTACCTTTGTCTCATTATGCTCATCAAAACAAGGGCTATCGTACTTCGCGCGTTCAAATTCAGAGACACTAAAATAATTGTCGATGTGTTCTCTGAATGGCAGGGGCGTATCTCTTTGGTTTGTAGTTTGTCGCTTTCGGGGCGTGGAAAGTTTAAGAAGCAACTTTTCCAACCGCTCACACTCCTTGCTATTGAGTTCGATGACAAAGCTCGTGGTTCCTTGTTTTCTTTGCACGATGTGCGTGTAGATATTCCTTATTCATCCATCCCGTTCAATCCTTATAAGTCTACGGTGGCGCTGTTTATTGCCGAATTCCTGTTATATGCCACTCGTGGGGAGCAAGAAAATCCCGCTCTTTATAACTATTTACGTTCCAGTATGTCGTGGCTCGACCTTTGTCCGGCGTCGTTTGCCAACTTTCATTTGGTCTTTACCATGCGTCTGAGTCGCTTCATCGGATTCTTCCCCAATCTCGACGACTATGTACCGGGCAGCCTCTTCGACCTTCGCGAAAGTCGCTTTCTGTTCACCATTCCGCTCCATTCCGACTATCTGTCTGCCGAAGAGACCTCGCGTATCACCTTGCTAATGCGTATGAATTATGAGAATATGCACCTTTTTGCCATGTCGCGTAGTGAGCGTAGTCGATGTCTACACCTTATATTATTATACTATCGACTGCATACTCCCGGATTTCCCGAATTGAAATCGCTCAGTGTGTTGGAGAGTTTGTTCGATGAATAATGGGGAGTAAAAGCCTTATCTTTACCCTCTATAGCCCCACCCCACCCTCCCCAAAGGGGGGAGGGAGACTATTTAAAAGTTTATTATTAGGCTGGATGACAAGTAGACTAGTTAACGAGTAAACAAGTTAACAAAGTTTTGGGAATAAAGGTAGGCAATAGTAGAGACGGAAGGTAATGGACGGGGGCGGGACTGATGACTTTTTATTTCCGTGAAAAAACTACAACGAGGACGGAGAGTGTATAAATAATGTCAATGGAGAGGTGGAGAGAGTTGTCTACTTGATAACTTATCTTTATATTTGTGGTCATGAGAAAAACGAGACACCTATATATATTGTTCTTGATGGTTTTGTTTTCGTTGGGAGTATCGGCTAAGAAAGCGGGAAAGATAGAAGCAAAGCGTAACGTCATTGATGGGGGATACAACTTTTGGTTGTATACTCCTGAAGAGTATGAGCCCCATGGACACGCGCTCCCAGTGGTGCTCTTTTTGCATGGGGCAAGCTTGTGTGGCAACAATCTCGACCGTGTGCGTCGCTACGGAACGCTGGATGCGCTAGAGAAAGGTAAAATAATTCCTGCCTTTGTGGTAGCCCCTCAGAATCCGGGAGGGTCGTGGAATCCGCGTAAACTCAACGATTTGTTGGAGTGGATGGAGAAGAATTATCCCGTCGATGCGTCGCGCGTGTTTGTCTTGGGTATGAGTTTGGGCGGCTATGGTACGCTTGATTTTGTGGGTACTTATCCTGAAAAGGTGGCCGCAGCGATGGCTTTATGTGGCGGAACGACGCTACACGACGTGCAAGGAATGGGGCGTGTGCCGCTTTGGATCATGCACGGTACGGCTGATAGAGCGGTGAATGTGAGGGAGTCGAAGAAGGTTGTGGAGAGTTTACAGAGTGCCGGTAACGACCATTTGCTACGTTACGACTGGATAGCAGGAGGCTCTCACGGACTATTGGCGCGTATTTTCTATTTGCAGAAGACGTATGATTGGCTTTTCTCTCATACGTTGAAAGACAAGCCAAGAGGTGTGGACAGGTCGTTCGACATTACTCGTGAAGACATCAATACGACGTATCAAGAGCTCCGAATGCTGTCGGAAGACTATGATAAGGAGTGATTTGGAGTGAGAATATAGTTAGTATTATTGTAGGATAGCAGAAGCATTCATGGTCAGAATTTTCTGTTGGATGTAGTTTTTGAATTCTTCTTCACCTAATACTTCTATATCGTCGTAGAGTCCAAGTACGAATCTTCCGATACCCACATAGCTTGCCACGTCAATGTTTAGCAGCCAATGCTCTGAGTCATCGGGTGTGAACGCGTCGGTGGAAGCTGGATATTCCTCTATCATCAGGTTGTGGGAGAGTTGCCCCATACGCAGACAGATGGGTAGGCGTTGCTCACTACTGAACATGAAGATATCGGTAAAGAGCTGGCGGTGACGCTCTGTGTGAATCCAAGGTGCGTCGTATGTTTCCACGTCACCGATGCGCGAAAGTTTGAAAGTCTTGTTGGTATGGCTCTTGAGTTCGTAACACCGCACGTCCAGATTGTCGTTTAAGAACATGTAAGGCTCTACTACACGGTCGGAAACACTGCGACTGTGGGGTGACGAATAGTCTTTGAGGCAGACCGTTTGACGATGGTTTATGGCATCGCGTAACTTGTTGAGTATGTCGATGGTGTGGGCTTTAAAGCGGGTATCGGTATAGAAACGGAGATGGTAGAAGCGTTCCAACTTGCGTTTGAGGATGCCTACGACAGGATTTTTGGCGTCGGCAGCTTCCAGCAGGTGGTGCATGAAGGTAGCTTCGGTGTCGGAGAAGTTGACCGACCGTGCTATCTCTTGAAAGAAAGGTGAGTCGGTATCCAGTCGGTAATGGCTGTTTTCATGAACCACGATGAACTCGTTTTCGCGGAAAAACTTCAAGTAATTATAGAGTTGTCGGCGTGTTGTGCCTATTTGTTTGCACAACTCTGCAGCAGTATAGTCGTGCCCATCGGTCATGAGCAACATGAGTTTGAGTTCCTTTGATAATTTCTCCATCTTCTATTGGTTAGCTTAGCAAATATACAAAGTTTTTTTATAATAGTGTTAAACTATAAAAAGAACTGAATATTTTCATTGTTTACTTCTCTCTAAAAGATAAAAATAGTACCTTTGCTAAAGGATTGAAGAAGTCCGACTTCTTGATGGAAGGACACTCCTAAAGAATCTTTTAAATAAACAAAATAACTAATTCTAATATCGACAGTGTGATGGACATGGCGCGATCAGAAGTAAGTTGCGAGATGCCGAAAGCGCTGTCAAACAATAACAAAACCTATGACAAACTATCCTAAGATTGGTATCAGACCAACAATCGACGGCCGCCAAGGCGGAGTACGCGAAAGTCTCGAAGAGAAAACAATGAGTTTGGCCAAAGCCGTGGCCGAGTTAATCAGTTCACATGTTTACAATGGCGACGGAAGTCACGTGGAATGTGTGATAGCCGATAGTACGATTGGACGCGTAGCTGAGTCGGCTGCTTGTGCCGAAAAGTTCGAGCGTGAGGGTGTCGGTGCTACGATTACCGTCACATCTTGCTGGTGCTATGGTTCGGAAACGATGGATATGAATCCTTATTATCCCAAGGCTGTGTGGGGATTCAATGGTACCGAGCGTCCGGGAGCCGTATATCTAGCTGCCGTATTGGCCGCTCATGCACAGAAAGGATTACCCGCTTTCGGTATCTACGGACACGATGTACAAGACTTGGACGATAATACTATCCCTGCAGACGTGGCTGAGAAGATTCTGCGTTTTGCCCGTGCAGCACAGGCAGTTGCTACCATGCGCGGTAAGAGCTACCTCTCTATGGGTACCACTTGTATGGGTATTGCCGGCTCAATCGTAGATCCTGACTTCATGCAGAAGTATCTTGGACTGCGTACGGAGTATGTAGATATGGTGGAAGTAATGCGTCGTATCGACGAAGGAATATACGATCCGGAAGAGTTTGAGAAGGCTATGGCATGGACAAAGAAATATTGTATGCCTAAGGAAGGACACGACTGGAACATCGAACGTAATGGTAAACAGAAGAGTAGAGAGGAACTTGACAAGGATTGGGAGTTCACAGTGAAGTGTATGCTCATCACTAAAGACTTGATGCATGGTAATCCTCGACTGAAGGAACTGGGCTTCAAGGAAGAGGCTTTAGGTCATAATGCTATCTTGGCAGGTGTTCAAGGACAGCGCCAGTGGACCGACTATAAGCCAAATTTCGACTTCCCTGAGTCGTTGGTTTGCTCTTCTTTCGACTGGAACGGTACGCGTGAGGCAGGTGTCTTGGCTACCGAAAATGACTCTTTGAACGGTATAGCAATGCTTTTCGGTCACTTGCTGACCAATAAGGGTGTGATGTTCTCAGACATTCGTACCTATTGGAGTCCCGAAGCTGTGGAGCGGGTGGCAGGCAAGAAGCCTACAGGAGCAGCTGCAGGAGGATTTATACACTTAATCAATTCAGGTGCTACCACGCTCGATGCGACAGGAGCAGTGAGCGATAGCGAGGGTAATCCTACGATGAAGCACCACTGGGAGTTGACCGATGCAGAGGTTGAGGCTTGTTTGAATGCCACTACTTGGTATCCGGCCGACCGCAATTACTTCCGCGGAGGTGGTTTTTCGTCTAACTTCCTCACTCGTGGTGGCATGCCAATGACTATGATTCGTGTGAACAGAGTGATGGGATTGGGTCCTGTTTTACAGTTGGCTGAGGGTTGGACGGTAGATCTTGATCCCGAAATCAATGCTATCCTCGATGGCCGTACCGACCGTACATGGCCTACTACATGGTTCGTTCCACGTCTCGATGCAACCAAAGATGCCTTTAAGGACGTTTATTCTGTGATGAATACATGGGGAGCTAACCACGGTGCCATCGCTTATGGTCACATCGGTGCAGACATTATCACGCTCTGTTCTATCCTTCGTATTCCTGTATGTATGCATAATGTAGCCGACGAAAAGATATTCCGTCCGTCGGCATGGAATGCATTTGGTATGGATAAAGAGGGTGCTGACTACCGTGCTTGTCAGAATTTTGGCCCTATTTATTAATATGACGCTATCCCCCTTGCTATCGGTAAGGGGGATAACTATTTCTATTCGACACTTTAAAACCTGATGAATGAAAAGCAAAGAATCAATCCTTTCTAAGGACGGAGTGAGCTATCTCATTCCTTTTATCCTCATCACTTCGTGCTTTGCCCTATGGGGTTTCGCCAATGATATTACCAATCCGATGGTGAAAGCATTCTCTAAGATATTCCGAATGAGCGTCACCGACGGTGCATTGGTGCAGGTTGCGTTCTATGGCGGATACTTTGCAATGGCGTTTCCTGCGGCTATTTTCATCCGCAAGTACTCGTATAAGAGTGGGGTACTCATGGGACTTGGCCTCTATGCGGCCGGCGCTTTGCTCTTTTTCCCGGCTAAGTTGACGGGTGCTTACTATCCTTTCTTGATAGCATACTTTATCATGACGTGCGGATTATCGTTCTTGGAGACCAGTTCCAATCCCTATATTCTCTCGATGGGAACGGAAGCTACGGCCACAAGACGCTTGAATCTAGCGCAGTCGTTCAATCCAATGGGCTCGTTGTGTGGTATGTTTACTGCGATGGCTTTCATTCAAGCTAAGCTTAATCCCATGGATACAGCCACGCGTGCTACTCTCTCTCCGGCTGAATTCGAGGCTGTGAAAGAATATGACTTATCGGTTCTTATTACTCCCTATTTTGTCATTGGGATGGTC
This sequence comes from Prevotella sp. DNF00663, assembly GCF_001553265.1. GTDB lineage: Bacteria > Bacteroidota > Bacteroidia > Bacteroidales > Bacteroidaceae > Prevotella. The sequence goes on along the minus strand of NZ_KQ960641.1, from coordinate 2,352 downwards.
ATTGTGGTGATGTTCTTGGTCATCTTCTTCACAAAGATGCCGAAAGGTGGCGACCGACAACACGATATTAACTTCGTTCCGACCCTGAAGCGTATCTTCTCCATCAAGCATTATCGCGAAGGTGTTATTGCGCAATTCTTCTATGTAGGTGCCCAAATCATGTGTTGGACTTTCGTTATCCAATACGGTACACGCGTATTGGTGGGTGAGGGGATGACCGAACAGGCTGCCGAAGTGTTGTCACAGCGCTACAACATCATTGCCATGGCTATCTTCTGCTGTAGTCGGTTCATCTGTACTTTCTTCCTCAAGTATATCAATGCCGGTAAACTGTTGGCCATCTTGTCGACCGTTGCCACGGCGTTGACTTTCGGAGTCATTTTCTTCCAAGACATCAAAGGCTTGTACTGTCTCGTTGGTATCTCTGCCTGCATGTCGCTTATGTTCCCTACTATCTACGGTATAGCGTTGCAAGGACTCGGCGATGATGCTAAGTTTGGTGCGGCAGGATTGATAATGTCTATTCTTGGAGGAAGTGTTTTACCGCCTTTACAGGCTTCTATTATCGACTTGGGCACCATCTTTGGCATGCCGGCCGTAAATATTTCATTCGTCTTACCACTCATTTGCTTCCTTGTTATCATCACGTATGGAGTGCGAATGTATCAAGCAACGAAAGCCACATGGAGAAATTAAAGCGCATATTTGCAGTTGATTTGGGTGCCACGAGTGGCCGAACGGTATTGGGTGCGTTGGAAGGTGACCACCTTACCATGCAAGAACTTACGCGCTTCGAGAACCCTATCATTCAAACCGGAGGACACTTTTATTGGGACATCTACGCCCTCTATAATCAGATTATCACTGCGTTGAAACTGGCAGTGGAACAAGGTTACGAAATTCAGAGCATCGGTATCGACACGTGGGGATGCGATTTTGCTCTTGTAGGTAGCGATGGTGCGCTGTTACGTAACCCTCTGTCGTATCGTGATCCGCATACTGTCGGCATGATGGACGACTATTTTGCCAATGTCATGGAGCGCGACGAAGTGTATCGACTCACTGGTATCCAGCTCATGGCATTCAATTCTTTGTTCCAATTACACGCCATGCGGAAGGCTCAAAACACTGCTTTGGCTGTGGCCGATAAGATACTTTTTATGCCTGATGCTTTGAGTTATATGCTCACGGGACAGGCGGTATGCGAGTATACAGAGGCTTCGACATCGCAGATACTCGATCCTTACAAGCACGATTTAAACGAACGGCTGCTCGAAAGTGTTGGTCTGAAGCGGTCGCAGTTTGGTCGGATGGTGATTCCCGGAACCATTATAGGTTCTGTAACCGAAGAAATCAAGCAGATAACAGGTATTGGTGACATTCCGGTAGTGGCTGTTGCCGGACATGATACAGCCTCGGCTGTGGCTGCCGTTCCGGCTTCTGATGCCAACTTCGCCTACTTGAGTAGCGGTACATGGAGTCTGATGGGCGTGGAGTTGTCGCATCCGTTGATAAGCAATGAGAGCTATTCCGAGAATATGACCAATGAGGGTGGGGTAGATAACACGACTCTCTTCTTGAAGAATATCTGTGGTATGTGGATTTACGAGCGTTGCCGGAAAGAGTTCTCAGAGAGGAAGTCGCATGGTGAACTGATAGCTGAAGCGATGCAGGCAGAGCCTTTTAGAAGCATCATTGACCCCGATGACGCTTCGTTTACCAATCCTCGTAGCATGACGGAAGCCATTTGTAATTATTGTCGGAAGACCGGGCAGCCAGTTCCACAGACTGCTGCCGAGTTCTGTCGCTGCATCTTTGAATCGCTCGCTTTGCGTTATCGAGAGGTCTTAGGCACGCTGAAGCGGCTGTCGCCAGTACAGATTGACGTACTACATATTATTGGTGGAGGGTCGATCAACGATTGTATGAGCCAATTTACAGCCAATAGTTGTGGTATCACCGTGCTTGCCGGACCGCAAGAAGCCACCGCCATTGGCAACATCATGCTACAAGCCAAGGCGGCTGGGATGGTGAAAGACGTGTGGGATATGCGCCGTGTTATCGGGCAAAATACCAGCCCGAAGCGATTTGAACCGCAAGACCGAACCGTTTGGGATAATGCTTTTGCACGCTATCTACAGATATGTAGGGCGTAAAAAAGTTTATTTGATGGCGCTGCAAAGTCTTTTCAGCATGACTGTTTGGGCTTTGCAGCGTTTTTGTTTGCCCTTTGCAGCAATGCTGCGGAGCCCTTGCAGTTATCTAAGTTTAAAGTATACGAGTTGACAAGTGAACAAGATGGAGTTTAAGTGTGTGAGTTTACGGGCAGAGAAATAGATTGTACAAAACAGT
>NZ_KQ960640.1 GCF_001553265.1 Prevotella sp. DNF00663 | reverse complement strand
TTCGTTCAATTTCTTTTGTATCGACATAATTCTCTTTTCTGTATAATGTTCAAACGAATCCTTTTTCGGTATATATTGTCTGATTAGTTTATTTGTATTTTCAATAGCTCCCTTTTGCCAAGAACAATATGGATCAGCGAAGTACACGGGCACGCCTAAGAACTTGGTAATGTCCTTATGTGCTGCAAATTCAGGTCCGTTGTCTGTTGTAATGGTCTTCAGCCTGTCCTTGTATGGTAGCAGCAGTTTCCTAACTACCTTTGCCAGAGGCTTTGACAGCTTTCCAAATGGCAGTTTCTGCATAAGTAGCATATTGGTGGATTTCTCCACCAGTGTGAGTATGGCATGCTGGTCAGGGTCTACGATTAAGTCCATCTCAAAATCTCCGAATCTCTTCCCGTGCAAGTTACAAAACGAAGTGCAATAAAAGAGTAGCCCTCGCCGAGAGATGCAGACGTTCTTGAAGCGTAGCGAGAGGTTGTCTGCATCTCTCGGCGAGGGCTACTCTTTTATTGCACTTCGTTTTTGAACTTGCAAAGTATAATCTACAAACATATGAACACAACGTTATCTTTATCTCT
>NZ_KQ960639.1 GCF_001553265.1 Prevotella sp. DNF00663 | reverse complement strand
AAAAAAACAAGAGAATCCGACGATAGACATGGCGAAGATACAAATTAAATCTGAGAGACTCACTCCTTTTGGGGGATTCTTTTCGGGTCATGGAGCAATTTGACTCTGCGTCCATGTCAATCTCGCGACTTCTAAGCCAATAACGTCCAAACACCCTATAGAACCATCAGCCCCATTACTTCATTATAGCCCCATTATGCTCATTGATGGAATACGAGGGTATCAAGAATTCAACTCAGGCCGTTGGCTTTCATTCGACGGTTTCGATGTAGATGTTACAATAGACTTGCTAAAACCGGCTATTATTCAGAAAGTAGATTTCAATGTTTGTGTTATAAAGAACGAATGGGCTTTTGATGCTAGAAGCTTCAAAGTTTTAATTTCAAATGACGGGACAACCTTTAGAGAGATAAGATCCACAGAATCCCCCCTTAAAAGAAGACTCACCCGACGGCATGCCTACACTTTCTTTAATTTTTCCTCCGACACAAGCACGCTATGTAAGAGTACAAATAGGCTCTGAAAAGCATCTACCAACGTGGCACATGGGAAAAGGCCTGCAAGGGTATCTATGTATTGATGAGATAGGTGTTTATTAGATATAGTGTTAATTCTGTTTTAGTATGCCAGCTATTGCAACTCATCAATTGCATCGCCGGCATCTTTTTCACCCCTCCAACAGTGTTTCAGCCATTTCTTCTGGGCTGACATAGGGCATGCCGAAGGCGAGTTCGTCGTCGGTAAAAGTATCAAGTATGTCGCGAGCTTCCTTCTCCGACACCTTTGGCTCGCCGTTTTTACCCGGCGTAGCAAGCATAGCCGCCAACACAGCAGCGCGATAATCATCGATTTGTTCTTGTTCCATTGCTGAATATCTTACGTATTAATATTGCGAATTTACACATTTAATTCGGATAAGCCATGAGCTGCTATTGGTTTTTGGAAATTCCCCTCGCACCTTTAGGGATTTCCTATAGCGTGTTTAGGAGAATTCTCCCAACGTTCTATCAACGTTTAGGCTATATTTGCAACAAATAAAATATTTACCGATAATTTGTCTATTCATCACTGCAGAGGCTTCGCAGCGTTGCTGCCTAATCCAATCAGTGAGGCTGCAAAGGCGAGGCAGCATTGTTGCCACGGCCTTTCAGCGAACCAACTGTGTATAGGGTATTTGTAGATAGTGTATCAATAGAGTGCTGTTCCAAGCCAAAAGATACAACGTAAGCAACCATGTGGTGGCGCGAAGGCCTATTTGTAAAGGTCCATGGGTGCTTTTGAAAAGACACGCAAAAGCCAATGGGATGATGAAAATCCAGTCGGCCGACATAATATATACTTCGTTAATGCCGAAGCCTAATACTAAGTGTAACACCACATCCACCATCATCCACGACATGACCATGAGCATGAAGCGGTCGTGGCGACCCATCCACAGGCCCACGATAAATAGCAAGACAATGACAGCCTCAACCACATAATTCACAATCGACCGATAACTCACGAACACAGGGCGAGTGAACGATACGTCTTCCAACAAATGGTCACGGTGCAACTGAATAGGTTCACCGAAGAAATTCTCCACCAATGTCTGCACACGCGAGGTGGTTACATCGGTCATACTCAACAGTGGTAGGTTGGCTATGGGGCTACCCGAATGTTCCGCCATCCATTTGTCGCGCTGTGCTGTACGCTTAGTCAGTTCGTCAGGATTCTTCTCACGCTGTTTTACTTCTATATGATGTATGGCTTGTTGCTGCGGAACTTCGTACGTATGGTATTGGAAAAGATAGATACTCACAAGTGCTACAAGTGGCAACACGCCTCCAAATACCACTATTCGCCAACGAAACACACGCTTGCCGTCAACAAACAAGGCTGCCAACAGAGTCTTTGCGCCATTGGTAAGCGTCACACCGGCCGTGAGAAAAAGTAATATCGTCCACTGCCACAAGGGCAATCGGCGATGCTCACGCATAGCTTTCCCAACAATATACAAGGTCATAGACAGCAAGAAAAGGGAGAGTACGAAGTGGTCAGGTACCAACAAGGCGACCATGATATGCCCGAAACTATAGAAGAGAAGCGTCAGCAACAGGGCGTCCCACAACCTTAGCCCCATAACATCTCGATGTAGTCGATAGATAAAGACGATGGAATAAACAGCACAAAATGTAGTCAATGCTCCTATAAGGTAGACCGCATAGTTACTACCCGTGTTGTACATCAGTTCCTGATTGAGCAAATAGAGCGGATAAAGAATGGACAAGAACAACGGATGACGACTGGTCTCGAAATGAATACGCAGGTTAGACAGGGTGATATACGACCAACAATCGTAGCCCGACATGCGGAAATGGCGTGAGAAGATAGTCCAAAACCCTAACCTACCACCCTTGAGGAACAGCGGCGAATACTGCTGAATCATCACAAAGAGCAAAGCCACCACTACCAAGAAAGTCACGAGGGCTATCCAACGTTCCTCGTTTTTCAGTCGGAAAATATTCATAAGAATGCCAAATATTCTATGATTAAGACCACATTATAGACGAAGCAATAAACCGTTATGAGTCCTAACAAGCCACGCAACGGCAACAGGAAACGGCGTGGAACGCCTTTGACAAGGCACGCTAATACGATGGGGAACACGAAAGCCCAATGTGGACTCATGATATAAACCTCATTTATACCGAATCCCAAAGCCATGTGTATCATCATATCAAGAGCAAAGAACGAGACTGCCAACCACATCAGGCGGTTGCGACGCCCTATCCAAAGTCCCAAGAGGAAACACACCACCAACACGCCTTCAATCACATAGTTCGTCCACCAACGATAATTGACGATGACAGGTCGCCCGGTCAACGTATCACCCAACAAATAGTCTTGGTGCAACAAGATAGACTCGCCGAAGAGATTTTCCACGGCTGTGGCTGTGCGTGAGGTCGTTATATCGGTCCACGACCAGAATTCGCCCTTCTTCACCGGCTTACCTTGGTGGGCATTCATCGGTTTCTTATCATTGGCATGCTTCTTCTCCCATGCACGAATCTTCATCACCGAGTCGGCAGCATGAGCCACCTTAGTAGAATCCCAAGCTGGCCAATCCTTGGTAAATTGAGCTACCAACTGCGCTCGTTCTTTATCTTTAGCTCGCTTTTGTGCCACCTTGCGTGCCTTCCAACGCGGATATTGATATTCGTGATACTCCATTCGGGCAAACACCCATATCAACAATGAGGGCACAAGAATGGCCAAAACAAGATTGAGCGGACGGAAGAATCGACGCCCATTCACAAACCAATTGGCCATAAACACTTTCAATCCGTTATTGAGCGAGATGCCTGCTGTAACGAGAAAGAAGAGGATTGTCTGCCACTTCGTGAAGGGTTTATGCTGCTTGAGTTTCTTTCCGCTGACGTAAAGTGTCAACAGAAGCATGAACATGGAGAGCGAAAAATGATCGGGCACACACACCGATACCAGCACATAAGCAAAACTGAACAGCATGAGCGACAGCAGTGTGGCATCGAATTGTGGCAACTCAATGACTTCGCGGAGTATACGATAGAGAAAGATAAAACTATAGAGGGCACCCAATAGCAGGATAACAGCCATGATAAAAGGGGCACAATTGATACCCGTAAGAGCCATCAATGCTTGGTTGAGTTGCGCAGGGAGGTACATGAAAAAGGCCAACAACGGGTGTCGATAGATGTTATACTCCGTGAACCAATGCGACAATACGGCATAGGTCAAGGGGTCGTAACCCGACACATGGAAGTTGGCTACAAAGAGTTTGTGATAATTTTCGGCCGGAAGAAGGAATCTATCGGCATACTTGATAATGACCAATGCATTGAGCAAGAGGGTCGTCAAGAATACGAAGAACGCCGGCCAACGCTCTTCATACTTGATTCTGAAGATGCCAAAGATACGTTTCATTTGCGCTTTAAGAAATATCTGACCAAGAGAAAGTTGACAGGTACGCACACGCAGAACATCGGAATAGGAGCCAACGTCTTCGGAACACCCACCCACAAGAAGAAGTTGAGCGTACCCATCTGAAGCAGATAGTTGACCACATGCGACAAGGCAAAGCCCGCACCACGCTTGGCGCTGGCTTTCACACGGAACGTAAAGTAAGTGCTGGCCAAATAGTTAAAGATGAAACTAATGGCATATCCTATCGTCATGGCGGGATTGTGTCCCATCTGCTTGAGCAATAACAGGTAGATACCATATTGCAACAACGTGGCCAACCCACCGACAATACCAAACCGTATGATTTCTCCGAACTGCTTATTCACCCTGTATGATCTCATCAATATCGTGCAAAGGTAATGGAAATTCGGCAAAGTGGTGATGAAAGCGTGGATTATTCTTTCACTACCTTCGGCCCACGCACCTTGTCACGAGTAGAAAGTCCACTCTTCACCTCAATATTAATACCATCGCTCAAACCTGTTGTGATGGCACGTTTGGTATAGGTTTTCTTATCACCTTTGCCCCCAATGATATAGACATAAGACTTGCTGCCTTGGAATTCGATGGCACTTTCGGGGATAGTAAGCACATGATTGGCAGCAGCCAGCACGATTTCGGCATTGGCACTGTAGCCACTACGGATATGAGTACCGCCTATCTCGGTAACAGCTGCTTTGATTTCAAACTGGTTAGCACCATTACTTTCTACCGCTTTAGGGGAGATATATTCGAGGTTAGCCTTCAAGCTGGAATTCCGTAGAGCGCCAATTGTGATCTTCATCGGCATGCCCGAAACCAGTTGACCGACCTCTGTCTCGTCAATATTACCGCGGAATATCAAATCGGACATATTAGCAACGGTGGCAATTGTGGTACCATCGTTGAACGTATTGCTAAGGATAACGGTGTTACCTACCTTGACAGGGACATCCAATATGAGCCCACTGATGGTGGAACGGATGAGAGTGCTACTCGTATTGGCATTGCTCTTAGATACACCATCGCGCACCACTTCGAGGTTATCGGCAGCAGCTTGCACCTCTTCTTTGGCTTGCTTCAAGGCTTGAGCTATCTTATCATACTCATCGGCTGCCACCAATCCTTTGTCAAAGAGTTGTTTTTCGCGGGCATAGTCTACCTGTGCTTGCTTCACATTGATTTGAGATAAGCGCACACGAGCTTGTGCATTGGCCAACTGCCCCATATCGGGAATCACCTTTACCTTGGCTATTATCTCACCAGCTTGCACTGTTTGACCGGCTTCTTTCAACAATTCGGTAATGATACCACTTATCTGTGGCTTCACGTTTACCTCATTGCGCGGCTCTATCTTACCCGTTACGACGGTGGTTTTCTTCAAGTTCATCACCTTAGGAGTGAACTCGCTATACACGTCGGCAGTAGGTTGCGACTTAATCCAAAGAAATACAAAGGTTCCAACAAAGAGACATAGAACCAATGCAGCGACCACAAATTTCCAATACTTTTTCATTTCTTCGCTTTAAATCTTCTGTTTCTTCCCCTCTAATCATAGAGAAACAAGGGGATAGAAGTAGTTGTTTATTATTTTATGTTCATTGTTTCAGCACTTCAATATCGTCTCTCTCCCCCTTTGGGAAGAGCCGAGGTGGGGGCTTTACTCATCTCTCATAGCATCTACCGGTTTGATACTCATAGCTCTTCCGGCAGGTGCCAAGCCTGCCAATACGCCTAAGATACTGATGAAAACCGTTGCTCCCAAAGCTGTCCAGAAGCCCACTTGGAAATGAGCTGAGACTACTCCACCGGTAGTATTACCCATTTCGAGCAACTGAAGGATGAGTACGGCAAAGAGAATGCCGCTCATCCCCGCCACAGCCGTAAGCAATACACTCTCTGAGATGATTTGTCCGAGGATGTTACAGGGGGTTGCTCCGATAGCACGACGAATGCCTATCTCGGTCGTTCGTTCCCTTACAGTCACCATCATGATATTAGATACCCCGATGGCTCCAGCCAATAAAGTTCCTATTCCCACCAACCAAATGAGGAAATTGACGCCTTGGAACAAGTTATCTACCATACCAAACATCACTTCGGTATTGAATATCGTAATAGCCTTCTCGTCAGTTGGATCCACGCGATGGGCTCTTGCAACCACTTCACGCATCCGATTGGTAATCTCACCCATCTTCACTCCGCGCTTTCCCGTAACGCAAATAAGATGTACTTGGTCTCCCGTGTTGTAGGCTTGGCGCATCATTGTAATAGGGATAATGACACTCTCTTGCGTGCTTCCATTGATACTTATGTTACCGGTACTATAATCTACACCCACAATATTATAATAGATGGAATCTATACGCACCAATTGTCCACAAGGATCTCCACCATTTGGGAAGAGCGTCTTATACACTTTCTTGCCTATTACACACACTTTACGCCCCTGCTGTATATCCATTTGATTTAGATAGCGGCCATAGTAAATCTGCGGTTCTTCCACTTTCACATAGTCAGCTTGCAATCCTTTCACCGTACACGAAGCTTTCTTATCGCCCACAACGGCAAATCTGCCCCATTGACTGAGCATCGGTGAGACTATATCTATCTCCGGAATCTGCGCTTTCAGACGCTCCACATCCTTGTAATCCATATACCATGAACGGCCTTTCCGATAACCGGCATACGCCTTCGTGGTATTCTGTGCAAAGATAATAGCGGAATTTGAGGCAAATCCGGAGAAGTTTTTAGACAGCATTTCCTTCATTCCGTTGCCACCACCGATAAGGGCTACCAGCATGAACACCCCCCAAAAGATACCGAATCCAGTCAAGAACGAACGGCTCTTATTGCGTGTGAGCGTATCGAGTATTTCTTTGTATGTATCTAAATCTATCCTCATAGCGTTATTCAGCCCTTAATGCTTCAATCGGTCTAATATGTGCTGCCTTACGAGCGGGAATCAATCCGGCCAACGTTCCGGCCAATACCATCACCAAAGTCGCTTCCACACACACGTCGAAACCAACTGTCGGATTAACAAACATCTGCAAAGTGAACAGCCCGGAATCTATCTTTTCGTGCCCGATAGTGGCATCCATAATTTGATTAGCCACCATTCCCATCATCATACCAATGTACCCGAAGAACGTAGTAATGATAACACTCTCGATAATAATGAGCTTTAAGATGGATGAAGGCTTCGCTCCGATGGCCTTACGGATACCAAACTCGCGTGTACGTTCTTTGACTGTAATGAGCATAATATTCGATACGCCCACGATACCACTTAATAGTGTGAAGATACCTATAACCCAAAGAGCGGTTCGGATAATGCCCATACCGGTGTTCATCTGCAATGCTTGGGTGAATCTATTCCATATCCAGACGGCCTCTTCATCGTCAGGAGCAGCCTGATGGTTTCTATTGAGACTGGCTCTATAGGATTCTTCAAAATCTTTATTGGCTTTCTCGGTCTCCAAACCTTGGAAAGCAAAGACGACATTCCCCACTTTATCACCTTTTTGATAAATCACACGTACGGTATTAAACGGGGCATAACAGTCGGCATTCATCTCACTTTGATCACTCTTATAGATACCTATCACGTGGTAAGCCAAACTATCTACCTTCACATACCGACCCACCAAACGGTCTATATGTCTCGGCATCAACTCCTTGGCCTGACTCTCACTGATAACCATTACCTTACGAGTGTCCTCATTATCAAGCTCATTGATGAAACGGCCGTAAAGCATTTCTTTCTTATCTATCTCTGCATAGTTGGCATGAACACCCTGCAACGTACTCGAAATATAGTTTTCTCCCAATGCCACATTAATGTTGCCGGCCGATATTTTAGCTCCCACATTCAACATATTCTTGCTATATCGCTTCTTTGTGGTGTTCATATCAGCATCATTCAAGGCTATTTGCCTACCTTCTTTTAATCCTTGATAGCCTTTGGAAGTCTGTCCGCCAAACACCACCATGGAGTTATCGAGAAATCTACCGGAGTTCTCTTCCGTGGCATGGATGAGTCCGTTGCCCGCTCCCAGCAGGAAGATGAGCATAAAGATACCCCATGCCACCGCAAAACCTGTGAGCGTTGTACGCAGCTTATTGCGCTTACTAGTAGACCATATTTCGGCAATTATATCTCTCATGATGCTCGCATTACTTCATATATCCATTGATTCCGAACGGACTAGCCTTGTGGTCGATGTTCTCTTCGATACTTCCTATGAGTCCGTCTTTGATATGAATAATCTTATCAGTCTCATTGGCTACACCGCTTTCGTGCGTCACTACGACTATCGTTTTATGTTCGTCGGCATGCAATTGCTTCAACAATTCCATCACCTCTACACTGGTTTTAGAATCCAAAGCACCCGTCGGTTCATCGGCCAATATCACTCTGGGTTGCGTGATAAGCGCCCGTGCAATAGCCACACGTTGCTTCTGACCGCCCGAAAGTTCATTGGGATAGTGCTCAGCCCACTGTGCCAATCCCAGTCTGTCGAGGTATTCCATGGCCATACGATGCCGTTGCTTGCGCCCAACACCTTGATAGAACAAAGGCAACTCCACATTCTCCACAGCTGTCTTGAACCCTATCAGGTTGAAACTTTGAAAGATAAAGCCGATAAAGCGATTACGATATTCGGCCGCACGCTTCTCTGATAGATTCTTGATAAGCGTTCCGGCCAATGTATATTCACCGGTATCATAGTTGTCAAGAATACCTAATATATTCAGAAGAGTGGATTTTCCAGAACCCGAAGCGCCCATAATAGAGACGAATTCTCCCTCTTCAATATCGAGACTGATACCTTTCAACACGTGAAGCGGTTGTGCCCCGAAGTAGGTTTTATTAATATCGTTGAGATGAATCATATAGCTTTTTGACGTCATAGTAGACTGGTAAGTTGCAGCGCAACTCAATTTTCGCACATTAACTCGGAATTTTATTGATTTGAAGGATTTGATTACAATAATCAAGCACAGCCGGACGATGCGTTATAAATATCACCGTCTTATGGTGAGATGATAATATATGCTGTAGCAACTCCCTCTCCGTATCAAGGTCAAGTGCTGAGGTAGCCTCATCAAACACGAGGATACTGCCCGGTCGCAAAAGACTTCGAGCTATCCCGATACGCTGTGCCTGTCCTTCACTCAGTCCCGCTCCCTGCTCTCCACAAACGGTATCAAGCCCGTCGGGCAGGTCGAATACAAAGTCGGCACAACTCTGTTGTAATACATCTTCCAATTCTTCGTCGGTGGCATCGACTTTACCCAACAGTAAGTTATCGCGAATAGTACCGCTCAACAGCGTATTGCCTTGCGGCACATAGACAAAATTACAACGATGTAGGGGCGATAGTCGCTCGCTACGGTCACCATGATAGATTTCTATTTGTCCTTCTTTGGGTGCCACTAAGGCCAACAACATCCGAATCAATGTGGTCTTTCCGGCGCCTGTCTCGCCTTTCACACCTGTGCATGTTCCGGGTTTGAAATCAAAGTCTAGATGCTCGATGACATTGTTTTTGGCATCGTCGTAACCGTAAGTGACGTTCCGTAGGCGAATACCACAGGGTGACGGCATCTCCACAGCATCTCCTTGTTCTTCCAAAGGGTTCTCTTCCAACTCCATCAAACGTTCTGCTGCCGTGAAGACAGAGACGAAAGAGGGTACTAGATTCACGAGATTTCGCGCCGGTTTTTGGATTCTGTTGACCAGTTGGAGGAACGCTGTCATACCGCCAAATGACAGGGTATGCGCCGCCAAACGGACGGCTGCCCAGAAGAAAGCGAGCAGATAACCTACTGAAAAGCCGAAGTTCACCATCAGATAACTGAACACACTAAACCGTGTACGGTGCATCACACGGCGACGCAATTCACCTTGTTGCCCTTCCAATAGGTCTATCATGGTGTCGTCGCTCTCCAATGTTTTGATAAGCATGCGATGTTGTAAGGTCTCTTGCAACAAACTTTGTACCTTGCTATCGCTCTCTCTTACCTGTCGGGTGAGGTTGCGCATGCGTCCAATATAGAGTTTGCTTACCGACAAGAAAATGGGTAATATGGCTACAATAGCCACAGCCAGCCATTTATCCATAGAGAAAAGATAGCAGAAAGCACCCACAAACATGGCCACAACAGATAGTGTATTGGGTATCACCTCGGTCAGGAAGTTCACCACATTATTCACATCCATCTCCAAACGGTTCAATACATCGCCCGAATGGAACTGTTCGCGACCACCCCATACCGACCTCAGAATACGGCCGAGCATCCGTTGTTGCATCCTGTTCTGGGCTTTGATACCTAGTACATTGCGTATCCATACGGTAGCAACAGACATGGAAAAGTCGCAGAGTATCAGCCCTCCCATCAAGCCGATGGCTACGTACAGACTCCCCTCTACCACTCCCGAAGCCACATCAATGGCATGTTGTACAGCCCAAACCTGCAACAAGCTGATGCCCACAGACAGCAAACCCACGATGGCATTCAGCACCGCTTGCGTGTGATTGCCGTGCCATGACCGCCATAACCATTTTAATATGGTACGGATGGGATATTTAGCCGGTGGGATATGCAGTAAGTTTCGTATGTTCATACTTTCTATTTATTATATAAAACAAGGTAGGGAAGAAAGGCAACTTAGGACTTTACGATTACCTTTTCTCCTTATGAGACGGTAGGCCTACCGTCTCTACAGTTGTAGCCCAATCTTTCATTCTGCACTCCCTCTCCTTAGGAGAGGGCTGGGGTGAGGTTCTTATTAACACTCCCTCCACCTTTGGGAAGGGTCAGGGGGGGCTTCTATCCCCTTTGATCAGCTCCCCACATCAACTTCTCACGCAGTGTGGCAGAGTAACGATGCTTGTTTCTCTGCACGATGCGAACGGTGTAAGGTGCTTTACGAATGATAAGGCGCGTACTTTCGAGCAATTTCTCCGAGCGACCATCAATAGCTACGAGATAATTATGCGACCTACTCTCCACCTCTATCGTTATCTCTCGGTCGTCACCAATGACAATAGGACGGATGTTTAGGCTGTGTGGAGCCACCGGTGTCATACAGATACTATTGGTATGGGGAGCAATAATGGGACCACCATTCGACAAATTGTAAGCCGTACTACCCGTAGGTGTAGACACCACAAGTCCATCTGCCTGATAAGTGACAAGGAATTCATCGTCTACACTGGTGTGAATAGAAATCATCGAAGCCGTATCTCGTTTCAGCACCGCAATGTCGTTGAGGGCGAAAGGACAGCCTTCCAATGGTTCACCATCGGTTATCAGCTGCAACACCGTATGTTCTTCCACCTTACAACGCCCCTCATATATCTCGTCGAAAGCCTCTTTTATCTCGCTCGGCAACACGTCGGCCAAGAATCCAAGACGCCCCATGTTAACTCCAACGATAGGGATTGCCTTGGCTCCCACCTTCTTAGCAGCCTTCAAGAAAGTCCCGTCTCCACCGATAGAGACCACATAGTCTACATCGAAATTGTAGTCATCGAAGATGCCAGACACCTGAATAGATAGCTTTCCTTGCAGTGTCAAGACATTATAAAAACTGCGCTCCATATAGACTTCAGCGCCGCGTGCATGCAACTCGCCAAGAATATTCTCCGCACAAGTGGCCTTGCTGGCTTGATAACTGTTTCCGAAAATGGCGAAACGAAGTTGCTGACCTGACATTATCATTATATTTTTGATTCTTTAATAGCCGTCAAACACCACTAAATCACAAACATTTAGTATATTTGCAAATACATTAACTATGCAAAAATAGTATTTTTTACGGACAAAGCATTATATAGTTTAAGAATTATGGCAAAAGTATATGAATTTCTAGCTGACGGTTTCGAAGAGATCGAAGCCTTGCTTCCGGTAGACATCTTGCGTCGCGGTGGAGTCGCTATCCAGACCGTAAGCGTAACCGGTTCAGAATTGGTGACTTCATCACACGGCGTCACTATCAAAGCCGATTTATTGTTCGAGAACGCCGATTTAAGCGATGCTGACATGCTATTGTTGCCGGGTGGACTACCCGGAGCAACCAATCTGAACGAGCACGAAGGCGTGCGCAAGGCCTTAACCGAACAGAATGCCAAAGGCAAACGTATCGGTGCCATCTGTGCCGCACCCATGGTTCTCGGCAGTCTAGGTCTGTTGCATGGTCGTAAAGCAACTTGCTCACCGGGCTTCGAGAAGTATATGGACGGTGCAGAATACACCGCTCAACTCTTCCAAGAGGATGGAAACATCATCACAGGCGAAGGTCCGGCTGCCACATTCCCCTATGCTTATCGCATCCTAAGCTACTTCATAGGCGACGAACGCGTGAAAAACTATGAGGTAAAGATGCAGTATGCACACCTGATGGAGAGGAAGTAAAGCCCCACCCCAACCCTCCCCAAAAGGGGAGGGAGGATTAATAAGGGCCTCTCCCTGCCCCTCTACCAAGGAGAGGGAGGACAGAATGAGGGTATTCAGTAGCTTCATTTGTTGTCCGTTGGGGCGAGTAGTATTTGTCCTTGGTGTTAAGAAATAAGGCAAACAGCGAGCCACAAAGTGGCTATACCAGCGTTAGCCGATGGTTGGAGCAAAGCGAAAACCGCCGGGAAAGAAAGAATCATAAAGGTTAGAGTGCCGATAGGTACTCCCCATTAGCAAAGGCAAGGGAACTCTCTAAGTTGACAATTAGAGATACAAGATTAAGATTGAGGTGGAATTACAACTGTAGAGACGGTAGATCTACCGTCTCATAAGGATGTAACAAACTTATCTTTGCCACAAACTGGCTATAAAAGAAGAATCGCGAACAGAATCCATAGATAACAAATAGTCCACACCCACCCTCAAGGATGGAAGATTGGAAAACGGAAATATGAACTATATCATCATTGTAGCAGGAGGAAAAGGCCTCCGAATGGGTGGAGAGATACCCAAACAGTTTCTACCCGTGGCAGGGAAACCGGTACTCATGCGCACTATTGAGCGATTCCATGAGTACGATTCAGACATGGGAATCATCCTCGTATTACCACACGACCAGCACGAATATTGGCAACAACTATGTCGGGAACACGACTTCCACATCGCACATACGATAGTGGATGGTGGCAGTACGCGTTTTGAGTCGTCTAAAAACGGACTCTCTGCTATCCCGACCGATGCAGAAGGACTCGCAGGCATACACGATGGTGTGCGTCCTTTCGTATCGTTGGAAACCATCGAACGATGCTACGAAGCTGCCGAGGAAGAATACGCTGCTATTCCGGTAATGCCTGTTATAGACACACTTCGCTATGTAGATAGCCACGAAGGAGGGCACAACGTGCAACGAAGTGATTATCGCATCGTCCAAACACCGCAGGTGTTCGACATCGCGTTGCTACGTCAAGCCTTCAACCAACCTTATCGAGACTCGTTCACAGACGATGCTTCGGTGATAGAAAGCCTTGGATGCAACGTGGCAATCGTCGAGGGAAACCGCGAGAACATCAAACTTACCACGCCTTATGACTTGATGGTTGCTGAGAGTTTAGTAAGAAATTGAATTCATAAAAAAATAACAACGCATTACATAAAGACTCCCCCTCTTCTAGGGAGAGGAACAAGGGAGAGGTCGCATTAGGTGCTATGTATTCCATTCTGTCACAAGATATCATGTATCTTCCAGGTGTTGGCCCCAAGAAGAAAGAGATGCTGAGCAAGGAACTCGGCATCACGACATGGTATGACCTATTGCAACACTACCCATATAAATATGTAGACCGTACACATATCTATCCTATCAACGAACTTAGCGGTACACTACCATTCGTCCAAATCAAAGGACGCATCCTTAGTTTTGACGAGTTCTCAATGGGAGGACGTAAGAAACGCGTGGTGGCCCACTTCTCCGACGGACGTGGTGTGGTTGATTTGGTATGGTTCAGAGGGGCACAATACATCTACAAGACGTATAAGATAGGTGTGGAGTACATCGTCTTCGGCAAGCCTACGGTGTATCAAGGACGCTACCAGTTCGCCCACCCGGAGATAGAACCGGCCGATAATCTGCAACTCGGACAGATGGGAATGCAACCGTATTACCACACTTCCGACAAGATGAAAGACCACGGGATGACATCGCGCAACATTGAAAAACTCACTCGTACGCTCATCGACAAGTTACCGGAAAGCAGTATTCCGGAGACCCTACCGCCTTTCATCACTGAATCACTCCATTTAATTCCGCGTGAAGAGGCTTTCCGCACCATCCATTATCCACAGAGTATAGAGCGCTTACAACGCGCTCAAGTGCGCTTGAAATTTGAAGAACTCTTCTTCGTCCAACTCAACATTCTGCGCTATGCCAGCGACCATCGCCGTAAATATCGCGGTAACATCTTTGCCCATGTGGGTAAAGAGTTCAACGATTTCTACCATCACAACTTGCCATTTCCGCTTACCGGAGCGCAAAAACGCGTGATGCACGAGATTAGAGACGACATGAAGAGCGGGCGACAAATGAATCGTTTGTTGCAAGGCGACGTGGGATCGGGCAAGACACTCGTCGCTCTGATGTCCATGCTCATTGCCATTGACAACGGCTATCAAGCTTGTATCATGGCACCAACGGAAATTTTAGCCGAGCAACACTTGGCTACCATCCGCGAATTTCTGCACGGAATGGATATTCGTTGCGAGTTGTTGACAGGCGTGGTAAAAGGGAAGAAACGTCGCGAAGTGCTGGAAGGACTGAAAAACGGCGAGGTAAAAATACTCGCCGGAACACATGCCATCATCGAAGATACGGTGCAGTTTGCCCGATTAGGACTTGCTGTGGTCGACGAGCAACATCGTTTTGGCGTAGAGCAACGTGCGCGTTTATGGTCGAAAGCGGAGAATCCGCCTCATATTCTCGTGATGACAGCCACACCGATACCGCGTACTTTGGCCATGACAATATACGGTGATTTGGACGTAAGTGTAATAGATGAGTTGCCACCGGGGCGTAAACCCATCATGACTGTCCATAAATACGACACGCAAACGACGAGTCTGTACAACGGAATACGACAACAGATACGACAAGGGCGACAGGCTTACATCGTATTTCCACTCATCAAAGAGAGCGAGAAAAGCGACCTAAAGAATCTGGAAGAGGGATATGAAACATTACGCGAGGTATTCCCGGAATTCAAACTGAGCAAGATTCATGGACAGATGAAGTCGAAAGAGAAGGAAGAAGAGATGGCTCGGTTTGTGAAAGGAGAGACACAGATACTCGTGGCAACCACTGTGATAGAGGTGGGTGTAAACGTTCCGAATGCCTCGGTAATGGTGATTCTCGACGCACAGCGCTTTGGTCTGTCGCAATTGCATCAATTGCGAGGACGCGTGGGACGCGGTGCTAAGCAGTCGTATTGCATTCTTGTGACCCACTACAAGCTGGCCGACGAGAGCCGAAAACGCATTGATATCATGTGTGGAACCAACGATGGTTTCGAAATAGCAGAGGCCGACCTGAAGCTACGTGGTCCCGGCGACTTGGAAGGAACACAACAGAGCGGTATAGCCTTCGACCTCAAGATTGCCGATATAGCTCGTGACGGGCAGATAGTACAACTCGCTCGCAATGAGGCACAGAAGATTATTGATGCCGACCCCGGCTGTCAGAGCCCTCAAAATGCCATCCTTTGGAATCGCCTAAAGGAGCTTCGACGCACTAATATCAATTGGGCAGCCATATCGTAGGGCCTCCATAGGGGCTTAAATAAGGGACTTCAGAATTAAAGTGGATTGGACGATAGAAAGTTCGCAAATCTTTCATTATCCTTAAACAACAAAGAGGGTGTGTCAAAATTGATATACTCTCT
>NZ_KQ960638.1 GCF_001553265.1 Prevotella sp. DNF00663 | reverse complement strand
TTTCTAAACTAAGAGTTTTGCAGAGTTCTCGGTCTGTTAAGATTTGTTTTATTCTAGATTAAAATTAATAAAGTGGTTGTTCATTGCGCCAGTCAGAGAAAATATAGATATCTTTCAAATTATTTTTATGTCTCTCTATGCTTTTGTCCAATAATTTACAAACTGTATGTGTCAACATTTATAACGACAGGCTAACAACTTATATGCTTAAAAACTTATTTGCTTAAATTGCTGCAAGGGCGAGGCAAAAATACTGCGTAAGCTAGGCAGTAAAACTGTTAAGTCCGAACAAGAAGCCTGCGAGGGCTATGCAGTATTTTCACTTCAGGGGTCTAGGTAGTTCATCGAGTTTTACTAGCCATTTACCTTTGATACATACCAAAGCCAAGACAAATTCCCCTTCTTTCATGATATGGCCGCTAGTACCGATGGTATCCATAGTTAGGAAGTTGTTAATCCTCACCGTCACATGCATGAGTGAATCGTTTTTCTCGTCTCTCGTATAATCAGTGATTTCTATTGCGGTCGGTTCATCCATGCCACGTAGTATGTCTACATCTTCTTGTTTGACTTGTGTTGCAGCGTAGACAATCCATTTTCTAGATGCAGGATGCGTATATTTCAATGCTTTCTTATAGTTCCAGTTAAAATATGCCGTGGCAAAAGAATCGGCAACTTCACAACTCTCCTTCTCAGTTCCAGATTCTCCGCAGGCCATAAATACCGGGAATAGAATGATCACAGATAAGTACAACAGTGCTCTCATGGGATGAAAAGTTGTTTTTGTAAGCGACATATTAAAAACATTAAATATAGGACAAAGGTAAATAATTAATTTGTTGTTTTCATGTATTCTTTCTAATTTTGTGGGAAATAAAAGAAAAAGGATGTTGAAATTTGTATCTTTCGGTAGTGGTAGTAGTGGAAACAGTTACCTTTTGTATACGGAAACCGATGGACTACTGATAGATGCGGGTGTTGGTATCAGAACCCTTAAGAAACACTTTAAAGAATATGGTTTCTCCCTAAGCCAAATCCATCATATTCTTATTACTCATGATCATGCCGACCATATTAAATCTGTCGGTAGTATTAGTTCGGATTATGATATACCAGTCTATTCTACCTTTAAAGTACATGCAGGTATTGAAAGGAATTTCTGTGTAAGGAGAAAGGTAGCCCCGGATTTTGTGAAAGTGATAGAGAAAGATATAGCTATCAATGTTGGCGAATTTGTCGTTACTCCTTTTGAAGTTCCCCATGATAGTTCCGATAATGTAGGCTACAAAATCGTTTATGATGATGTAACGTTCTGCATTCTGACAGATGTAGGACATATCACAGAGCAGATGAAAGGAATTATCAGTGATGCCAACTATTTAGTAATTGAAGCCAACCACGATGAAGAAATGTTGGCAACAGGACCTTATCCACAGCATTTAAAAATAAGAATTTCAGGCTCAACCGGGCATCTCAGCAACATGGAATGTGCTAAAGCTATTGCCGAGAATGCAACAGAAAAACTCCGACATGTGTGGTTATGCCATCTGAGTGAGGAGAACAACCATCCCGTGCTGGCACAGAAGACAGTGGAACAAACGCTACGCTCTTACGGAATCATAGCCGGAGTTGACTTTCAAGTAGAAGTATTGAAACGTAAAATACCTACCGGATATTTTGAATTGAAATAATGCTTAGAAAGGGAAACCGACCGCGAAATGGAACGCAAAGTCCCTACTCCACTTGGGATGGAAAATGGCATAATGTTCTTCTTGCGTGGTATAAGCCGGATTGATGGCTTTCATACCCATATCAAAGCGCAAAATGAAGTAATCGAAATTCAAACGTAGGCCGAGACCATAAGCCACGGCAAGTTGCTGATAGAATGAATCTAATTGGAATTGACCGCCCGGTTGCTCCGCATAATTTCTTAATGTCCAAATGTTACCGGCATCAACGAATAAAGCACCATTGAGTTTCCAAAAAAGCGATGTGCGGTATTCCACATTTATATCAAGCTTCATATCGCCCGTTTGATTGATAAAGTCTATTCGCCCATCAGTTCCTCTGTATTTACCGGGTCCCAATTCTCTCACGCTCCAACCTCTGACACTGTTGGCTCCACCTGAGAAATATCTTTTCTCGAATGGCAGAACAGAACTATTCCCATAAGGCCATGCGAAGCCTAGTCCGAAGTGTAATGCCAGTTGATTATGTAAATCAAACTGTATCAGATGGGTAAAGTCGAAATCGAACTTTGCATACTGTGCATACGCAATATTAAACAAGGTATATTGTCCTTGTTGGTTTTTCTTAGTTCCAGCAATATGTGAAAAACTATTCAGCAGGTTTCCGGCAGTCTCGACATTGGCTCGTATGGCATTGATACCATCATTATAGGTTACCCCCATTCCTATCTTCATAATGAAGAGATCTTCATAGTTGTAACGAAGTATGGAGTTGCTGATACTGTCTAGATAATTAAACTTGAAAGTTTTACTAATCCACGGCATGTGGACATAGTTGAGGTCTAGTACGTCAAGTCTGTAGGATAAATGATGATGTGGTTCATTCCAACGGTAACGCCATGCCGTTGTAAAGACTCGGCGGTGGAATTCCGGACGGTTTTGTAGATTATAACTTACAGCCAATTCGGATGTTGCGTTGCTGTTTCTCTTAAAAGAATTGGATAAGAACGGTGCTACGAAACGTGGAAATTGCAACTTGGTTTCAAGATTGTATTCCACGTAGTTCTGGTTTTGATAGCCCTCCAAGCCGGTAATAGCCTCAAAGGCAGCTCGCAACTGAATAGTTAACAACTCCGAACCATGAAAGAGATTACGGTCTGAATAAATCAAAGAGGCTGCAGCACCTAAATCTCCTGCCGTATTGGTTCCTTCCGGTTGAAAGGATATGGTATTCGGTTTGTTAGTACTCAACTTAATATCACAATCCAATAAAGAACTGTCCGGAATCTCCTTGAAATTAATGTTGGTATATCTTACTGTCTGTAATTTCGCAAAATTATTATATGTTCGTTGCAGTTTGGAATAATTATATAGTTCTCCAACACGCATGGCCGTACTATTCTCCAACACACTCTTGCGCAACGGAAGTTTGCCATCTTCGTTTCCGCTGAGATAAAATATATTTCTAATGGTATAGCTCTTATGCTGGGTTTCGGGCGATTTGCTATTTTCTCTATAGGGCAACAAGTGCAAAGTGATGTTTACATCATTACTATTTCTTGCAGAGTCGGCACTATAAACAATGAAATCCCGATGAAAACGATAATACCCCCTATCCATCAAATACTGCGTAATGCGTCTACGCTCTTGGTCAAGCTTATCAACAGTAAATCTATCGCCGGATTTCAATTGAGCTTTCTGGGGTGCAGATTTCAATATTTCGGCAATCAGTGTATCTTGAATATCGTATTTTAAAGAGTGAATATAAAAAGGCGTACCGGGTTTGAGTATGTAGGTGACATACATTTTCTTCCGTTTCATAGACGTTTTTAAGTCCACCTGTGCATGCATATATCCCATATTCTGCATGGCGCTTCGTAAGTCCATACACGACAAACGGGCTTGTACTGAATCAAATAACACCGGTTTTTCTCCCATATTTCGCAGTGTGCGGTTCAGCCATTTTGTCGTGTCTTGACCAGCCATCGAATAAGTACCTAATGGTATCTTGAACAGAGAAAACCATTTGGAATTGGGCTTTTGGCGGACGTAAGTTGCCAACGTTGCAGCATCAATATCTTTTGACTTCGACTTTACAGTTACTCCTGATAGTAAATAGTGATTATCAGGAATCAATCTCGATGCTCCACAAGATGTGAGCAAAGAGACAAGTACTAATAATAGAAGTTGATGAAATCTGCATCTCATAATCAACTGCAAACTTACGAAAAAACGCTGAAAAAAGAAATCAAATCAACGAAAATAGGATAAATACCTATTAATTAAAGGCTTAAAGAGGTGGCAATATATATTTTTCGATGCGAGATGAGAAAAATTATCCTTTTTTGATTCGGTCGTAAAATTCTTTTAAACGTGCTCGCGGAATACCGGATTTCTCTAATCTGTGTAACTCTTCTATGGCTTTCTCATTCTTCCTTAAAATAATGCATAGATCAATATGATTGATGATATAATCAATATTCGTACAGTCACGCTTCATCGCTTCTGCATAGTCATATTCCGCCAATTCGTACATTTGACGTTCTTTCTCTATGCCTCCTCTGGCAGCATAGACGATAGCACTGTCAGGATAGGCCTCTGCCAATTGGTTGATTTGGTCGAAGGCCTCTGTAAGATGTTGGTCTTTTTGATTCAGTAAGGCCAAACCTAGTTGCGCTTGGAAATTTCCCGGAACTAGATACAAGAGATGTTCGTAGTCCAATCGTGCAAAATTGTATCGCTTCAGTTTCTCATTGACAAAGGCTCGGAAATATAACCCCGCAACATCTGTGGGCTTTAAGTTAAGCACCTTATCCAAATCTTCTTTAGCATACTCCCATTGTTCTAGACGAATATTCCAAGAAGTTTTCTTCAATCGGAGATCTATGCTATCTGGATAATATGCTAATCGCTCTGTAGCCAACTTCAGACTATCACGTAGCTGAGCATTGGTTTGAGCAGTCATTGTCTGTCCCAAAACGATGAGTAAGAAACCTAAAATAACTCTATTCATGGATACAAATTTACATATAAATCGCGATATATAAGCCAGTGGAAATAAAAAACGGGAAATAAATTCCCGAATCGCCTTCGCATTTGATGGAAAAGTGTCAAGGCCAGCATCAATTCTTTGTCCCAAATGCGTGCTCCAAGTCACAATATGTATTATCTTTAAACAAAAATCTATCCTCAACGGCCAAAAAAAGAGAGGACATAGCAAATGATTTGTGAGTCAGTCAGTTCTGATTATTTGACCATTCGGGGGAAAAACCGCCAAAAGACGGACTTTTGCCAACTTTGGACAGAGCAGCGTTACTAAAACATTACCCTATATCCAAGTAGGAAGGAATGGCAAAAACGGTAATGAACGAGCTAATCCCCAACTGAAATCTTCTGCAAAGATAGCCAAATAAAGGGAGAAAGGGAAGAAAAAAGGCAAAAAAAATGAATGCTTGGAATCTTTCCCGTCAAAGTACAATGAATTGCGTATCAGCGGATAACCTGACAATAAATAGTTTTGTAACTTATAAAAGGTCAGAGTTATGCGAAGTACGTTTAAGGTTCTGTTCTACCTCAAAAAGAATGCCCCGAAGAAAGATGGCATGTGACCTCGCTTTGCAAATTAACCAACGACATGGTCGGCGATGGAACCCAGTGTGAGCCCTGAGCTCGAAGAGGAAAGTATCATTATAATTTATGTAGGCTCGGAGAGGAGTCTGTATACACTTGGTATGTGAGGTTGTCCCGAAAAACGGCCGTTTTAGTTACTTTGGCGGGAATTTATTTCAGGTTTTATAGAGGAAAGATACAAAAAACAAGAAAAACCGATATACATTTAAACGTTTTTTCGTAACTTTGCTTCTTAGAGATAGTTACTAAACATTTTATAATATACATAGTTATGGTTAAAGTTACAAAGGAGGCCGCGCTCCTTTATCACAACAACATCAGACCGGGCAAGATAGAAGTCAAACCCACAAAACCTTATCATACACAGACCGATTTAAGCCTAGCCTACTCGCCGGGTGTAGCCTATCCATGCCTAGAGATTCAGAAGAATCCTGACGACGTATACAAGTACACCGACAAAGGTAATCTAGTCGCTGTTATCAGTAATGGTACGGCAGTATTAGGCCTTGGAGACATTGGTGCTATGAGTGGAAAGCCTGTAATGGAGGGTAAAGGACTGCTATTCAAAATCTATGGTGGTATAGATGTGTTTGACATAGAAGTTGATGAAAAAGACCCTGAGAAATTTTGTGAAGCCATTGAGAAAATAGCTCCTTCATTTGGTGGTATCAACTTGGAGGATATCAAAGCTCCGGAATGTTTTTATATCGAAGAAAGACTGAAAAAGACACTGGACATTCCAGTGATGCACGACGACCAGCACGGTACGGCTATCATCTCCGCAGCAGGCTTAAAGAATGCTTTGGAAGTTGCCGGTAAGAATATAGGCGACGTAAAGATTGTCGTCAATGGAGCCGGAGCAGCTGCTATCAGTTGTACAAAATTATATGTAGCATTAGGAGCTAAAGTAGAAAACATTCTCATGTTGGATTCTAAGGGAGTCATCACTGACAACAGAGAGAAACTCACACCACAGAAAGCAATGTTTGCTACAGCAAGAAGAGACGTCCATACTCTTGAAGAAGCTATCAAGGGTGCAGACGTATTCGTAGGTTTATCGAAGGGCAATATCTTGTCTCAAGACATGATTCGCTCCATGGCTGAAAACCCTATCGTGTTTGCATTGGCCAATCCTGTACCCGAAATTAGTTATGAGGATGCCGTTGCCAGCCGTCCCGATGTATTGATGTCAACTGGACGTAGCGACTATCCTAATCAGATTAACAACGTAATCGGGTTCCCCTATATCTTCCGTGGTGCGTTGGATGTCCATGCCAAAGCTATCAACGAGGAGATGAAATTGGCTGCCGTAGAAGCTATTGCCAATTTGGCAAAACAAACAGTTCCCGATGTCGTAAATCAAGTTTATCATGTTACGGATTTGTCATTTGGCCCTAAATACTTCATACCGAAGCCTGTAGACCCACGTTTGATTACAGAAGTAAGTGCAGCCGTTGCCAAAGCAGCTATTGAGAGTGGTGTGGCTCGTAAGACTATTACAGACTGGGATTCATACAAACAAGGATTGTTACAGTTGTTGGGACAGGAAACAGCTTTGACCAGAAAACTTCACGAAACAGCTAGACTACATCCGCAGAAAGTAGTATTTGCTGAGGGTGGACACCCAACAATGATGAAAGCTGCAGTACAAGCTAAACAAGAAGGTATATGCTTTCCTATCCTATTAGGTAATCCTGACCGTCTTAACCGTTTGGCTCAACGATTGAAATTAAATCTTGATGGTATCGAAATTATCGATATGCGTGCCGATCAAGAACAAGGACGTCGTGCTACATTTGCAAAACATCTAGCCGAAAAGAGAGCTCGTAATGGATATACTTTTGAAGAGGCTTACGACAAGATGTACGAACGCAATTACTTTGGTATGTCTCTAGTAGAAGATGGTATAGCCGATGCTTTCATCACAGGTCTATACACCAAATACAGCAATACTATCAAAGTTGCAAAAGAAGTGATTGGTGTTCGCGAAGGCTATAAGACATTTGGCACCATGCATATCCTTAATACAAAAAAGGGTATCTATTATATTGCCGACACATTGATTAACCGTCACCCTGACGAGAACGTACTTACAGACATCGCTAAGTTATCAGCCCACACTGTAGAGTTCTTTAACGAGACTCCGGTTATGGCCATGCTAAGCTATTCTAACTTTGGTACCGACGAAGTTGGTAGCCCCGTTAAAGTTCACATGGCGGTAGAGCAAATTCAGAAGGAGTTTCCCGATTTGGCTATAGATGGTGAAATGCAAGTCAACTTTGCGCTCAACAAAGAGTTGAGAGACGACAAGTTCCCATTCTCACGCCTAAAAGGTAAGGACGTCAACACATTGGTATTCCCCAATATGAGTAGTGCAAATTGTAGCTACAAATTGCTACAAGCGCTAGACGCCGATACAGAAATCATTGGCCCGATTCAAATGGGACTCAATAAACCTATTCACTTTACCGACTTCGAAAGTTCTGTTAATGATGTAGTAAACATTACTGCTGTCGCTGTAATTGATGCGTATGTTGAGAAATTGAAGAAAAGTAACAATCAGTAAATACTAACTAATGGTATGCATTTCCCTATTAGGGAATATGCATACCATTTATACTTAATAATTTATGACCAACAAATTGATTATAGAAAAATTATCTTGTACGGACATATCCGTATCATCTGTATCTAAGGTATTCCAAGAAAAAGGAATTCAGTACGAACGATTAACTCATTCAAATTGGTTTGAGCAATTCCCTTACGAGCCAAAAGTAGAATTTGCTATCGCGCATAACGGCCAATACATCTTCATCAATTACAAAGTAGAAGAGGAATCTATAAGAGCGCAAGCGCTCACAGACAATGGACATGTGTGGGAAGATTCTTGTTGCGAGTTCTTCATTTCACCCGACGGACAGACCTATTATAATTTTGAATGTAATTGTATTGGTACGCTATTAGTAGGATTTGGTCCCGGACGTGAGGCACGAACCTTAGCCTATCAAGACATTACAAGCACTGTAGAACGTTGGAGTTCATTGGAACATCGTGAAATAGAAAACACAGAAATAGGCTCTTATACATGGGAATTATCTTTAAAGATACCTACCATGGCATTCTTCAAGCATGATATCAAATCTTTTGATGGACTTGAAATGCAAGGTAATGTATATAAATGTGGTGACAAATTACCGCATCCTCACTTTTTATCACTATTCCCAATCAATCTCCCAAAGCCGGACTTCCATTGTCCAACATTCTTCAAAGAGATTCAATGCTCAAATAAGGCACTTTGATAAGACTGAGGCATATTATACTGTTCATTGCTTGTCTGATTTATAACTCGACTTATGCGCAAAGGAACGAGGTGTATTCAGACAATATAGCTTCATTGCAAATCAGTGGAGTGAATGAGTTATTACCTATATATTATATGGATAGCTCTACTCCACTGACTATTGCTTTTGATGAATTGTCTCACGATTATCACCACTATGCATATAAGATAGAGCATTGTGAATATGACTGGGCGATCTCAAAAGACCTCTTTGAAAATGACTTTATTGATGGATTTGCAGAAGATAACATTATCTATGATGCCCAGCAATCCATCAATACCAACATCTTATACACACATTATTCATTTGAATTGCCCAATAAGGATTGCAGATTCAAGATTGGAGGAAACTATAAGATAACCGTTTATGATCTAAATAATAAAGAACAACCGGAATTTACAGTTTATATTTTGGTTTCAGAACAGACGATGGGAGTAAATCTTAATGTTATTACCAATACGGATATAGACATCAACCATAGCCATCAACAAGTCGAAATGAAGGTAAATTATGGCAGTATAAGTGTTATAAATCCAAGTCAGCAAATCAAAGCTACAATCTTACAAAACGGTAGATGGGACAATATATGCGCAAATCCGACACCCACTTACACTACATCTAGCGGATTACAATGGAGTCATAATAAGGATTTAATATTCTCTGGAGGAAACGAATATCGTAAATTTGAGATTCTAGATGATAATCACCCGACACTGAGAGTTGAATCTATAAAATGGGATGGCAATCTATTCAATGCGTATATTACAACAGATGAGCCACGAACAAGTTACGTATATGACGAATCAGCCAATGGTGCTTTCTTCATTCGCAATAGCGATAATATTGACAATGATACACAATCAGATTACCTAAAAGTACATTTTAGATTAAAATCACCTCGATTAAGTCATCCTATCTACATCAATGGAATATGGACAAATGGCCTATTCAATGAAAAAACAATGCTATCGTACAATGAAAATGAGCAAATGTACGAAACAACCATCCTATTAAAGCAAGGTTACTATTCCTATCAATATTTACAATACCATCCTAATAATGGTGCGACATTTGTTCCTAGTGAAGGAAACTTCTTTCAAACTAGGAACAAATATCAAGCACTCATCTATTATAGAGGTTACGGAGATAGAACAGATAGACTCGTTGGAGTGGGTCTATCTAATTACCATTAGCCTATCTTACTTTATTTCATATTCGCACATTCAGAGCAAATGCCCTTGTAATAAAGTTGTACTTCATCGACAACATGCCCATGAACGGTCTTGGGCAATTTGAAAGTGGGAACATCTTCATCCATCAAATCAACTATTTTTCCACACTTTTTACAGAAGAAATGAACATGTGGTGCTGTATTACCATCGTAACATGCTTGTCGATCATCAATCGTTATCATTTGCACCGCATTCCGCTCTGCGAGGAGATGCAAGGTATTATAGACTGTCGTCCTACTTAAAGTAGGAATCTCATCATGTAATCCTTGATAGACATCTTCCACAGTTGGATGGGTAAAATGTGTCAGGAGATAATCCATTATAGCCAATCTTTGAGCTGAAGGACGAATACCTCGCTCTACGAGTTTGTGATAAGCACTCTTATTCATTATTACCTGACTGAATAATTAGCTCTACCATTTCTGAAGAGGTGACCATTTTCTGTTCGCCAGTGGTCATGTTTTTTAATGTAACTTTATTAACAGACATCTCGTTCTCACCCACAATAGCAACATAACCTACGTTCTTTGCATTAGCATAATTCATCTGTTTCTTCATCTTAGCTTGGTCTGGATAAACCTCAGTACGAATCCCTGCCTTGCGTGATACCGTTGCTAATTGAAGGCTATAAGCAGCCTCTGCCTCTCCTAAATTCAAGAAAAGAAGCTGTACACTATTGTTCGTTTCCTTCGGATATAAGTCTAGTGTATTAAGAACATCATAAATACGGTCTGCTCCAAAACTAATACCAACCCCACTGATACCGGGTAAACCAAGGATACCGGTAAGGTTATCATAGCGTCCACCTCCCGTAATACTACCAATAGGAGTATCCAATGCCTTCACTTCAAAGATGGCTCCGGTATAATAATTCAGTCCACGAGCAAGCGATAAGTCCAACTCTATCGTATTCTCTAAAGTTGCTGCTTTGAGTGAATCTAATATAAATTGAGTCTCTTCAATTCCCTTCAAGCCAACTTCTGAACTTTGCAGGAACTCTCGCATTGTATTCAATTTTTCGTCATTAGTACCCGAAAGCGAGATAACAGGTTGCAATTTAGCTATCGCTTCTTCGCTAATACCATCGTTACGTAGTTCTTCATTGACATTCTCAATACCAATCTTATCGAGCTTATCAATAGCTACAGTAATATCAATGATCTTATCTGCCTCTCCTATCACCTCGGCTATACCGGATAATATCTTACGATTATTAATCTTGATAGCTACGCGAGTGCCAAATTTAGAGAAGACAGTATCAACGATCTGCATCAGTTCTACCTCATTCAGTAATGAGTCTGATCCCACAATATCAGCATCACACTGATAGAATTCACGATAACGTCCCTTCTGGGGTCTATCTGCTCGCCATACCGGTTGAATTTGATAACGTTTAAAAGGAAGCTGTAGCTCTTCCCTATGCATAGCGACATATCTTGCAAAAGGAACCGTCAAATCATATCTTAGCCCCTTTTCGCAGAGTTTACTTGCTAATTTTACAGAGTTCCTTTCCTCTAATTCCTGATTATCAATCTTTGCTAAATAGTCTCCGGAGTTCAATACTTTGAAGAGTAACTTATCGCCCTCTTCTCCATATTTACCCATAAGAGTCTGTAAGGTCTCTAATGCCGGCGTCTCTATCTGTTGAAAGCCATAGAGCGAATATACTTCTTTTATTGTAGAGAAGATATAATTCCGCTTGGCCATTTCTATTGGGCCAAAGTCTCTTGTCCCCTTGGGTATACTTGGTTTATTTGCCATTATTTATTTTCTAACAATTGTTTGGGCGCGATCCGGCCCTATTGAAATAATCTTAATTGGAGTCTTCAACTGAGCCTCTAAGAACTCCACATAGCTACTAAATTCCTTGGGGAATTGAGATTCTGAAGTAAATTGAGTCATATCAGTCTTCCATCCGGGTAGCTCTTCATATATAGGTTCAACCTCATCAATATCATATGGGAAATCAGAAGTAACTTCTCCATTCTTCAACTTATAAGCAGTGCATGCCTTAATTGTATCAAAACTATCAAGAACATCGCTCTTCATCATAATCAATTCGGTCACACCATTGACCATAATAGAATAACGCAATTGGACAAGATCTATCCAACCACAACGACGCTCACGCCCTGTAACAGCTCCATACTCATGTCCTAGGTCTCTCAATTTCTTTCCGGTTTCATCGAATAATTCCGTAGGGAATGGTCCGGAACCTACTCGTGTACAATAAGCTTTCATGATACCATACACGTTTCCAACCTTG
Source organism: Prevotella sp. DNF00663 (assembly GCF_001553265.1). GTDB lineage: Bacteria > Bacteroidota > Bacteroidia > Bacteroidales > Bacteroidaceae > Prevotella. Next base: position 7,611 of record NZ_KQ960638.1, on the reverse strand, counting down.
TTTGGGCCAATACCCAAGCCGATACATGCTCCTGCACAAATCGTATTAGAAGACGTCACAAATGGATATGAGCCGAAATCAACATCCAACATTGTGCCTTGAGCACCCTCACACAAGATGCTAGAACCATCTTGTAAATATCGATTAATCTCATGCTCACTATCCACAAAATGGAATTGACGGAGATATTCAATACCTTCCATCCACTTCTTCTCAACTTCTGTAATATCAAAGTCTGTGTAGTTAAGAGCCTTCAACATTTCAATATGGCGTGCTTTATGGGCTGCATATTTCTCTTCAAATTTGTCAAGGATATCACCAACTCTCAAGCCCGCTCTACTTACCTTATCTGTATAAGTAGGACCGATGCCCTTACCTGTAGTACCCACCTTGTTCTTACCTTTAGCCAACTCTTGTGCGGCATCCAATAATCTGTGTGTAGGCATAATCAGATGAGCCTTCTTCGAGATATGCAATCTTTCTTTAAGAGGGTGCCCACTCTTCTCCAAATCCTTCGCTTCATCCATGAACAAGTCGGGAGCAAGAACTACTCCATTTCCGATGATATTCACCTTTCCGCCTTGGAATATGCCGGAGGGGATTGATCTTAAAACATATTTCTGGCCTTCAAATTCCAAAGTATGTCCGGCATTTGGCCCCCCTTGGAAACGAGCCACAACATCATATTGAGGTGTCAGCACGTCAACAACCTTCCCTTTACCTTCATCGCCCCACTGTAATCCGAGCAGGACATCAACTTTACCTGTTGTGTTCATTGTTCTATAGATATTTCGTTTAATTTCTATTCTACTTGATTCGACTTGTCACGATTAAACTTTGTTTGGCATTTACTACAAAGGCCATAAACGTATAGAGAGAAGCCGTCCTTGTAAAAGCGCTTGTATTTCACCTCATCAATGGCCTTAGCTATCTCCGGATAATATACCTCCGTCACTTTACCACACATCGTACAGATTTGATGGCAATGATTTTTATTAGCATAGCTTATCTCATATTTGGTTCCATCTAGCAATTTATGCCGCACTATCAGGCGTAATTTAAGAAACAACCGCATTGTATTATACAATGTGGCACGACTAACTCTGAAATTAAGTTGCTCTAACTTCCTACTTAACTGTTCTAATGAAAAATGTCCTTCAATCTGATAGGCTGTTTCCAAAATGGCATGTCGTTCCGGAGTCTTCCGTTTATTATTATTTTCCAAATAGCGATCTAGAACGTCACGAGCCGTCTTTAATGCTTCCTCGTTCATATTGCACCTGTCATATTGTCCCACAAAGTTATCAAAAAACTTCTATATATAAAAACATTGATAGACAAAATCTACAATATTCCATCCAACCTCTGTAGAATGATATCTGCCCGCTCTTGATAATCCTCCCCCAAATCCATAAAACGATACAGGCTATTAGTCGCTGCATGTCTGACTCCAACATGCTTACACTTCAATGCTGCGACGATGCTACTTAAATATTCTTGCGCATCAGCATCAGTAGGAATATGTCCATTCACAAACAATCTAGCTAGCAATTGATAAGCCATTATTTGCATCATTTCATTATCCGCCACCATCCATTTATAAGCTAATTGGGGTGAACGCTCCCAATATTGCAACAGATTAAAGGCCAACAACTCCGCCATTTCCTGCGAATTCACTTGTTCACCCCATGCTTCCAACAACTCATCGGTAAGCGATTTCACCGGCATTATCAGCGTTGCAAGAATCTTACATTCCCTGATATTCTCTTGCCACAATGCCAAGGCTAATGCTTCATCCTTGCCGTATTCCACAGCCATCTTTTGCAATTCTGGCAAAGGCACTCCCCAATTAATCTTATAACTGACACCTTTTTGCCCCATAGAATGAGCTGTGGGACCACTCATATACAGCCTGAACGACTGTTTTATCTTCTTTAATTTCTCGTGTGTTATTTCTTCCATTCTATTCTGTTTGCTTATATCAATGTTGCATACTCGGTTGAATATCTCATCATTTGTTGTTCATAAGTCTCAGTGTAATCCACCAATACGTCCGTCACAGTCTTACCATCCGCACCATATTCGAGCTTTAACCACGGATTCAAAAAACCTTTATAAGGTGCTATATTCAGTTTCTTGTATCTTTCCAACACTTCATGATGCAGACTTGCATCAATCTTTACGCCATAGGTTTCAACCATCTGTCGGGCAGCCTCAAAGTCTCCTTCACTCTTGATACGCTGTACTTCTTTAAGTAGTTCTCCAAAAGAGTATCTAAGCTTTTGATAATCATCTACATGTAAGAAAGTCTTCGTATTAAGCTTAAATAGCTTAACATTACCTTCCGAATGGTTTAAAATCCAATTTCCTATCAACGCCCTATTCCTCATATGCGCCTCTTCCAGTTGTTGTCCTTCCTTTATTCTCACATTTTGAGTCAGCAAGCCATTCAACAAATAGGTATAGTATTGACTCTTGTAGGCTTCAGAAGAATCTAATAATCCTAACTCTATCAGCTTCGGATCTGCCACATAATAGAGTCCGAACAAATCTGCCCTAGCCTCCTCTATCGTATTACCATAAGCTTTTAAAGCCTCCGTTGTAACACCGGGCAAAGTCCGTCCACTTCCATGCCCTAGACATTCATGCAGGTCAGTATGCAAATCATCGCAGATATCACCATACTTTTCTATCAGTTGGCGAGTTGCATCATCGTCTACAAATTCCTCCAAAAAGCCGTTGCCTTTTGCTATCTTATTATAAGCAGAAGTGAGATTTCCTATTGTCACACTTTTACTGCCATATTCTGTTCGAATCCAATCAGCATTAGGCAGATTGATTCCTATTGCGCTCGACGGATACTCATCGCCACCCAACATAGCGGCATTAACAACATTAGCTGTGACACCTTTTACTACTGGTTTCTTGAATTGAGGAGCAACCGGAGAGTGGTCTTCAAACCATTGGGCATTCCTACATATCGTTTGTGTTCGTTGAGTAGCTTGCAAATCCTTATATTCCACAAGCCCTTCCCAAGTACCTTTCATACCAAGTGGGTCACCATACACTTCTATAAAACCATTGATAAAATCTACTTGTCCATCTAGTTCTTGCAGCCATTTAATAGAATAATTATCAAAAACTTCTAAATCTCCTGTTTCATAGTAACTTATCAACAATTCTATAACCCTTACTTGAGTTTCATTTTCAGCAAATTCCTTTGCCTTTCCTAGCCAATATACAATTTGTTGCAAGGCTGAACCATACATGCCATCCACCTTCCAAACCCGCTCCGATATACCATCGGCTGTTTTCAGCAGTTTGGAATTAAGTCCCCATGAGACTTTGCTATCTGGATATTTTTTGTGCAACTTGTCATAGTATGCTTCTACTTCCGCTTGTTGTACCCCTTCGTAAAAATTACAAGCAGACGTTGATACCAAATCATCCCCATCGGTCTGATTGACTCTACGGGCACAAACTTCCGGAGAAAAGATGACCGGACATAGCTCATCTAGCAAATCTTTAGCATGTTCGTCAGTTTTTAATGGTAAAACTGATTCATCTACTTGCATCACTTGTTGACGCAAATAAGCCTCTGAAAAATCTGGTACAAACTTCTCACAACCATAATGATGATGTATTCCACTAGAAAACCAAACTCGCTTTAAATACACTACAAGTGCATCCCAACTACTATTATCACCATGATTCGTGCTATTCGTATAGACCGCCTCAAGCATCCATCTAATACGTAGGTTATACTTTCCATTTTGGTCGAACGTGATGTCACGCCCTATCAACGTTGCTTTCGACAAATAATATATATATAATTTCTGCTGAAGAGTCAATTCTTCAAATCCTTCTAACTTATATCGCAGCATCTGTAAATCTGCGAATCGTTCTCCCGAATAATTAAAATTATCTTGCATTCTTCTTTTATATGTTTGTTCACTCGTTATTATCCGCCTTTCCTTTTGATGAAGAGGGCCTTTTGGTATAGCCTCCATGCTGAAACCTATATTCTCGCGGAGTACACTTATTCTGTTTATAAAACGCAGCATAAAAGCTCTGCCTGTTGGCAAACCCGACCATATCGGACACATCTTCCATATTCAATTTACCGAATCTCTTACTCGCCAAGATACCCATAGCCTCTTCTACGCGATACTTATTTACCAAAGAAGTATAGTTCATGTGAAACTTCACATTTACTACTGCAGAGATATAACGAGTGTTAGTACCTAAATCTTCTGCCAGTTTTTTTGCAGAATAGTCCTTATCCTTATAATGTTTCTGTTTAAACAGAATCTCATGAACTTTCATCTTAAGCTCATCCATTAAACACGAATTGACCAACGAACGGTACACGGCCTTCTTTTCTTTCTTCTCTGTAATATTATACTTACTCATAGCAATATACTTTTGACTAGACAAATATAGGGAAAAATAATAACATTACCGACTTTACTTATCATTTTTTACTACCGTCGATTATAAGATATATACCACTATATCACAGTAACCAGCATCATTTTTCCTTGTATTCCAAATCTAATAGCAATCAGCCATCTATACCATCAATCCGTTGCACGGGCTTAGCAACACTGCTGTCAAGCCCATTCAGCAATTCTGCAAATACACAACAGCAATTCTGCAAAGCCCACTCAGTAAAATCAGAAACGCCTAGTGCTAATCCATGCGAGACTTATAGTCTTCGTAATCATACTCTCGAAGGATAGTTAAATTACCGCTATCATCAGCTATTCCTAATGCGGGATGCGAGATACCATTGAATGTATTGGTCTTGACAGTAGTGTAATGTATCATGTCCTCAAATATAATATTCTCTCCAATTTGCAGTTGATGGTCGAACTGCCAACTACCCATGAAATCGCCGGATAGACAGCTATTGCCACCTAATCTATATATATAGGCATCTAAACTTGCACCGTTTGCCGCCTCCATGGGTAAAGTCTTCGCATTGCGTACAGCTGGCTGATAAGGCATTTCAAGACAATCGGGCATATGACAAGTAAAACTTACATTCAATATGGCAGTCTGTATGCCATGGTCTTCTACCACATCTACAACCTGCGATACGAGCGGACCAGTCTGCCAAGCAAAGGCACTACCGGGCTCAAGTATTACTTGCAGATGAGGATATCTATCATGGAAACCTTCCAAAATACGAATGAGTAGGTCAACATCATAGTCACTTCGTGTCATCAAATGTCCCCCACCAAAATTAATCCACTTCAATTGTGAGAACCAAGGAGAAAACTTTTCTTCTATATGTTGGAGTGTACGCTGGAACACATCGGCTCCACTCTCGCAATGACAATGACAATGAAAGCCCTCTACGTCGTTCGGAAATGTGACCGGAAGCTTATCGGCCGTAACTCCAAATCGCGTACCGGGGGCACAAGGATTATACAAATCAGTACCAACTTCCGAATATTCAGGATTTACCCGCAGGCCTATGCTTATCTTAGGATTGCCAGCTTTCACTCTTTGAGCGTATCGAGCGTATTGCGATAACGAATTAAATGTCAGATGACTAGAGTACTTTGCAATTTCGTCTATCTCATAATCAGTATATGCAGGAGAGAACGTATGCGCCTTACTCCCAAACTCGTAAAATGCCAATTTAGCCTCATTGAGAGAGCTAGCAGTCGTTGCTCCGATATATTCTTTAAAAATTGGGAAAGTTTTCCACAAAGCATAAGCTTTAAAAGCCAATATTATTTCTACATCAGTAGCTTTTGCAACATGCTGAATCAATTCCAAATTACGTCTCAGTTTGGATTCTTCCAAGATATAAATCGGACGATGAATCCCTGCAAAAGTAGTCAAGTCGACAGTCATTCTCTGTAAAGTTAGTATTTTATAGTGCAAAGATAGTTTTTTAATCAGTAATAAATTGGGAGTTTATAATAAAATTCATAAATTTGCATCGGTAAATATTTACAGACGGATGAAGCTAGTAATAATGACTAAATCTTCTTTCTTTGTTGAAGAAGATAAAATTCTTGTCACACTCTTTGACGAAGGGATGGACAATTTACATCTCTATAAGCCAGATTCATCCTCTCTTTATGAAGAGCGACTATTGTCGTTAATCCCAGAACAGTATTACAAACGTATCACCCTACACGAGCATTTCTACCTCAAGAAAGAATATAATCTGGCTGGCATTCATTTAGACACTCCTTCTATAGAAGTGCCGGATGGCTACAAAGGCAAGGTTAGTCGCACATGCACAGATATTGCTCAACTCAAAGAAATGAAGAAGAAATCAAACTACGTCTTTTTGAAGAATGTATTTGATTGTATTGAGTTTAAGGATGAAAGGTCGAATTTCAGTATAACAGAACTGGAGAATGCCGCAGCTAAAAGGCTTATAGATAAGAAGGTATATGCACTAGGAGGTATGGGACTCGATAATATTGCAATCGCTAAAGAACTTGGATTTGGCGGAGTAGTGATTTGTGGCGATATGTGGAAACGGTTCGACATTCACAACCAAGTAGACTTTAAAGATTTGGTAGGCCACTTCGAGCAATTAAGAAAAGCAATTGATTAATAAACTTAAATCAAAATAAAACGCTAATGGAAATGAGTGAAAACAACTCTTTTTTGGTTTTCTCGGGAACAAGTACGAGATACCTTGCAGAAAAAATTTGTGCCAGTCTCGGTTGTCCCTTAGGCAATCTAGTAGTAACAAGATTCTCTGATGGTGAATTCGCAGTGTCTTATGAGGAATCCATTCGCGGCCGTGACGTCTTCCTCGTACAAAGCACTTTTCCCAATTCAGACAATCTTATGGAGCTTCTGTTGATGATTGACGCAGCCAAACGTGCTTCTGCACGCCATATCATTGCCGTTATTCCCTACTTTGGATGGGCACGTCAGGACCGCAAAGACAAACCGAGAGTCAGCATTGGAGCCAAGCTAGTGGCCGATCTTCTCAGTGTTGCGGGCATTGATAGATTGATTACGATGGACTTGCACGCCGACCAGATTCAAGGATTCTTTGATGTTCCTGTAGACCACTTGTATGCTTCAGGCGTCATTCTGCCTTATTTACAGAGTCTTCACTTGAAGGATTTAGTGATAGCTTCGCCCGATGTGGGTGGTTCTAAGCGTGCTAATACCTACGCTAAGTACCTCGGTTGTCCGCTCGTTCTTTGCAACAAAACACGCGCTCGTGCCAATGTTGTAGACAGCATGCAAATTATTGGTGACGTTGCCGGCAAGAATGTGGTTATCGTTGATGATATGGTAGACACCGCAGGAACCATTACCAAGGCGGCCGACATAATGAAAGAAGCCGGAGCTTTGAGCGTTCGTGCATGCGCTTCACACTGCGTTATGAGCGGTCCTGCATCTGAGCGTGTACAGGATTCGGCTTTGGAAGAGATTGTATTCACCGACTCTATCCCTTATTCTCACCGCTGTGCGAAAGTTAAGCAGCTCTCTGTTGCCGATATGATAGCCGAAACTATCAAGCGCGTGGTTCAGAATGAGAGTATCTCTTCACAATATTTGGTATAAGAATTATCTATATATAAAAAAGAAGAGGGTGTGTCAAAATTGATACACTCTCTT
>NZ_KQ960637.1 GCF_001553265.1 Prevotella sp. DNF00663 | reverse complement strand
AAGAGAGTGTATCAATTTTGACACACCCTCTTGATATCTTATTTTACAGAAACACCTTTTAATTCTAACTGTTTTTGTAAGCGTATCAATTCATCGCGATATTGTGCAGCCTGTATGAAATCCAAATCCTTGGCAGCTTGTTGCATTAATTTCTTGGTATGTTCGATACTCTTTTCCAATTCCGGACGCGTCATACGCTTGACTATAGGATCTGCTACAAATGCCATCTCTGTAGGTTCTACATACTCTTGATATTTGCCCTTTATAACATTCCTATCCTCTCCGGAATCAGTACCAATCGGGAATGTTTTAATATCTTTGACAATCTGCATCGGCGTAATGCCATGTTTTTCATTATATTTAAGCTGTTTACAACGCCGCCTAGCCGTTTCATCAATGGTTGCCTGCATACTATAGGTAATGGTATCAGCATACATAATAACCTTACCATTGACATTTCTAGCCGCTCTACCAGCAGTCTGCGTCAAACTTCGTTTACTGCGAAGGAATCCTTCTTTATCAGCATCGAGGATAGCTACCAACGATACTTCGGGAAGATCGAGTCCTTCTCTCAACAGATTGACTCCTACAAGCACATCATATACACCAACACGAAGGTCATTCATTATCTTGACACGATCGAGTGTGGCTACATCACTATGAATATAATTTGCTTTGATATCGTGATTCAATAAGTATTCAGTCAATTCTTCTGCCATTCGCTTAGTCAAGGTAGTCACCAACACACGCTCATGCCGATGAATTCGGGTAAGAATTTCATCCATCAAATCATCTATCTGATTTTCACTGGGACGTACTTCTATCTCCGGGTCTAATAGTCCTGTTGGACGAATTATCTGCTCAACAACAACACCTTCAGATTCACGTAATTCATAATCTGCCGGTGTGGCACTGACATAAATGACTTGATGGATTAGTTCGTGGAACTCCTCAAATCTCAATGGACGATTATCGAAAGCTGCCGGAAGTCTAAATCCATATTCTACCAGATTTTGCTTTCTTGCTCTATCACCACCATACATTGCATTGATTTGAGGAACACTGACATGGCTTTCGTCTATAACTAGCAAGAAATCTTTTGGGAAAAAGTCTAAAAGGCAATACGGACGCTCGCCCGGTTGTCGACCATCAAAATAACGTGAATAATTTTCTATCCCACTACAATGGCCTAACTCTTTTATCATTTCCATATCATACTCAACACGTTCTTTAATTCGTTGAGCCTTTATGTTATTACCAATTTCATGAAAGTATTCAGTTTGCTTGACTAAGTCATCCTGAATCATACGAATAGCCTGTTCAGTTTGCTCCTTAGACGTGACGAAAAGATTGGCCGGATATATCTGATAATCCTCAAAATCAGATAAACGCTGAAATGTAAGAGCATCAACTTCTTGAATGCCATCAATCTCATCATCCCACCATGTAACTCGCAAAACATTATCACTATAAGCCATAAAGACGTCGACAGTATCTCCTTTTACCCGGAAATTGCCTCGTTTCAATTCTATATCATTTCTCACATATAGAGCATTGACCAATCGACGCAAGAAGTCATTCCTATCCAATCGCTGCCCTCTTTTAATAGAAATAATACTTTCTTGCATGGCAACAGGTCCGCCCATACCATAAATACAAGAGACAGAAGAGACAACAATAACATCTTTTCGCCCAGAGAGAAGAGCAGACACTGCTCCAAGTCGCAACTTGTCTATTTCGTCATTAATAGCCAGATCTTTCTCTATATAAGTATCAGATGACGGCAGATAGGCTTCCGGCTGATAATAGTCATAATAAGAAACATAATATTCAACGGCATTATCAGGAAAGAAATCTCTCATCTCTTGATACAACTGAGCTGCTAAGGTTTTATTATGACTAAGAATCAATGTCGGTTTATTTGCGTTAGCTATAACATTAGCTACCGTAAATGTCTTTCCAGAACCGGTTACTCCAAGTAATACTTGTGCGTTATCCCCATTTTGTAATCCCTCTGTCAGTTCTGAAATGGCCTGAGGTTGATCACCCGTTGGCTTATATTTAGATGTTAATTTGAAATTCATCTCTACAAAATTACAAAACACCTTGGTAATAGCGTTATAAAGACTAATAAAATACGAAAAAAGATTTCGTTTACTTTGCCAATCCTAGAAATATCAGTAACTTTGTATCCTCAAAGCGACAATATGAAAAAAGTATTTCTGATAACAATAAGTACCATTTTGCTCTTCTCTAGTTGTGCCCAAGAGTTCAACAAAGTGTACAAGAGCAATAATTATCCTTATAAATACGAATTCGCTAAAGAATGTTTTGCCAATGGCAAATATACTAGAGCCATTACTCTGCTCACAGATCTTATAGCTGTCGAGAAAGGAACAGATAATGCAGAAGAAAGCCTATACATGCTAGGTATGGCATCTTATTGTAGCAAAGATTATGAAGGTGCTGCACAAGCTTTCAAACGCTATTATCAGTCATACCCACGTGGACAATTTGCAGAGATGGCTCACTTCTACGAAGGACAAGCTATCTATGAGAGTACCCCAGAGCCTCGTTTGGATCAATCTATGACTATCACTGCTATCTCGGCTTTCCAAACTTTCCTAGACCTTTATCCAGATTCAAAGTTCAAGAAAGTAGCACAGCAACGTCTGTTTGAACTGCAAGATAAGTTGGTAACAAAGGAATATGCATCGGCAAAGCTATATTATGATTTAGGATCATATTTCGGCAATTGTACGAGCGGTGGTAATAATTATCAAGCATGTATCATCACTGCACAAAATGCATTGAAAGATTATCCTTATAGTAATAAGCGTGAAGACTTTTCATTGCTTATTATGAAAAGTAAATTTGAATTAGCTCAACAAAGTGTAGATGAAAAGAAATTTGAGCGCTATCAAGATGCAGAAGACGAATGCTATGGTTTTCTAAATGAATACCCAGATTCTAAAGAAAAGGAAACTGCAGAAAAATACATAGAAAAATGTAAGAAATATACTAATGAAGATAAAACGGCTCATGCTGTAAAGCAACCAGAAGACCAGAAATCAGAAAAAGAAAATAATTAAATTACATCAATAATAATGGATTATAAAAAGTCTAAAGCTCCAGTTAACACTGTCACTCGTAACATCATGGATCTCTGTGATGAGACTGGAAACATCTATGAAAGTGTAGCTATTATTGCAAAACGTGCAAATCAGATTTCTGTAGAAATCAAACAAGATTTAAATAAGAAACTTGCAGAATTTGCTTCATACAATGACTCATTGGAAGAGGTGTTTGAAAATCGTGAACAGATTGAAATATCTCGCTATTATGAGAAACTACCAAAACCTACATTGCTAGCTACTGAGGAGTTTACAGAGGGAAATGTATATTGGCGCGATCCCGCTACAGACACAGACAATCTTAGTATAGACTAAAAGATGTTACAACGCAAACAAACATTATTCTTGCTTGCAACTATCGTGGTAATTTGCTTCTGCCTCTATTTGCCGATAGCTCACTATACACCACCTACTGGCATTAGCAAAGGAGCTATATTATTCAATTTGGCAACATATAATCATCTGGAATCCGGAATAGATTTCTCTAACTGCCCATTGTTCATTGTACAAAGCTTATCTGCCATTATAGCAATTATCACAATATTCCTATACAAGAATCGTCAATTACAAGTGAAGTTTTGTAATGGAGGGATTATTCTACAACTAATCTGGTATGCGCTATATGGCTTCTATTTGTATAGTAATCACGATATATTAGGAAGTGCACATATTAATTTTGCAGCATGTTTACCACTTATAACTATTATCCTCCTCTATCTAGCAAGACATGGGATTGTGGCCGATGAAAAACTGGTCAAGAGCATGGACAGAATTAGATAAAATAAAAGAGCAGGATTTTCAATCTTGCTCTTTCATTTTCTTAAAACATAATCTTGTGTATTATTGGTGCCATATCATAATATTTGTATTCGGCTAATCTTCCACCAAACTCTATTTTTTCCTCTTTAGCAGCTAAAGCTGCATATTGACGATAAAGTGCTTGGTTCACATCATCATTTACAGGATAGTAAGGTTCGATTCCATCTTTCCATTCCATACTGTATTCTTTACTGATAACAGTCTTTGGACAAGCATTAATAGCAGAACCAAACATTTCAAAATGTTTATGCTCTATGATGCGTGTATAAGGCACATCAGATTCCGTATAATTAATAACAGCATTTCCTTGATAATTAGCCGTATCAAGAATTTCTGTCTCAAACTTAACAGTACGATAGTTCAACTTTCCAAATCTATAATCGTAAAATTCATCTATCTTTCCTGTAAATAAAACTTTATCAGCAAGATTCAGCCAATGTTCTTTATCTTGAAAGAAGTCAACACCAACCATAACATCCGCACCGTCCAACAACCCATCTATCAATTTATTATATCCACCAATAGGTATACCTTGATACGAATCATTAAAATAGTTATTATCAAAAGTTAGACGAACAGGTAAACGTCTTATAATAAAGGCAGGAAGCTCAGTACATTTTCTTCCCCATTGCTTTTCCGTATACCCCTTAATCAACTTCTCGTATATATCCTTCCCTATCAATAATAAGGCTTGTTCTTCTAAATTACGAGGTTCATCAATACCCAAATTCCTCATACGATTCAAGGCTTCAGCACGTTGCTCAGCTAATTTAGCTTCAGCTTCAGCCGGCGTAGTAACACCCCACATTTGATAGAAAGTGTTCATATTGAAAGGAAGATTATAGAGTTTCCCTCTATAATTTGCAACAGGAGAATTTGTATAGCGATTAAATGGAACTATACTATTCACAAAGTCCCAAACCCCTTTATGATTCGTATGGAATATATGTGCACCATATTGATGTACATTAATTCCCTCTATATTGTCACAATAAAGATTTCCTCCGGTTTGTAGACGCTTATCTATTACCATACAACGCCTACCCTTGTGAATCTCACGATACGCAAAAGTAGAGCCATACAAACCTGCACCTACAATTAAATAATCATATTTTTTAGCCATTATCAAGAAATATTATGGTATTATACAAAGTTAGCTAAAAAGCTAATATGTTGCAATAATATTCCAAATAAAAGCTCAAAAAACTTGTATACGCCGATTAGGGAGAGCTAGGTATACCCAAAAAAGCCCCGACTACATTCAGTA
>NZ_KQ960636.1:34575-34859 GCF_001553265.1 Prevotella sp. DNF00663 | reverse complement strand
TCTAAAGCTTTTCTTATCCCGAACTCGCGTAAGTATGGAGTTCAAAAGGACATGTGAATGGTGTGGTGCAACATTCATTGCCCACAGTTACAAGACGCAATTTTGCTCTAAGCAGTGTAATGATTTTGCTTATAAAGCTGCAAAGAAGAAAGAGCGCGAACAAGAGTATCTTTTTTTGCTCAAAGATAATACATATTGTGACTTAGAGCACGCATTTAGGACAAAGAATTTATGCTGGCCTTGACACTTTTCCGTCAAATGGGAAGGCGATTCGGGAATTTATT
>NZ_KQ960636.1:0-34475 GCF_001553265.1 Prevotella sp. DNF00663 | reverse complement strand
TTTTATTTCCACGGGCTTATATATCGCGATTTTTATGTAAATTTGCAATTAGAACAACGTTCAAATGCAACGACATTGATGGAACGAGGAAAAGGAACAGAAAGGGAGAGGAAATTACGGATGATCGGACGATATGAAGGGCAGAGTTCATTTGTCATATCATTATGAGCCATATAGGTACCGATTAAAACGTAATTTCCTGGCTATCAATAGGGTTATGGTAGTGCATCGTAAGTAATTATCCAATATAAGAATGCTCATCTTCAATAATTATAGAAAAGAATACTAGACTCCTTGAATATGCGCTTGCCAAACCTAATATTTGTACGTTGGATGAAGATAGTAAATTAACATTCATAGATAAATAAAAAGCAATTACAAGAAAGTGTATACACGATGTAAATACGGTATAAGACAAGATGAAGAAACACATCCGGAAATACCTGTACCTTGAATATTTCACCTATGCTATATTCTTCAATTCTTCATTGACTATTCCATGGATTCATAGTAATATTTCCGTTTTTGATAGTTAAAATAGCACATTTTTCTATTATTTGCTCAAATAACTTAAAGAATTCATCCGCTATAAATGTTTTTTCAGTAACTTTGCTTCCATTAAACATAGTGATGATTTCTTTGCAATTCTTTAATATCTAATGCCATAAAGTAGCAATTAATCTAGCTATTCTTCAAATCAGAAATGATAGATATTTCGTTGGACTCACATTAAAATATTTAAAACTAAAATCTACATTATCATGAAGAAAAAATTATTGATGACGGTTATTGTCTCTATTGCAGTATTCTCTGCTTGTAACAATAGCGATGAGAAGTTTACGCCTGCTTGCAATGGAGAGGAAGTTAGTTTCTTTGTAAACAGTAATCCAATTACACGTACAGTGGTAAGCACTTCAGACGGTTCTACCCAATTCAAAGATGGCGATTTGCTTGGTATCTACGCTACTGGTGGCGCAACAGCTACTAACGTTAAGTATAACGTAAATGCTACCGATGGAGGCAGTCTTACCGTTGCAAATCAAGGAAATGAGATTACATGGACAGATGCAACAGCTATTGGTAATTTTTATGCTTATTACCCTTATGCCGAATCAAATGCTGATGGTACTGTGGCATTTACAGTTACCAATCAAACTTCACAAACCGATTTTGAAGCTAATGATTTCTTGTATGCCAAGTCTAGTGCTACAGGTACAGCTGTAAAATTTACCTTTAATCATGGACTTTCTTTGGTAAAGGTGGTACTAGTAGGTGACGCATTGTCTGATGCTACTAGTATTACTGTTAAAGCACAGCCAACAATAACATGGACACACACTACTAATAAGTTCGCTACAAGTGGTGAAGCTCTCTCTATTAAAATGTGGAAAGTTTCAGAATCGTCACAAGAATATTGGGCTGTAGTTCCCGCACAAACATTTACTTCGGGTAGTGAAATGTTCAAAATAGCTGTAGGTTCAACCGTTTATAGGTATAAACCTGCAGAAGATAAGACTCTTACACAAGGCGGTAGTACTAAGTTTACCCTGTCTATTGATGCAGAGAAAAAGGTCGTGGCAGTCTCTACTGATGTAACTACAAGTGGATGGAATACTGATGTCGACCAAACCGGTAAGTTAGAGAAAGACCCTATAGTACCTGTGGAATTGATTTCGTCTGCACAAGGAACTTTCTCAACTTCTACAACCCTAACTGCTCAAAAAGAGAAGCAGACTTGTGTAGAAGGTTGGAATACAGTTATTACACAGGCAAGTTTTAAAGATAACGCGATAATTGCTTTCGATAATACGGAATCGGCTATGTCATTAGTTCGTAAAGATGGTGCATGGCATAATGGTACACTTTATTATTGTACACAAGAAAATGCAGCTAAAGCAGGAAAATATACCTTAAAGTTTAAGGTGAAAGCCAGTATGGCAAGTAAACTTCAACTAGGGGTAATACCTTGCATGGGCGAGAAATTGTGGTTTTACGAAAACGGAACAACTAATACTATCAAGCATATTGCTGCAACAACCGAATGGGCTGAGAAAACATTCACTTTTGATTTGAATAAAATAAAAGAAGAAAAAAGTGATCGTGCTGCAACTGCAAATGACTTGAAGAAGGTGCTTGTGTACTTTGTACCGGATATTTACAGTACGACTAAGTTCTTTATTAAAGACGTGACCTTTATTGAAAATGTAAACTAATACAACGTGAGTCCAACGAACATAATATGTATATGATTATTTCAAGATCAGATTATTAGAGAGTTTGGCAGCCCTAATCTCAATGATAGAATGGGTAGATACCCTTGCCTTGATTAAATAATGTAAAATCGTCGAATTCATATAACCTATACACTAGCTCTGAAAAAATGAATATTTAGGTATGCAAGAACACAATGCCGAAATATTAATATTGATTAGTTTTGGAGGGTTCATTATTTTGTTGTAATTTTGCACATTGAACATTTTTATTTAAACCAAACATCGTGGCTGAGACAAAATACATCTTCGTAACCGGCGGAGTGGTATCATCATTAGGCAAAGGTATCATCTCTGCATCTATTGGTAAACTTCTACAAGCAAGGGGATATAACATCACAATTCAAAAGTTCGACCCGTACATTAACATCGACCCGGGGACGCTAAACCCTTACGAACATGGCGAATGCTATGTCACAGTGGATGGTATGGAGACAGATTTGGACTTGGGACATTACGAGCGTTATACCGGCATTCAAACCACTAAGGCCAACTCTCTTACTACAGGTAGAATCTACAAAGCTGTCATCGACAAAGAACGTCGTGGTGATTATTTAGGCAAGACCATTCAGGTTGTGCCCCACATCACCGACGAAATCAAGCGCAATGTGAAGATGCTTGGCCAAAAATACCATTACGATTTCGTCATTACAGAGATTGGTGGTACTATCGGCGACATCGAAAGTGCTCCATATATGGAAGCCATCAGACAGCTCAAATGGGAACTTGGTAAGAATGCTATCAACGTACACTTGACGTACGTCCCCTATTTAAAGGCGGCTGGAGAATTGAAGACGAAACCTACCCAGCACTCAGTAAAAGAACTACAGAGCATTGGTATTCAACCCGACATATTGGTTTTACGAACCGAGAAACACCTCGGAGAAGGCATTTTAAAGAAAGTTGCAAGCTTCTGTAACGTAGATTTCGACTGCGTTATTCAGAGTGAAGATCTGCCAAGTATCTACGAAGTACCTGTCAATATGCAGAACCAAGGACTCGATGCAGCCATCCTTCGCAAAATAGGCGAGCCTGTCGGTGAGAAACCTACGCTCGGTCCGTGGAAAGAATTCCTTGAAAGAAGGAACAAAGCTACCGAAGAAGTACACATCGGCCTGATTGGTAAATACGACTTGCAAGACGCTTATAAGAGCATACGCGAAAGCCTTTCTCAAGCAGGTACGTACAACGACCGCAAGACCGTGCTCACTTTTATCAACTCAGAGAAGATAACCGAAGAGAATATCAGCGAACTCTTGGAAGGTCAAGATGGTATCATGGTATGTCCGGGATTTGGTCAACGTGGTATCGAAGGAAAAATTATCGCTGCTCACTATGCTCGCATCCACGACATTCCTACATTTGGCATCTGCCTAGGTATGCAAATGATGGTGATTGAGTTTGCTCGCAATGTATTGGGATATAGCGATGCTAACAGCCGTGAAATGGACGAGAAGACCGAGCATAACGTTATCGACATCATGGAAGAGCAGAAAAATATCACCAATATGGGTGGTACTATGCGTCTTGGTGCATACGATTGTAAACTGCGACAAAACTCTCGTGTCTTCGATATTTACAAACAAGAGCATATTCAGGAACGCCATCGCCACCGCTATGAATTCAACAACGACTATCTGACCGAGTACGAAAAGGCCGGCATGATGTGTGTTGGAAAGAATCCGGAAAGCGACTTGGTAGAGATAGTAGAAATTCCAGGACTGAAATGGTACATCGGTACGCAGTTCCATCCGGAATATCAATCGACCGTTTTAAAGCCACATCCACTCTTTGTAGACTTCATTAAAACGGCTAGCGAAAGCAAGAAACACTAAACATTTCATACGATAGCCAAGTCCCATTGTTATTTTACGAGACTTGGCTATCATTATCTAACAAACAATAATGGATCGCAATAACGTAATTGGGCTTGTATTAATTGGTCTCGTACTGATAGGTTTCAGTTGGTGGAGCCAGCCCTCTAAAGAAGAACAGAGAGCTGCATTTGTACAAGACTCCATCGCAAAAGCAAAACAAGAGGAAGCAAAGAAGGCTGCCGAATTTAAGTCTAAAGCCCAACAGACTGCCGAGAAACAAGCAGCACTGACCGATACCACAGTTCTTTTCCACGAATCATTGGTGGGTGAAGCACACACTGTCATCCTCAAAAACAAGAAACTAGAACTATCGTTCAATACGAAGGGAGCCACCGTAACCAAAGCTGTTATCAAGAATTTCTCAGATCGTAATGGTAACAAAGACGTGACTATCTTCGATGGGAAAGACCAAAGTTTGAATTATACATTGGCGGCCAAACAGACCAATATTGCTACGCAAGACTTGTATTTCCAGCCAAGTCAGGTAACAGATTCTACTGTTACATTCACCGCTAGTGCCAATAGTGGTCAGGCTATTACTATCAATTATACACTTGGCAAAGATTATCTGCTACGCATGCAGATGCGTGTGAGTGGCATGGCAGGCCTATTTGCCCCAAACACATCAACTATGGATGTGACTTGGGAAGACATGTGCCGCCAGCAAGAACGCGGTTTCACATTCGAGAATCGCTACGCTACCCTCACCTATCACAAAGTAGATGGAGGCACAGATTACTTGAATGAAACCCAAGAAAAGATTGATGAGAGTATCGAAGACAAAACAGATTGGGTGGCATTTAAGAATCAATTCTTCTCAGCCGTAATGATTGCGAAGAATGATTTTGCAGCAAATTCACTGATGACAAGTATCCCCCAAGAGAAAGAAAGCGGATATTTGAAGCAGTATAGAGCTAAATTGAAGACTTTCTTCGACCCCAAAGGCAATCAAGCATCGGAGTTTGAGTTCTATTACGGCCCCAATGATTTCAGGCTATTACAAAAGGTTGAAAAAGAAAGTACCTTTGGTAAGGATCTTCAACTACAACGCTTGGTTTACTTAGGCTGGCCACTCTTCCGCATCATCAACCGCTGGTTTACCCTCTATGTATTCGATTTCCTGACCGGACTCAATATCAATATGGGTATCGTATTGATACTGATAACCCTCTTGCTAAAGGTTATTACCTACCCGATGGTGAAGAAAAGCTACATGAGTTCAGCCAAAATGCGTGTGTTGAAACCGAAATTGGACGAGGCAACCAAGCAATATGACAAGCCGGAAGACCAAATGCAAAAGCAACAAGCCATGATGGCTGAGTACTCTAAGTATGGGGTAAGCCCACTATCAGGCTGTCTTCCTATGCTGATACAGATGCCTATCTGGATTGCAATGTTCAACTTTGTGCCGAACGCTATCCAATTACGAGGTGAGAATTTCTTATGGATTAAAGATTTAAGTACCTACGATCCCATCTTCG
The DNA here is from genome assembly GCF_001553265.1 of Prevotella sp. DNF00663. Taxonomy (GTDB): domain Bacteria; phylum Bacteroidota; class Bacteroidia; order Bacteroidales; family Bacteroidaceae; genus Prevotella. Next base: position 28,847 of record NZ_KQ960636.1, on the reverse strand, counting down.
AATGGAACAATAATCTTTGGTTGATAGGCGATCACTTGAGCTTAACCTGTATTCTTTTCTGCATAGCCAACGTCCTTTACTCTTGGATGACAATGCGTCAACAGCGCGATCAGATGGTAGGTCAGCAGGCTGAACAGATGAAGATGATGCAATACATGATGTATCTGATGCCTCTATTCTTCTTCTTTATGTTCAACGACTATAGTGCCGGACTGAATTTCTACTACTTCGTCAGCCTCTTCTTCAGTGCTGCTATCATGTGGGCATTGCGAAAAACGACCAACGACGAGAAACTTCTTCAACTCTTGGAAACACGTTATAAGGAGAACCAAGCGAATCCTCAGAAGAAAATGGGAGGCTTAGCTGCCAGACTCCAAGCCTTGCAAGAGATGCAACAGAAGCAACAAGAAGAAACCAGACGTAAGCAAGAAGAACTCAATAGAAAGAAAAAAGGATTATAAATAACACAGAAGCCACTAACTCGAATTCGGAAAAAGAAGAAAGTTAGTGGCTCTTTTAGCATTATAACAACAAATATGAACAGAATAGTGGGACTAGCAATGGCAACAATGCTCACTGTATCAACACAGAGCCAAGCCCAAGAACAGAGTATCATAGGGCCACATCACATCACTCTACAATCCGACTTGATGACTCCGGAAGCACTTTGGGCCATGGGCAGAATGGGTGGTTCACAGGTTTCTCCGAATGGAAAACAAATAGTATATCAAGTATCTTATTACAGTGTAAAAGAGAATAAGAGTCATACAATACTCTATCTTGCAGACATAAATGGCAAGAACAAGAAACAACTTACACTTGATAACAAGAGCGAAAGCGATGCTACATGGATTGAAAACGGCCAAAGAATAGCCTTCTTAAGAGCCGGTCAGATATGGAGTATGAAGGCAGATGGAAGCGAACGCAAGCAATTATCACACTCAGTTATAGACATTGAGGGCTTCCGTTTTAGCCCCGATGGCAAGAAAGTGGTGCTCATCAAATCGATTCCTTACTACGGAACCATCAAAAAGAATCCTGATGATTTACCCAAAGCTACAGGTAGATTGGTCACCGATATGAACTATCGCCACTGGGATCATTACGTAGAAAGCATTGCTCATCCATTCCTTGCAGAGGTATCAGAGGCCGGTATCAACAATGGAACAGACATCATGGAGGGCGAACCTTACGAAAGTCCGGTTGCTCCTTTTGGTGGAATAGAGCAAATAGCATGGAGTCCTGACTCTAAAATCATTGCCTATACTTCTCGAAAAAAAGAGGGAATACAATACGCAATCTCCACAGATACCGACATATATCTTTACGATATAGAGACTAAGCAGACCAAAAACATCTGCAAACCAGTCGGTTATGTCGAGCCAAAGATTGATGCTACCAAGACGATGAAGACTCAAGCGGTGAATCATCAAGATGCAGATATGAATGTAGGCTACGATGTCAACCCAAAATTCTCGCCCAATGGCAAATACATTGCATGGCAAAGTATGGAGCACAACGGCTATGAGAGCGATCGCAACCGCCTATGCGTATACAACTTGGCAACCGGAAAAAAGAAATACGTAACGGAGAGTTTCGACTCCAATGTAGACGATTACTGCTGGAATAACGACTCAAAAACACTTTATTTCCTCGGTATTTGGCATGCCACAGAAATGATATATCAGACTAACCTAGAGGGAAAAGTGATACAACTTACCGACGGTTGGTTTGACTATGGAAGCATACAACTAGCCAACAACGGTAATATGCTCTTAGCAAGCAGACACTCTCATCAGAATGGCGACGAACTTTTCTTGGTGAAACCGGGCAAAGAGAAGAAAGCAATTGTTAGTCAAATAACTTTTGAAAATAAGCATATATACGACCAATTGGCACTCGGCAAGACAGAACAGCGCTGGGTGAAGACCACCGATGGCAAAGATATGCTCGTTTGGGTAGTACTTCCGCCACACTTCGATGCCACAAAGAAGTACCCCACTCTATTATTCTGTGAGGGTGGACCACAAAGTCCGGTAAGCCAATTTTGGAGCTATCGTTGGAATTTCCAAATCATGGCAGCCAACGGGTACATTGTTATTGCCCCCAACAGACGCGGACTTCCGGGCTTTGGAAGCAAATGGAACGAGGACATCAGTGGCGATTGGACCGGTCAATGTATGAACGATTACTTCAGTGCCATTGACGATGCTACCACCAACTTACCTTATGTTGACAAAGACAGATTGGGATGCGTAGGAGCCAGCTTCGGTGGTTTCTCGGTATTCTATTTGGCCGGTCACCACGACAAACGATTCAAAGCGTTCATCGCACACGACGGTGCTTTCAACCTCGAAAGCATGTATACCGATACCGAGGAAGCATGGTTCTCTAATTGGGAATACGAGAGTGCGCCTTGGAACAAGGATATTACAGCCAATGGCAAGAAGACTTATGACAACAGTCCTCACAAGTTTGTCGACAAATGGGATACTCCCATCCTCGTCATTCACGGTGAAAAAGATTATCGAATCAATGCTAATCAAGGTATGGGAGCATTTAATGCAGCCCGTATGCGCGGCATCCCGGCCGAACTTCTCATCTTCCCCGATGAAAACCACTGGGTATTGAAGCCACAAAACGGTATTCTCTGGCAGCGTACCTTCTTCAGTTGGTTGGATAAATGGTTGAAAAAATAATAATACATATCAATAAAAATGGTCGAAAAAATACAAAAGAAATTGAGTGACAGTGCCAGTGCTAGATGGACAGCCTTGTTCATCGTAGCCTTCACAATGATGATGGGATACTTCATCACCGACGTTATGTCACCGCTAGAAGTACTACTTACCAAGCCAGCATCGGCTGGTGGACTTGGTTGGAGTTCCGATGATTACGGATTCTTTGCCGGCTCTTACGGTCTCATCAACGTCTTCCTGCTCATGTTATTCTTCGGGGGTATCATCCTCGACAAGATGGGAATCAGATTTGCCGGAATCTTATCATGCGTACTCATGGTTGCCGGTGTATTCATCAAATACTACGGAATCACTGGAGATTTCGGCGATACCAAATTCACACTCGATTTTGTCAACTTCTCATTACCGATGTCGGCGGCTATCGCTTCACTCGGTTTTGCCATCTTCGGAGTTGGCTGTGAAATCTGCGGAATCACCGTTTCTAAGATTATGACGAAATGGTTTGCCGGTCACGAGTTGGCATTAGCCATGGGATTACAGGTGGCATTGGCTCGTCTAGGAACTGCGGCTGCTATGATGGGAAGCCTCCCTATTGCCAAGGCTTTTGGCAATTCTATTGGCGCTCCCATTCTCTTAGGCGCAGCACTCTTAATCATTGGTCTGCTGGCATTCTTGGTTTACAACGTCATGGACAAGAAACTAGATGCATCGACAGCTGCATATAATGCAGAAAACACTGTAGAGAGCGAAGACGAATCATTCCATTTCAGCGATTTGAAACTTATCTTTACCAATCCCGGCTTTTGGTGTATTACCATCTTATGCCTCCTTTTCTATAGCGGTGTGTTCCCCTTCTTGAAGTTTGCTACCAAGCTAATGGTTGCCAACTATGCCGTAAAAGAGGAATGGGCCGGTATCATTCCCGGCTTGATTCCATTTGGAACCATCTTCCTTACTCCCCTATTCGGTTCTATATATGATAAGGTAGGCAAAGGTGCCACACTGATGTTGATCGGTAGTACTATGCTAACAGGCGTACATCTCATCTTTGCTACCCACATCATGCCATACGGTTGGTTTGCCGTTATCATCATGATTATTCTAGGTATTGCCTTCTCTTTGGTACCATCTGCCATGTGGCCAAGCGTCCCAAAGATTATTCCTTTGAAGTATTTGGGAAGTGCTTACGCCGTTATATTCTACATCCAGAATATAGGATTGTCCTTGGTTCCAATGTGGATAGGAAGAGTTAACGGAAGCGACCCAAGCTATACCACCTCCATGAGTATCTTCACCGGCTTCGGTATCGCTGCCATTATTACATCGTTGGTGCTCATTGCCATCGATAAAAAGAAAGGATATGGCCTACAAAAAGCCAATATAAAGAAGTAAGATAACAATATTATAAAACAATCCCTTTCATGGAATGGAACAAAGCCATCTGTGAAGGGGATTTTTTATTATTCTTTATTTACTCATAAAACTTCACTTCTCACTCGAACTTCATCCACTCGTCATCCTGTGCACTTATCTACGACTCCACTGCAAGGCCGTAGCAAGATTGCTGCAAGGCTGAGTCAGCGAAACTGCAGAGACTAAACAGCAATGTTGCCATGCCTCTGCAGTAAATCCAATAAAAAGTATAGATATCCTAAAAGCGACATGGTAAGATGGTGATATAGCATGATTAGGAACATCAATACATAACAAAAGCAGTGCAACCCAAACAAGTTGCACCGCTTGTCTATATTTCTAAATGCTGCTTAGCACACTTTTTCAAGCTTCTTCATAATCGCAAGCATGAAGATAAATGCCAACAGGCAGAGCACAATAAGCAATCCCCAAACCACATACAGAGGCGCATCGCCCCACAATAAGGCAGGAATACTGGTAAGATAGTTACCAATAGCGGTAGCCACAAACCATCCTCCCATCATCATACCTTTGTACTTTGGAGGAGCAACCTTGCTGACAAAAGAGATTCCCATGGGTGAAAGCAGAAGTTCACCGAATGTCAATACCAAATAGGTAGAGATGAGCCAATTGGATGATACCAATGTTTCGGGTGTAGCACCGTTAGCAGCTTGCATCGCCGGAGAAGGAAGACCGACAGAACCAACCGTCATAATCATGAAACCAATAGCAGCTACCAACATACCGTATGCTATCTTACGAGGAGCAGATGGCTCCTTACCTACGCGACCTAGCCAACCAAATAGTGCCATACTTACAGGTGTCAAAGCAACCACAAAGAATGGATTGAACTGCTGGAAGATAGGAGCATCAATCTCTGTTGAACCTGATATATGAGCATATTTCCATGCCAAACCGGCAGCAGCTAAAGCAACTATAGCACCGGCAATGCCTTTTCCACGACTTGTTTTAGATTGGAAGAGACCAAATAAGCCATACACCATCACGATAGCCAATACCAAATTAAATACGTCGAAGAACATACTTTCAACACCGGTAGTGCTCTTCACGGTGAATTCATCGGCAAAAAGGGTTAACGTAAGACCATTCTGATGGAAAGCCATCCAGAAGAATACAACGACTGCAAACACCAAGATAAGAGCCGTAATACGGTCTTTGGTTTCCTTGGGTGACAACTCTACAACCTCATCCTTAGCCTCAGAAGTACGTACTGTACCATTTCCTTCTACATGTTTAAAAGTGCTTCTGAATCCATAATAGATAAGGATAGAAACTATCAATGAGATACATGCCACTCCAAAAGCAAAATGATAACTATCATTGACACCTACACCGAGATTGTTCTGAGCCCACTTCATGATACCAACGGCAGCAGAAGGAGCAAAGAGCGCACCAATATTGATGGCCATATAGAAGATAGAAAAAGCCGAATCGCGCTGAGATGAATAGCGAGGGTCATCATATAGGTTACCCACCATTACTTGCAGATTTCCCTTAAACAATCCGGTACCAGCCGAAATCATCAACAATGCGGCTGCCATACCGATAATTGCAATGACATTTGCGCCTAGTGGCATAGCTAAAACCACGTATCCGGCAAACATAATCATCACACCTATCTTCACCATTCGGCCATAACCGAACTTATCGGCAAGGATACCACCAATGAAAGGAAGAAAATAAACTAATGCGAGGAAGGCTGCATAGATAGAACCGGCCGTTCCTGCTGAGAAGCCAAAGTTGGCTTTCAAGAAGAGTACAAAGGTAGCTAGCATGGTGTAATAACCGAATCTTTCGCCGGTATTAGCCAATGCTAAAGCATAAAGTCCTTTAGGTTGGTTTTCAAACATAAGTCATTAAGAATTTAAGTGATTATTTTTTATTTTTGTTTTTCTTGGTTTTAACTATATCAAACCAGTAAGTCATCTTTACCACAACATTACTTAGATTAGATTTAGCAAAGTAATCTTTCTTTGAAGCACCGTATAAATTGCCCAGTCCAAAATAATATCTGGCCTCCAACGCAAAGTGTCCTACGGCAGGAATACTATATTCCAAACCTGCGCCCGCAGCAATTCCATAGTCGAAACTATGCTCCACGGCCATCGTATCTTGCGCTACTACTGAGCTAACACGGTCTTTGGTATTCCTTGAAGCGAAGTCGAAGTTCTTCTGAGTACGCTCACTAAGCAGCCAACCAAACTGTGGTCCCAAGTTAATAAAGAACTGTGCGCCTCGCGTTTCGCGCCCCCATGCCAAATGGGCAAACACAGGTACCTGCACATAAGAGAGTGTTCGGCTGTATTCTTCGGCTACTCCAGTGGTGGCATTTATCACCGGTTTATCGTTTACATCCAAAATATCTTCTTTCCAACCTACCTGAGAATAGTTCACTTCTGCCACAATAGAACAAATCGTACTAAAGTATTTTTCACTTTTATAACGGATAGATAAACCACCAGTCATACCTCCCAGCCACTTCTGATTCACTTTGGGAGTAAAGCCTACTTGACTCATCACGTAGCCCCCATTGACTCCAACAGAAAGGTCATTACGGTACTCTCCCACCTGAGCGTGGGCAAAAGATGCCGTCAAGAGCATTGCACCTACAAATACAAAACGGATATAACGGTTCTTCATATCAATAGTTGATGCTCTCAATAGTTTGATTACCAGTATAATGAATCAATTGGAAACAGTCATTCATATAACCTCCATTGCCCACCTTATTGAAATACAAAGGAGTCTGCATAGCCTTATATACATTCTGGGATTTACTTCCTATAAAGGATTTTCCATATCTCCACAGACCTCGAACAAAATAAGAAGCATGGTCATAACCTGTCAATGCGAAGCGAGGCAACGCATTCTGCATACTCGCATGGAACCATCGCGTATAATTATTTATAGCCTCTTTCGTTTGACTATCAACAGGATTATAATAGAATGTGGTAGGAATGTAAGTGTCATATTTATAAAATGACGGCAGATAATAGTCCACATACATCAACCATTCCGTGTATCCAAACATAGAAACTCGTACCTGTGGATAACTGACAGACAAACCATCAAGTTTGGCAAGTGCCACTCTCAACTCCGGCGAACGACCAGTATTCAGAATAACAACATTGGGCTCTGTACGACTAAACGCCTTGGCAAACATCTCTTCACTCGATTTCAAGTTCGTAATATTATACTTGATACCGCGTTGATCCAACTGTTTACGTAACCCGAATGTGAATATTCCCTTGCGACTAGTGGTATCATTGCAATCGATAAAGACAGCATGATGGTGCGGAAATCGCTCCAAAAATGCTTTGATAGCAGCATCATTCTGCTTCGTCGGGCTCTGATAGATTTGATAGATCTGCTTATATGCCTCCACGTCATTGCCACTAATAGAGAACGGAACGACCAATTTAATATCGTTACGTGTACAGAATTCGGCCAACGATTTGAGCTGTTTCGTGTACAGAGGACCGAATATCAAATCGCATTTCTTGGCATTATCATCTAACAATACTGTTCTTACATCAGCATCAATAGCTACATTCCAACTATGGATAGAGGTGGAAATACCCTCCTTCTTCAGCTTATCACATGCCATCAAGACACCACGATAATACTCAACCATGCGTCTACCATCACCGTCAACATCGTGTAAAGGCAGCATCACACCAATATTCACGGTGCGCCCAACAGCTTGTTTCACAGTAGATTTAGCCTGCGTTACCGGCTGAGTAGGTTTGGCGGTTGCCGCTTCCGGAGCAGAATAAGGAATAAATATATAATCTCCTTTCTTGAGAGAGTAGCCTTCTACCTTCATTTCGGGATTGGCATTCATTAGTTCTGGAATTGATATTCCATATTGTCTAGCTATTCCAAAAAGGGTATCTTTCTTCTTTACTTTATACATATCGCGCCACTTTGTGGTCTGTCCGACAGCTGATAAAGCCAAGAATAAGAATAATATGAATGACGCATAGCGAGTCAAATACTTCATGATTGGTGCTTTTATTTATTACAATTGCAAAAATACAAAAAAACTCTCATCCCCATATGACATCTCTCATCTTTTTAGTAACTTTGCACAATTACAAACAATGAGAATAGGGATATTACATACTTCTATCATAACAGCAATGCTTTCGATTTCTCCGATTGCTGTATATGCAGATGTTACGCCTACGATAAGCCCTACCGTCAACGTCACTACGACAGACGGAACGACTGATGAAGGCATAACAACTTATTCAGGTTCTGCCCCTGTTACATGTGCATTCAAAGCCAATGTACTCAATCAGACGGGATGGGATGCCCACTATGAATGGCATTTCTATACTGAGGGAAATGCCAAGACGCCGTATCTTATTAGATATGAGGAAAATACCAGCTATACGTTTAAGGAATCAGGATCGCATTACGTACAGCTTTATGCCACCTTTACGAAAGGGGGTGAGTCTATCACATGGCAAAGTGAGGACACCAATCCCATCACGATAACCATCTCGGAAAGTAAGCTTGAAATGCCCAATGCGTTCTCCCCCAATGATGACGGAGTCAACAACATCTATAAAGCCAAAAAAGGTTATCAGAGCATTGTGGAGTTTAAAGCCTACATTTTCAACAGATGGGGACAGAAACTCTATGAATGGAATGACCCGGCAGGAGGCTGGGATGGGACTTTTCGCGGACAAAACGTCAAGGAAGGAGTGTATTTTGTCTTGGTTAAAGCGAAAGGGGCAGATGGCCGTACTTTCAATATTAGAAAAGATGTAAACCTGTTAAGAGGATATAGCAACGCACATGAATAGGAATGAAGACCAAATAAACATTTGGGGAGCACGCGTACATAATCTGAAAAATATAGATGTTACCATTCCGCGTAACTCATTAACGGTCATCACCGGACTTAGTGGCTCGGGTAAATCGTCATTGGCTTTCGACACAATCTTTGCCGAAGGACAACGTCGATACATCGAGACTTTCTCAGCATACGCACGCAATTTCTTAGGAAACATGGAACGTCCGGACGTTGATAAGATTACAGGTTTGAGTCCGGTTATCAGTATTGAGCAGAAGACAACCAATAAAAATCCACGCTCAACGGTTGGTACGACCACCGAAATCTACGACTACTTACGTCTGCTATACGCCAGAGCTGGCATAGCCTATAGCTATATGACGGGCGAAAAGATGGTGAGATACACCGAAGAAAAGGTGCTAGAGATGATTCTCAACACCTATGATGGCAAGAAAATCTACATTCTTGCCCCACTTGTAAGAAACCGAAAAGGACATTATCGTGAACTTTTTGAAAGCATGCGGCGCAAAGGTTACCTCTATATACGGGTAGATGGGGAAGTTATGGACCTCAAACCCGGCATGAAGACCGACCGCTATAAGAACCACAACATAGAAGTCGTGATAGACAAACTGGCCGTACAATCCAAGGATGATCAGCGATTGAAGAAGACAGTTCAGGTGGCCATGCGAGAAGGTGAAGGCCTCATCATGATACTGGATAAGGAGAGTAACGAGGGCAAATATTACTCCAAGCGATTGATGTGTCCCACTTCGGGAATCTCATATAAGGATCCTGCGCCCAATATCTTCTCATTCAATTCTCCCGAAGGTGCCTGTCCACACTGCAAAGGATTGGGCTATGTAAATCAAATAGACTTGAAGAAGGTCATTCCAAACGACAAATTGAGCATCCATGATGGAGCCATTTTGCCACTTGGCAAATACAAGAACCAAATGATTTTCTGGCAAGTTGGCGCCATTCTTGATAAATACGACTGCACGCTGAAGACTCCGTTCAAAGATATTCCACAAGAAGCTGTAGACGAGATTTTATACGGAAGTCTTGAGAAAGTGAAAATTAGCAAAGAACTTGTACACACAAGTTCCGACTATTTCATTGATTTTGACGGTATCATCAAGTACTTACAAAACGTTATAGAGAATGATGATACGTCGGCAGGACAAAAGTGGGCCGACCAATTCTTGGCCGAAACCGAATGTCCGGAATGTCATGGACAACGACTAAACCGTGAAGCTCTCTCTTATAAAATATGGGATAAGAACATCGCAACAGTTGCCAACTTTGACTTACTGGAGCTGAAGGAATGGCTCGACCAAGTGGAAGAGCACATGGACGATACCCAAAAGAAGATTGGAACAGAGATTATCAAGGAAATTAAAACACGTGTCAACTTCCTCTTAGAGGTAGGACTTGACTATTTATCTCTAAACCGCCAATCGGCAAGTCTGTCGGGTGGAGAGAGCCAACGCATCCGATTGGCCACACAAATTGGCTCCCAATTGGTAAACGTACTATATATTCTCGACGAGCCAAGCATCGGTTTACACCAACGAGACAACGAGCGTCTCATTCGTTCATTAAAGGAATTACGCGACCTCGGAAACACGGTTATCGTGGTGGAACATGACAAAGATATGATGTTGGCAGCCGATTACATCGTCGACATCGGCCCCAAAGCCGGACGAAAAGGTGGTGAAGTGGTATTCCAAGGTACTCCTCAAGAGATGCTCAAGACACATACCATAACCGCCGATTACCTCAATGGCGACCGAGAAATTGCCATTCCGGCCAAGCGTCGTAAAGGAAACGGCAAAACACTACGCCTGCTTGGCGCATCGGGCAACAACTTAAAAGATGTTGATATAGATTTCCCGCTAGGCAAACTCATCGTGGTAACAGGCGTTTCGGGGTCGGGTAAATCCACCTTAATCAATGAAACACTGCAACCAATCCTATCTCATCACTTCTATCGGTCATTGAAAAAGCCGATGCCCTATCACTCTATCGAGGGCATAGACCATATAGATAAGGTGGTGAATGTAGATCAAAGCCCCATCGGAAGGACTCCTCGTAGCAACCCAGCCACCTATACGGGCGTGTTCAGCGAGATAAGAAAGCTCTTCGTCAACCTGCCCGAAGCTAAGATACGTGGCTATAAGCCCGGTAGATTCTCATTCAATGTGAAGGGTGGAAGGTGCGAAACATGCGGTGGAAACGGCTATAAAACCATCGAAATGAATTTCTTACCCGATGTGATGGTGCCTTGCGAGGTATGCCACGGCAAAAGATACAACCGCGAAACGTTGGAAGTAAGATTCAAAGGAAAGAGTATTGCCGATGTCCTCGATATGACTATCAATCAGGCAGTAGAGTTCTTTGAGAACGTGCCAAGCATCCTGCCAAAGATTAAGAGCCTGCAGGATGTAGGCTTGGGATATATCAAACTGGGGCAGAGTTCCACTACCCTATCGGGCGGTGAAAGCCAACGAGTGAAGCTGGCAACGGAATTAGCCAAGAAAGATACAGGCAAAACGCTCTATATTCTTGACGAACCTACTACCGGACTACACTTTGAAGACATCAACATCTTGATGGATGTACTTCAAAAACTCGTCGATCGTGGCAATACAGTCATCATCATCGAACACAATCTAGATGTCATTAAACTAGCTGACTACATCATCGATATGGGACCGGAAGGTGGTCGTGGCGGAGGAAAAGTACTGTGTACCGGTACACCGGAAGAAGTAGTAAAAGAGAATAAAGGCTACACCGTAAAGTTTCTCAAAGAGGAATTGAAAGACTAGAAACAGACCACAACACCTCAAGTATGGCACATCTGTGCTCACCCAAACACCATGTTTAGCATGGCTTAGAATAGTCTTGAGTTGCTGCAAGAACATAACAGCAATGCTGACTCAGCAGTTCAGTAAAACAGCAAAGGCTCCGCAGCAATGCTGCGGAGCCTTTGCAATAATATAATAAAACCACTAATGGTATACCAAACAAATGCCTTAGATATACTAGATAAAGTTACTTAGCCTCCTCTTTCTTTGTAGGAGCAGCCTTGACAGCCTTCTTTCGAGTAGTGGTCGTCTTCTTTTTAGAAGCTGATTGTTTCTCACGACGAGCAGCTTCGGCTTTCTCCATCTTCTCAACCTTGGCTTGCAGACGGATGATTTCCTTTTCTTTCATCTCGATTTCTTCGCCCTGATTGTTGATTGCCGTAAGCAGACTATTCAACTCATCATTGTCTATTTCTTCGGGATAAAGCCTATTAACACGGCTGATAAAGTCGCCGAGGATGTTCATATAGTTCGTAAACGCATCGAACGGACTGGTATAAATACCGCGATCTAGTCCCACATTGCTTGGCTTGGTGGTCATAAAGCGGAAGTTATTGCTAGCCTGTAGATAATCCCAATCTTGATTTATACGCGGGTCGTTGGCTATGCGTACACGGTCGGCAACACTATAAAGTTTGTTGAAAGCCTCACGCTGCATGGGATTACCAAGCCATGGACTGACGTCACGTTCCTCATCTACCCAACTCAATGTATCGGGAACATCAAGCGCACCAACACTCTTCGTCTGTTTGAATACTTCACTCGGAGTAGAGAATGTTATATTCCGTTCCTTAGCACAAGCTGGTAAAGCCTTAAAGAATTCAAGAATATTGCTGGAAAGCGGCTGTGAAATACCAAGGGCAGAGAGCTCCATGAAGATGTTAACATTCTGTTCTTCAGCCGGAAGAGCAGCAATCTTGTTCATATACACATCTGCAAAGAGAGGATAACCATCCCAACCGGTATCACTAAACCGCAATGCGATATCATCGCTGAGTTGATAATCACGAAGCAACAACTTCAAGTTACGATTCAAAGCACAGTTATATACATAGTGCGGAGATTTCCAACCCAGCACATGTTTAGCTCCTTCCGTAATCATACCTTTAAAGCCCATACCGGCAGCTTGGACTCCAATATCATCACTATAAATCAAAGAAGAGTTACGAAGGACGGTAGGATACTTTCCAAAATATTCCTTGATTTTTTCGCATTGGCGCTTTACGTCGGTGGCAAAACACTCTTCGTTGACTAGAGAAGAAAGCCCATGAGAATAAGGTTCGGCCAAAAACTCCACACAACCGGTCTCATTCAGTTCTTGCAATTTGGCCAAAACTTGTGGGGCATGCATCTCCAATTGCTCCATTCCAACACCGGATAGCGAGAACGTCACTTTAAAATTGCCTTCATTCTCCTTTATCATACTGAGCAAAGTATCCAATGCCGGCATATAACAACGCTCAGTAAAATCATTGATGGTACGCTCGTTCTCGAAATCATCATAGTAATAATGATCTGTTCCTATATCGAAAAAACGATAACGTTTCAGATGAATAATCTGATGTATTTCAAAATATAAACATATTGTTTTCATGATCTATGGTCGTTTAAATATTTAACTATATAAATTGACAGACGCTATTTCCACCCCAAAGTACGCATATAGAGTTCGCGAATCCAAGCTCCTACACGCTCCCATGTGATTTGGTCAACTTCTCGTTTGCCTTCTTCTTTCAGATAATTGAACAGACTTTCATTCGTACATATGCTGTAAATAGAGTCGGCAAGTGCATGGATATCCCAATAATCGACCTTGATACAGTTGGTCAATATCTCGGCACAACCGCTCTGTTTAGAGATGATAGTAGGTGTTCCACACTGCATTGCCTCCAAAGGAGAGATACCAAAAGGCTCACTGACAGACGGCATGACATATACATCGCTATTCTTAAGACACTCGTAAACCTGCTTTCCGCGCATAAATCCGGGGAAATGAAAACGGTCAGAGATCCCTCGCTCTGCTGCCAAATAAATCATCTGATCCATCATATCACCCGAACCGGCCATACAGAAACGAATCTTCCGACTACGATGAAGCACCATATTAGCAGCCTCAACGAAGTATTCCGGCCCTTTTTGCATGGTTAATCGGCCTAAGAAAGTGACCACTTTCTCGCCTCCTTTATGGTCAGGACGAGGGATGGCATCATTCTCCGGACTCAAAGGATAAACGGCATTATGTACTGTAAATACCTTACGTGGATCTTGATGATACTGGTGTATGACTGTTTGACGAGTTAATTCAGACACGCACATGATGCAATCAGCATTGTCCATTCCGTCTTTCTCGATTCCATAGACTGTCGGATTAACTTTTCCACGGCTACGGTCGAAGTCGGTAGCATGCACATGTATGCACAGAGGTTTGCCACTTACTTTCTTCGCATGAATTCCCGCCGGATAAGTAAGCCAGTCATGAGCGTGTATAATATCAAACTCAACGGTACGAGCTACAACCCCCGCTATGATGGAGTAGTTATTAATCTCATCATGAAGATTAGCCGGATACCCACCTGCAAACTCTATACATCCTAAATCATTGAGATATAAATAGTTGAAATCGGCATAGAGATGGTCGCGCATTTTGAAATACATATCAGGGTTCATCACATTCCCTACCCGACTCTTTACATAATCATAATCCACGTCGCGCCATGCTACCGGTACACAGTTCATGGCTACAATATTCGCATAAGTATGGTCTTCATCACCCCAAGGCTTCGGTAAACAGAGTGTGGTCTCTATATCTCCTTGCGCATGGAGTCCTTCGGAAATACCGAAGTTGGCCGTTGCCAATCCACCATAAACGTGAGGAGGATACTCCCATCCAAACATTAATACTTTCATAGCATTCTCCTCCTATTCTTATTTAAAGTTATATTTTTCCAACAATTCCAATGTTCGCAGAATCTCAGCCACGTTCATGGCAAACGAAATAGCACCACGTCCATGGAACGGAGGATTACCATCGAAGAGTTCAGGGATTGTACCAAGGCAGTGATAAAGCATCTCATCCTCGTACCCCACCATCTGACGTTCAATAAAACTAAGGCGAGTGCGCTTATAAAGGCGAAGACATGCCTCCATATAAAAGCCTACCAACCATGGCCATGCAGTGCCTTGATGATATGCATAGTCACGCTGACTCTGCGGTCCTACGTACATTGGGTTGTATCCTCCGCTCTTGGGAGAGAGCGAACGCAAGCCCTTCGGCGTTAAAAGTTCACGTGTACAAATATCCAAAACGCTCTTCTTCTGAACCAAATCAAGCGGTGAATAATCTAGAGCTACGGCAAAAATCATATTGGGACGGACACTCCAATCTACAGTATTATCATCTACATAGTCGAACAGATAGCCATATTCATTGTAGAATACGTTAACAAACGACTCTTTACAACGCTCTGCCAAAGCCTGAAGACAAGCTACCGACTTGGCATTATTATCTAGTTCAGCCAAGGAAACTGCGAAACATAGAGCATTATACCATAACGCATTAAACTCTACTATATAGCCTGTACGAGGTACAACGGGGCTCCCATTAGCCACTGAATTCATCCAAGTGACCGGCTTTTCTTTACCATCCGTACGAAGCAGTCCATTCTCATCAAGATGCAAATTGGGATGTTTGTTACCTTCAATAAACTGGATGATAGCCTTTAGGAAGGAACCATAACGACGAAGACATGCCTCATTACCTACTTCCTTAGCATACTGTTGTATGCACCAAACGGCCCACAGAGGTACGTCAGGTTGCTCCATTTCATAGATATTTACTGTAAGCGGTTTACCAACCATAAACTCTCTCAATCCCTTTTCCGCAGTTTTCATAACCAACTCAAAGTAGTCTTGCTCTTCGATAGAGAGCGTCAGACCCGGTAATGAAATAAATGTATCACGAGCACGGCATTTAAACCAAGGATAACCGGCAAGAATATAGCGGTCGTCATTGGGCTTACGAATATGAAATTGATGGGCAGCATTGACTAAACAATGGAAGAAATTATCTCGCGGACTGCGCTCTTCCACCTCTGTCTCAAAGAGCTTCTTCAACGTTTTTGTCTTCGATTCAGAAGTAGATGCAGCAAAGACGACACTCTCCCCTTTCTTGATATTCATCTCAAAATAACCGGGAACATAGAGGTCTTCATTTGAAGCATATCCACGTTCTTGCTCCTTTGGATATTCAACACCACGGTACCAATCGGGTTGGAAGATAAATTCATTCTTTTTACTAAACTGCATATACAAATCGGGATAGCCCGCATACATGCATGTTTTGATTCCATCTTCTACCTGTTGGTAATCTCTATTCACATTTGAGTTCTCATGAGTAAACTGTCGAACACTGCGGAATGCCAAGAAAGGACGGAATCTTAACGTTGTAGCAGAATGTGCATCTACCAGCGTGTAACGTATTAATATTCGGTTCTCATAGTGCTGGAAAACCACTTCTTTTTTCAGAATGACTCCTCCAACCCTATATATTATGGTGGGAACCTTACCACAATCAAACTCACGGATGTACTTATGACCCAATGGACTATAATTATTGCCTTGATACTTATGCAGTCCAAGATTAAATTCTGCACCATGTTGGATAACCGTCACATCCATCGAAGAAAGTAGAACATGATTTTCATCATCCAACTCTGGAACCGGAATAACAAGTAAGCCATGATATTTTCGAGTATTACAATCCACTATCGTAGAGCAGGAATAAGCTCCTGAACGATTCGTACGGAGTAATTCTCGTGGCAAAGATTCTTCCAAATTAGTCATCAATGCCTTTTCAAATCGTAAATAACTCATAGTTCCGTATTAAGGTTTTAAATATTTCGATAATTATTTTCAACAACAAGAGCCTCCCGTTACGACATAAAGCACTTGTCATGACTTCAAAGTTAAACATTTCTTGCGGTAATACAAAATAAAAGAAGCGTTTTTATTGAAATTTGAAATCATTTCAAGTAGACACTTATATTTTTCCTACAAGGAAACTTATTTTCAAACATTTTTGTTAATTTTGCACATAGTTGGAACTATTTAAAAACATCCTACCATACCCAATTAATAAAAAGAGGAAGGTAAACTATGGCTTTGAAAGGTGAGATCAACAAAGAAGAAGTTGTCAAAGCGATTTCTAATTTATGGAAAGAATTGACAGACAAACAACGCATCATACTGTCTGACAACATTGAAATCCGTAAGTTTAAGAAAAACGAATTAATATATAAAGACCAAGATGGACCTACACAAATAATGTGTCTGATACATGGGAAAGTCAAGGTATATAAGGTTGGCATCGGTGGACGCAACCAAATTCTACGCGTTTTTAAGCCTATGGAGTTCTTTGGTTACCGAGCTTACTTTGCCAAAGAAGAATACAAGACGGCTGCAATGGCTTTTGAGACCACCACAGTAGCTTTCTTTCCCATGGATGTAATCATCAAGCTGATGCAAGACAATCATCACATCAGTTTTTTCTTTATTCAAAAACTTGCCGTGGAGTTAGGTTGCTCAGACGACCGTACCGTCAATCTCACCCAAAAACATATTCGAGGTAGACTTGCCGAAGCATTGATATTCCTGCAAGAAAGTTATGGGTTGGAAGAGGATGGATTTACTCTTAGCATCTATATGAGCCGAGAAGATTTGGCCAATATCTCTAATATGACAACAAGCAATGCCATTCGAACACTTTCAACCTTTGCCGATGAAAAGCTCGTTGCCATTGATGGCAAGAAGATAAAACTCATCAATTACGATGAGCTTGTCAAAATTTCAAAGATGGGTTAAGACGGTATTAGGAAATTAATAACTTCCTGTTCTACATTGATTCTAAAGGGGCCGACAGGCGTTTTCATCAATCTCCCATCTATCCCTACCATCGCATGCTGTGCTTCTAGAACTTCTATTTCCCTTGCACGATAAGGATGCACGCTTTTGTGATTTAAGAACTTACCTTTAACAAAGAGATAAAAGCCCTCTAATAATTGTGTCATCTCTGGATGATAGACTACAGATATATCTAACAGGCCATTATAAGGGACTGCATTGGGAGTCTGTCCATACCCCGTTGAATTACCCACACACACAGTCATCACTTTTCGCTTCACTTCATCGGTATTGATTTTAAGATGCATCTTATAATCAAGTCGTTGGAATATCATCAGCACAAAAGAGAATATAAACGACAATGTACGCGAACCAAACAAATGATGTGTCTGTCTTCGAAGGTTCATAATAGCAGCTATCAATCCCACATTGACACAATTTAAGAAATACCGATGACATTTCTCACCAAGTTTATTGGTGTATCGGATACATCCTAAATCAATCTTTCTAACACGTCGTGCTTTCAACCACTCTATTGTTTGGTCGTAATCAGACTCCTTAAATCCCCAGAAATGAGCAAAGTCGTTCATCAATCCATTGGGTATTAATCCCAATGTAACAGTATCGCGCACCCTCTTTTCTACTTGCATCAAGCTGTTAACAGCATCATTCAAAGCCGAATCACCACCTACAATCACAATAGTACGATAGCCATTATTGACCATCATAGAGACGAGTCGTTCAACGCTACCGGCATTCTCACTCTGTATAAAATCGTATTCTACGCCGTGATTATTCAAACTTCGCTCTATCTTCTTCCATTGTTTTGCAGAAGTACTCCACCCTTCATGCTTAGGACAAAAGAGTATTCCCCATCTATTTTCACTTACTGCCATAACTTCTTGATTATATTTATCTTATCTTCCATTGGGCTTAATGCGTCAATCCAATGAATATGTAACCCACGTCGCTCCATACCACGGAACCATGTCATTTGTCGTTTTGCAAATTGATGTATGGCAATTTCCAGCAAATGATACATTTCATCATAAGATAATCTTCCTATAATATATTCCGTTACATACTTATATTCCAATCCATAATAGATAAGAGAATCTGCATCTACCCCACTATCAAGGATAGATTTCACCTCATCTACCATTCCATTTTCCAAACGCGATTTAAGTCTATGGGATATTTTTGCTCTTCGAGCATTCCTTTCAATGTCAAGACCTACTATCAAAGAGTCTACTCCCGGCATCTCTCTTTTAGCCATAGGATGCTGTACATTGTAGGTTTCTATTTCTATTGCACGGATAGCACGTTGGCAAGAATCAACGTCAGTTGTATTATGCATAATACTTCCTGTCTGTCTCTTCAATTGCTCTAACATCGGAACAAGCTCATCCAATGTCTTTTCAGCCAACGATTTTCTCAAATATTCATTCTGTGGAACCGGCGATAATTGATAACCTTTCAATACAGACTCAATATACAATCCAGTTCCTCCACAAAGAATAGGTAGTCGTCCACGGTTCACAATACTTTGATATGACTTTCTAAAATCTTCCTGATAGCGGAATAAATTATACTTGGTACCGGGCTCACAAATATCTATTAGATGGTAAGGAATATCCCTTCCATTGACAGTATAGTCGTCTAAGTCCTTACCTGTACCTATATCCATACGCCGATATACCTGCCTACTATCAGCACTAATAATCTCTGCATTTAAATCATAAGCCAACCTAGCGGCCAAGTCAGTCTTGCCACTCGCCGTCGGACCAAGTATGGTAATCATATTGTAGGGCATATCTTTTCCATGAATTGGATTTAATGAACATACAGAGCTCTGATTCAAAATGCAAATATACTGTTTATCGCCCACAAATCCAAGAAAGCAAACAAAAAAGTCGACTATCTATCAGATAGCCGACCTTATATTTCAATTGTAATATCTTAGTGTATTACTTCAACTCTGCGAGGCACTTGATAGTACGAACCATCTGAGAAGTATAAGAGTTCTCATTGTCATACCAAGAAACTACCTGAACCTGATATGTGTCATCGTCAATCTTGCTAACCATTGTCTGAGTAGCATCGAAGAGAGAACCAAAACGCATACCGATGATATCAGAAGAAACGATCTCATCCTCTGTGTAACCGAAGCTCTCTGTAACAGCTGCCTTCATAGCTGCATTGATACCTTCCTTGGTTACATCCTTACCCTTAACAACTGCGATAAGGATAGTTGTAGAACCTGTAGGAGTTGGGATACGCTGTGCAGAACCAATCAACTTACCGTTCAACTCAGGAATTACAAGACCGATAGCCTTAGCTGCACCTGTTGAGTTAGGAACGATATTGCAAGCACCTGCACGTGAACGACGGAGGTCACCCTTGCGCTGAGGACCGTCAAGAATCATCTGGTCACCAGTGTAAGCGTGGATTGTTGACATGATACCGCTCTGGATTGGAGCATACTTGTGAAGAGCTGCAGCCATAGGAGCCAAGCAGTTTGTTGTACAAGAAGCTGCAGAGATAACAGTATCGTTAGCTGTCAGAGTCTCGTGGTTTACATTGTAAACGATTGTAGGAAGATCGTTTCCTGCTGGTGCAGAGATAACAACCTTCTTAGCACCTGCCTGAATATGAGCAGAAGCCTTAGCCTTTGATGTATAGAAACCGGTGCATTCGAGAACTACGTCTACGCCAAGCTCGCCCCAAGGAAGTTCAGCAGCGTTTGGTTTTGCATAGATAGTAATTTCCTTACCGTCTACAGTGATAGAGCCCGGAGTTACAACAGTCTTACCATCCTCAGCAAGAACAGAATCCTTAAAGTCTACAGTGTGCTTGCCTTCACCGAACTTTCCAGCGAAGCCACCCTGTGCTGTATCATACTTAAGAAGGTGAGCAAGCATCTTGGGGCTTGTAAGGTCGTTGATAGCAACAACTTCATAACCATCTGCTTCAAACATCTGACGGAATGCCAAACGACCGATACGGCCGAAACCGTTAATTGCAATTTTAATCATTTTACTTTAAATTTATTAATTAAAGGGTTAAATATCATATTTTAAAAAGTATCTCTGTCTATCCTGACGAAACCCCTTTAATCATTCTCATATCAAAAGATAACGCCATTGAGACATTTTTTCTTCTTTCCGAGTGCAAATATACAAATTTATTTCTATATTTGCAGATAATTAGAGTATTAAAATATTAAAAATCAACTCGCCACAACGGCCAAGGCTTGCAAGAAAGAATTAGACTTCCAGAGTGCAAACTCAAGGTGGCAAAATAACATTTTATCATCATAAACAAATTATTATGGGAAAGCTTTTAACCGAATTTAAAGAGTTCGCAGTAAAAGGAAATGCAGTCGATATGGCTGTCGGTGTAATCATTGGTGGTGCTTTTGGAAAAATTGTTAGCTCCATTGTAGACGATATTATCATGCCCCCTATTGGTTGGCTCATTGGTGGTGTAAACTTCACCGACCTTAAAATCACACTACCATCAATTGATATGGGCGTAGAAAAACTTGCCCCTGCAACTATCAACTATGGTAATTTTCTACAGACATTATTCAATTTCATCATCATTGCATTCTGTGTATTCTTGATAGTTAAGGGAATTAACAAACTTAACACAAAGAAAGAGGAAGAAGCACCCGCTGCCCCTGAAGTGCCGGCAGAACCTAGTAACGAGGAAAAACTCCTTGGTGAAATTCGTGATTTGTTGAAGAACAAATAATACTTCTGTTTAGAGAATGAAAATATTAGGAAATATCATTTGGTTAATATTCGGTGGCTTGGAAACAGCCATCGGATATTTTCTTTCCAGCCTAGCCTTGATGATTACAATAGTAGGAATTCCTTTCGGCATCAAGACTATTAAAATAGGAATTCTATGCTTATGGCCTTTCGGCTCACAGGTAGTAGAAAACTCTAGCATAGGCGGCTGTTTAGACCTTATCATGAATATTATTTGGATATTCATTGGTGGCATTTGGATTTGTCTTACCCATCTGTTATTCGGCGGTCTACTCTACATTACTATCCTCGGAATACCTTTTGGCAAACAACATTTCAAACTGGCACGACTTGCTTTAACTCCTTTCGGTAAAGATATTGTTTCAGAGATAGAGCTAATAACACCTCATTCAATTCATTGCAACGGCTTAACAACAATGCTGCCAAGCCTATTCAGTTTTGCTGTTAAGGCTGAACAGCAATTTTGCCAAACCGCTGCAAGAATTCATAAAAGAGAACTTTGTATCATCATAAAAAAGGGAATAAGCGCTGAGCTTACTCCCTTATATAGTCTTTCGTCAGCATATCATAGTATAATGCTTCCAATTCTCCTTGTTTCAATTGTTCTACTGAGTGGACAATCTTCCTTAACAATTCCTCGCGTTTGTACTCATCTTCGATATGACCAAAACGCGTTCTCACATTCGTCATTGCTCACTAAGTGTTATTCCCACTCGATTGTCGAAGGTGGTTTTGAAGAGATGTCGTAGCAAACACGGTTGACGCCTTTCACTTTACGAATGATTTCATTCGACACATCGGCCATAAAGTCATAAGGCAAATGTGCCCAATCGGCCGTCATAGCATCCATACTGGTCACCGCACGCAATGCAACAGGATGCTCATAGGTGCGTTCGTCGCCCATCACTCCGACACTACGAATCGTCGAAAGCAATACTGTTCCAGCCTGCCAAACCTTATCGTAGAGGCGTTCACCATCTTCACAAACATAATCGTGCATCTTTTCGATGTATATATCGTCGGCATCTTGAAGGATACGAACTTTCTCTCTGGTAATGTCACCCAATATACGTACGGCCAAACCCGGTCCCGGGAATGGGTGGCGCTTAATTAATCTTTCGGGCATACCCAGTTCATAACCTACACGACGAACCTCATCTTTGAATAGCCATTGCAACGGTTCGCAAAGCTGAAGTTTCATCTCTTTGGGCAATCCACCCACATTATGATGGCTCTTAATGGTCATACCTGTAATGCTCAAACTTTCAATCCGGTCGGGATAGATCGTGCCTTGAGCAAGCCATTTGGCGTCAGTAATCTTCTTGGCTTCGGCATTAAACACCTCAACGAAATCACGACCAATAATCTTGCGCTTCTGCTCCGGATCGGTAACACCCTCCAAATCTTTGAAGAATTTCTCACTTGCATCCACGCCAATCACGTTCAAACCAAGTCCGGAATAAGCTTCCATCACCTTATCGAACTCATTCTTGCGAAGCATTCCGTGGTCAACAAAGATACAGGTCAGATTCTTTCCTATCGCCCTATTCAGCAAAGTAGCACATACAGAAGAATCTACACCACCCGACAAGCCAAGAATAACGCGGTCGTTACCGAGTTGCTTCTTCAACTCTTCTACCGTACTTTCCACGAAAGAAGCCGCACTCCACTCCTGTTTACTGCCACAAATATCAACTACAAAATTCTTCAGCAGCGTCTTACCTTGCAAAGAATGGTATACTTCGGGATGGAACTGAACAGCCCAAATGCGCTTTTGCTCATTTGAGAATGCAGCAAACTTCACATCACCAGTAGAACCAATAATATCAAATCCTTCAGGTATGGCAGTAATAGTATCACCATGCGACATCCACACTTGCGAACCTTTATCAAATCCATGGAACAATTTAGACTCTAGATTGATGGTTTCTAGATTGGCACGACCGTACTCACGAGTACCCGCCTGCTCTACTTTTCCGCCTCCGGAATAAGAAATGAACTGCGCACCGTAGCAAATTCCCAAAACAGGATACTTACCTACGAAGTCATCCAAATTACACTTGAACGCCTCCTTATCATGTACCGAATAAGGCGAACCGCTCAGAATGACCCCTATAACCGAAGGGTCGTCTTTCGGAAACTTATTATAAGGCAAGATTTCGCAGAAGGTATCGAGTTCACGAACACGACGTCCAATCAATTGAGTCGTCTGTGAACCGAAGTCTAATATGATTATCTTCTGTTGCATAATATATATTTGATTAAATTTCTTTCAAAAACTTTTCTGCATCATGCAGAGTATCTAATTTCCCTACATCCATGAGTTTAAGATTATCTTTTACATATCCGCGGATACGATAGTCCTTACAATGACTCAAATAGAAATCAACAATACCAAACTTATCGGGCATATCGTCCATGCAAGGAAATAAAGATGGCGAGAATACATGAATACCACTGAAAGCATACATATCATAATTTGCGATTTCCAAATCTTGATATGGACTCTTCACTTCACGTGTTTCGATATTCGTCCAACCCTTTAACAAACGCGTATCATCCTGTGAAAAAAGAAAATAGCGTTTCGTCTTACGGGCACTTACAAGCAGTGTCGCATCTGAATGCAACCCTTCTTCATAGAACTTTTGCAGGTCTATATTGCTCAGAATGTCTACATTGTGTATTAAGATGGGAGCTGATAAATCAAAAAAGGGTCTAGCTTTCTTGATACCACCGCCTGTTTCCAGTAATCCACTACGCTCATCACTGATTAGAATATCCAATCCGAAGTTGTTGTTTGCAGCCAAATAATCTATGATTTGGTCGGCAAAATGATGAACGTTTACAACGATTCGAGTAAATCCAGCAGCCTTTAATTTAAGGACAACATGCTTGAGCAACGGTTCCCCTCCTACCCTTACCAATGCCTTTGGAGTGCTATCGGTAAGCGGTTTCAGGCGAGTTCCTAAGCCTGCAGCAAAAATCATAGCTTGCATCATCGTCCTTATGTCGTTTTATATCTGCAAAATTAGTCTTTTTATTTGGAATGCACAAGTTTCACATCTACATTCCACGATAGCGGAATATCATTTTCTTTCCGCCGGAAGTATTTGCTCTATATTCTGCTCACGATGGCAAATACGAACTTCTATTCCAAACTTTCGATGTAAATGTTCAGCCAAATGCTGAGCACTGTAAACGCTTCTATGCTGGCCACCCGTACATCCAAAAGAGAACATCAAGCTAGTAAAACCACGCTGTATATATCGTCTGACATGGTTATCGGCTAGTTTATAAACGCTATCCAAGAATGTAAGAATCTCCCCATCGTCCTCTAAAAAACGGATAACCGGTTCATCTAAACCTGTCAATTGCTTATAAGGCTCATAGCGTCCGGGATTATGTGTACTTCGACAGTCGAATACATAACCTCCCCCATTGCCTGTCGGGTCTTCCGGTATACCCTTTCTATAGGAGAAACTCCATATCCGTACTACCAACGGACCTTTCCCATCATACTTCGAGAAAGTTGCCGGACCATCTTGAGGATGAGCTTCATAGATTGGATGCTCTGTTATTTTATATCCATCAGCACGCGTTACGACAGGCTTTTCAGTCTCTGCAAACTGCGGTAACTCGGTCAAACGTTTCAGCATTTCCATCATATACGGATATGGAAATATGCTTGGATTCAACTTCAACAATTCTCTCAGATTCTGCATTGCGGCCGGAATAGAATCGATAAAATGTTTTTTACGCTCAAAATACCCACGGAACCCATACGCTCCAAGAACCTGAAGTGTGCGGAAAAGAACAAACAAACTAAGTCTGTCTACGAAATGACGAACCGATGGAACCTCTATATACGTCTTTAAAGATGCATAATATTCGGATACCAACTCCCTGCGTAACTTAAACGAATACTTAGCTGCTGCCTGCCACAAGAACGATGCTAAATCATAATAATAAGGTCCCTTACGGCCTCCTTGGAAATCTATGAAATGCGGATTTCCCTTATCATCCAACATGATATTGCGTGCTTGGAAATCTCGATATAAGAAACTTTCAACCTTTTCTGATGTCAAATCTTTGGCAAACATATGGAAGTTGGCCTCTAATTTTAACTCATGGAAATCTAATCCCGTAGCTTTAAGGAAGCAATATTTGAAATAATTCAAATCAAAGAGCACTCCATCTTCATTGAATTCGGGTTGGGGATAACAGTTCTCCCACTCCATTCCACGTGCACCGGCAATCTGGAAACCGGGCAATTCACGCACCGCTTTCACCAACAACTGTTTTTCTCGCTGGTTATAACGGCCATCGGCTTCCCGTCCACCTTTGATTGCATCAAAGAGAGAAACACTTCCTAAGTCACTTTGCAGGTAGCGTAACTCATCACTACTCACCGCTAAGACTGTGGGAACTGGTAATTTTTGTTTTGCAAAATGCCGTGCCATGTAGACAAAGGCATGATCCTCATCTCTGCTAGTTCCAATGACTCCTATTACCGATTGATTGTCTTTGCTCCATAAGCGAAAGTATTGTCGATTGCTCCCTGCGCCCGGTAATTTCTCCATACGAGCAGGTTCTTGACCTTTCCAAGTCTTATATAGGTCGATGAGTTTTTGCATTTCTATGTTGATTATAGCCGAACGGCATTTTCTGTTAGTTCAAGGTTTATCAAGATACAGCCTATTTTGTGCCTTTATTTTTCTTGCGTTGCTCGATAAAATACTCTATAATATACTCTAAAGCAAAAAGCAACACAAAGACACCTGCCGACATTAAGAACGAGCCAGTCAGCAATATGAGCGCCCAAGCAACAATCACATAGAGCGCTATCATCTTCCAATTTACACCTTGTCTCATATTGATTGCAAATTTACAAAATTATATTGAGATTATAATATAGTATCGTATTAAACAAAAAAAATCGGTTGTCATCACGACATCCGATTTCTAAAAACAAACTACTTAAAAACTAATCTACTAAAACAAATCAAAAAATATCTTCTTTCGGAAGTATTCCGACATTATATTTCAAATCTTTTTGCAAAGGTAGGAATATTTTGGATATGTTCAAATTAGATACGCTTAAAATCACTCATATATTTAAAAAAAATGATAAGAGGGACGATTCCTAGCAGAATCATCCCTCTTTTTTATTGTTTCCTTGCGTATTTAGCACTGTTTACATCATGCCACCCATACCCGGTTGAGCTGCCGGCATAGCGGGCTGAGGCTCAGGTTTGTCTGTCAACACGCACTCTGTTGTCAAGAACAGACCTGCAATTGAAGCAGCATTCTCTAAAGCTACGCGTGCCACCTTAGCCGGATCAACGATACCAACTTGTCGCAAATCTTCGTAAACATCCTTACGTGCATTGTAACCGAAGTCGCCCTTGCCCTCACGAACCTTGTTCACTACAACAGAACCTTCACCACCTGCATTGGCTACAATTTGGCGAAGAGGCTCTTCAATGGCACGAACTACGATATTAATACCAGTCTGTTCGTCGGCATTTTCGCCCTTCACATCCTTCAAGACTTCCTGAGCGCGGATGTAAGTAGTACCACCACCGGCTACAACACCTTCTTCAATAGCTGCACGAGTTGCACAAAGAGCATCGTCTACACGATCTTTCTTCTCTTTCATCTCAACCTCACTGTTAGCACCAACATAAAGAACAGCTACGCCACCTGACAACTTTGCCAAACGCTCCTGAAGCTTTTCCTTATCATAAGAACTCTTAGTATTCTCAATCTCATTCTTGATTTGAGCAACACGGTCGGCAATAGCTTCCTTCTGTCCACCACCATTAACAATAGTAGTATTATCCTTGCTGACAGTAACCTTCTCTGCTGAACCAAGCATTTCCAATGTAGCCTGTTCCAACTTCAAGCCCTTATCCTCACTGATAACAACACCACCGGTCAATACGGCAATATCTTCAAGCATAGCTTTGCGACGATCTCCGAAGCCGGGAGCCTTCACTGCGCAAATCTTCAAACCACCACGCAAACGGTTGACTACCAATGTTGTCAAAGCTTCTGAGTCTACATCTTCTGCTATAACCAACAAAGGACGACCGCTCTCGGCAGCAGGCTGCAATACAGGCAAGAAGTCTTTGAGATTGCTAATCTTCTTGTCATACAACAAGATATAAGGATTATCCATCACACACTCCATTTTCTCAGAGTCTGTAACAAAGTAACCTGAAAGATAACCACGGTCAAACTGCATACCTTCTACTACACCTATGTTAGTATCACGGCTCTTGCTTTCCTCTATAGTAATAACACCATCCTTAGAAACCTTGCGCATAGCATCGGCCAAAAGCTTACCGATTTCAGGATCGTTATTTGCAGATACGGTAGCAACCTGCTCTATCTTATCGTAGTTGTCGCCTACAACCTCTGCACTACCTTTAATGAATTCTACCACTTTATCAACAGCTTTGTCAATACCACGCTTCAAATCCATAGGGTTAGCACCGGCTGTTACATTCTTCAAGCCTTCGGTTACGATGGCTTGAGTAAGGATTGTGGCGGTAGTAGTACCGTCTCCGGCATCATCTCCAGTCTTACTAGCTACGCTCTTTACAAGCTGTGCACCAGTGTTCTCGAACTTGTCTTCCAACTCAATTTCCTTTGCAACGGTCACACCATCCTTTGTAATCTGAGGAGCGCCAAACTTCTTCTCAATAACAACGTTGCGTCCCTTAGGACCTAATGTTACCTTTACTGCGTCTGCTAACTGGTCTACACCCTGCTTCAAAAGGTCGCGGGCTTCTGTATTATATTTAATTATCTTTGCCATGATTATTTATATTTAAAGCGTTAGAATGATTGATTATTCCTCTACGATAGCCAAAACATCGCTTTGGCGCATCATAAGATACTTCTCAGCACCGAACTCCAATTCGGTTCCGGCATACTTTCCGTAAAGCACGATATCACCTTCTTTCAAAAGCATCTCCTCGTCCTTTGTTCCTTTACCTGTAGCTACAACCTTGCCACGCTGTGGCTTTTCTTTTGCTGTATCAGGAATAATGATTCCACCTACTTTTTCTTCTGCTGGTGCAGGAAGTACCAGTACTCTGTCTGCTAATGGTTTAACGTTCATAAAATAATATTTTAATTGTTAGATTTACTTATCTTCTATCGACAGTCATACATACTATCGATTCACCCACTACTATGCCAAAACCATGCCAAAGCGTTCCTATGACAATTCTGTCACATCCATACTGACAGATTTGACAATATCTATGAACTTGCTGCAAGGGCTTATCAGCATTGCTGTAGCGGCCTTTCAGCAAAACTGCCAAACTGAGACCTCTGCAAAACCTTCATTTATAGA
>NZ_KQ960635.1 GCF_001553265.1 Prevotella sp. DNF00663 | reverse complement strand
AAGAGAGTATATCAATTTTGACACACCCTCATTTTTATTATCCAAACTTTTCCAAAAAATCGTCTTCCGATAGGATAGGAATACCTAGTTGTTGGGCCTTTTGGTTCTTGCCCGATGTAGAATTAACGTCGTTGTTAATCAAGTAGTTGGTCGATTTGCTAATGCTTCCCGTCATCTTTCCGCCTTGACTTTCGATGTAAGCCTTCAGTTCGTTGCGAATTTTATAATGGTGTAAGTCCCCCGTAACGACGAAAGTCAAGTCCTTACATTTTTCTCCAGTGGTCTCTTGTCGTTCTTGTGTGATGGTGAGCTCGGCTATTAGATGCCTCACAATTGTCTGATTCTCTTCTTCCTTCATCCAATTTACGAACGAAGCCGACTTTTCCGGACCTATTCCATCAATACTCGCGAAGTGGTCGGTAGCCTCCGTTTCTATGGCTGTGGAGATAAGGTCGTCCAACTCGTATGCGTTGAGTAGGCGTTTACATACATCTTGTCCCACCATCGGAATGGTTAGTGCGTAGAGCAAATGACGTGCTTCTACGGTACGAGTTCGCTCTATCGATTTCAGAATATTGTCTACCGATTTGACGCCAAATCCTTCCAATACCGACATTTCCCGCCTATGTTCAGCTAAATGATAGAGGTCGGCATACTCCTTAACCCATCCTAGATTGATGAATTTTGCCACAGTTTGTTCCGAGATACCATCAATATTCAGCCCTTCTTTTGATACTAAACGAGCAAATTTTTTGAGTTGTTTCGCCGGACATTGGGCATTGGTGCAGTGTAAAGTCTTTGTCCCGCTGCTCTCACTAGTTACCACTTCAGTGGCGTAATGGCATACCGGACAGTCGCACGGAATCTCAAATGCTCCCACAGCTTGTGACACTTGAATGACTTTCGGAATAATTTTATTGGCTTTGATGACCGAAAGTACACTCCCCGGACCGCCGATTCCCAATCTCTCGCACTCGCTGATATTGCATAGCGATGCTCTTTTCACGGTAGTACCCTCTAGCTCTACTGGTTTAAACACGGCTACCGGTGAGATTGTACTGGCCGCACACGACCATTCGATGTGGTCTAATTCTGTTGTAGCAGCTTCGTCCTGCCATTTGAAAGCATATCCGGCGCGTGTGGCATGATGGCCGGTTACCGAACCGGTTGAGGCATATTCTGTATCATCGAAAGTAATAACGAGGCCATCAACTGGATATGGGCACTGTTTGCTAGTCACCTTTTCCGTCCATTGTTCGATAAC
The DNA here is from genome assembly GCF_001553265.1 of Prevotella sp. DNF00663. GTDB lineage: Bacteria > Bacteroidota > Bacteroidia > Bacteroidales > Bacteroidaceae > Prevotella. The sequence continues at coordinate 901 of NZ_KQ960635.1, read as the reverse complement.
GTTCTCTACGTTTTCCAGTGTCGGTGTGTTGATGACTTCGCGCTCTACAGAGCTGAATCCCAACCGGTCGAGCATTGCCATACGTTCTCCCCACGATGTGACGTCTTTATCACAATATACTAGCGTGAACGGTTTCCACTGTATATGGCGTAGTTTTACCTCCTCCGGGTCTTTAAGTGTGAGCGAGCCGGAAGCCAGATTGCGCGGGTTGGCGTATTCCTCTTCTGCCTCCATATTGAATTGTTCGAAGTCTTCATACGAGATAACAGCCTCTCCACGAATTACGATATGTCCCCCTGCTTGAATCTTTGATGGTATCCCATTGATGGCATTGGCCAAATGAGTGATGTTGGTACCGATGTGACCATTGCCACGTGTCACCACCTTTGTGAGTTTTCCGTCATCGTATGTCACCACAAGTGTCAGGCCGTCGAGCTTCCATGAAATCCAGATAGGGCGCATCTCTGCCCATTTTACCAAGTCTTGAGGCTGTTTGGTCTTTGCCAATGACAGCGCAGAGAACTCGTGTTCTTCTTTCTGTCCGGTGATATTGTCTTCCGAAACTTTATTTGTCGGGCTGCTGGGAAGTATTTCTCCCGTCTCTTCCTCCATCTTTTTCAGTTGGTCGAACATGGCGTCCCACTCGTAGTCGGTCATGAGTTCACCTTGTCCGTTGTAATATGCTTCCGATGCTTGGTTGAGTTTATCTATCAACTCCTGCATTTGTATGGTCTTGTCGTTGCTCATCTTATTGATATATGGTGGCTCAAAGATAATTGAAAACAATTAAATAAGCAAATAACCTCATTACTAATTACCATCTTCTTTGCTTTTTAACCTTAATTCCGCAACACTATTATAACTTAAAATTTTTAAGTACCTGAGCAACAAAAAGCTCTTG
>NZ_KQ960633.1 GCF_001553265.1 Prevotella sp. DNF00663 | reverse complement strand
GCGAGATTACCAACTTTTTAAATGCTTTTTTTTCCCGAACTCGCGTATACTTGCTTAATTTTATTATTATTACTCTCCGAGACTGTCTCATGGCATCTCGCATTTTCTCACCAATTCTCATTTGGGCAATCAATGACATTTCGTCATTGTCTCAATGCGTCTCAAAAGTGCCTTCAATATCATTTCGTAGATGATGGCACAAGCCTGAGACGAGAGCCCAAGTTACAAATGCGGTACAAAAATGGAGTAAACAAAGGGTATTATCAATCGGTATTGATAACAAAGAAAAAGCGTAAAGTCCTTTATTTAGGGGCTTTACGCTATCAATAGTGATGGTTGGTAATGGTTATTTATTGCATCCTACTTACCGATGCAAAAATGGCTGAATATGGTTCCGAGTACCTCGTTGGTGGTGATTTGTCCTCCGGTGATATCGGCCAGTTGGTCTAGACATATTCGAAGGTCTTCGCTTAATAAGTCGCCACTAACATTTTCTTCCAAGTTATTAATGACACGGTTGATGCTTTCATGTGCCATTGTTAGTGCTTCATAATGGCGTGCATTGGTGACAATTACATCGTTTTCTGTAATTTCTGGGATACCAGCAGCTTTATAAAGTTCATTCTCTAGTTGCTCTATATTGTTTCCTTGCTTAGCACTGATGTGTATGGCATTTCTTACATTAACGGTAGGAGAGAGGTCAACCTTATTGTGAACCAGTATCAATTTCTTCCTTTCTGTTTGTGTGTATATGCTTTGTAATTCTTCCTCACTTGGTTGTTGGTCGAACAACCAAATAATGATAGAGGATTCTTCCAGTTTTTGATAAGTTCGTTTGATGCCTAGTTGTTCTACCGTGTCTCGTGTTTGCCGAATGCCAGCGGTATCTATAAATCGGAATGTAATGCCATGTATGTCTACTGTATCTTCGATAACATCACGTGTAGTTCCGTGGATATCACTGACAATAGCTTTATCTTCATGTAGGAGTCGATTGAGTAATGTACTTTTTCCAACATTGGTTTTGCCGATAATAGCTACAGGAATTCCTTGTTTAATAGCGAGACCAGCTTTGAAAGAACGTGCTAAAGCTGTAATATGAGTATCTATATCCTTTGCCAATTGTAGCAGTTCATTGCGATTGGCGAAATCTACATCCTGATCGCTAAAGTCCAATTCCAGCTCAATTAGCGATGTCATCTTTAAAAGTTGCTCTCTTAATATCTGTAGTTTACTACTGAAATTCCCTTTTAATTGACTGATTGCTAGCTTATGACTGGCTGCATTGCTGGCAGAAACCAAATCAGCGACGGCTTCAGCCTGACTCAAATCCATCTTGCCATTGAGGAATGCACGTTGGGTATATTCTCCCGGTTGTGCTGGTCGGCAACCATTAGAAGAGAGCAAAGTTAATACGGTTTGTAGGATATATCGGCTACCATGACATGAAATCTCTACGCTATCTTCTCCTGTATATGAATGTGGGGCACGAAAGATGCTGACTAATACATCATCAATGGTTTTCCCCTCATTATCAATAATTTCTCCATAGTGGATAGTGTTGGCTTTTGCTGATGACAAACTCTTTCCCGTATGGCTACGGAAAAGAGTCTGTGTAATAGTGATAGCATCTGGTCCGGAGAGTCTAATAACTCCGATGGCACCACCGGGAGGGGTTGCGAGTGCACAGATGGTTGAATGGTCAGAAAGTGGATTCAAAATTTCTTGATTCATCAATTAAATACGTTCTAAGACAAGTTTGATTAGTCCATCAATACTATTCTTATAATTAGTATTGCTTTGTTTGGCCAATCTGTTTGCTATAACCATACAGCAGGTCATTGCTTGATGCCCCATGAGTCTAGATAAACCTGCTAGTGCACTGCTTTCCATTTCAAAGTTAGTAATCTTATAGTTATTATATTCGAAAGATTCTATCTTTCCATTTTGTTTTGGGTCGGCTAGTGGAATGCGTAATTCACGTCCTTGAGGACCAAAGAAACCACCGCAGGCAATTGTTACACCGCGTACCATTTCTATGCCGGCTATCCGTTCTACTAGCTCGGCATTATTATCAATGACGTAGGGGGCGCATAATAGGGGATTCCAGTTCATGTGCTTTTTGAAAGCTGCTTCAAACTCTAAGTCGCAAACTTCATTGCGGCCTGCATAGAAGTTTAGTAATCCGTCGAATCCGATACTCTTGACGCTAGCAATATATGTACCTACTGGAGTGTTTGGCTGTAAGCCTCCACAAGTTCCAATTCTTATCAGAGTTAATTGGCGCTTATTGAGTTTTTCGGTTCTACTCTCGAAATCAATGTTTGCTAAAGCATCTAGTTCGTTTACTACAATGTCTATATTGTCACATCCGATACCTGTACTAAGAACTGTGATTCGTTTGTTATTATAACTTCCGGTGACGGAGTGAAATTCGCGATTAGATATTTCACATTCTTTTGATTGGAAGAATGAGGCTACTAATTGCACTCGTCCCGGGTCACCAACTAAAATTACCTTATCTGCTAGTTGTTCAGGTTTGAGATGTAGATGGAATATACTACCATCAGAGTTAATGATGAGTTCAGACTCTGCAAAGTATTTCTGTGTGTCCATAATAATTCTGTTTATTTAATTAAAAGGTTTTCTGTATTTCTTATTTTTTTCTCTAATGCATGAATTTCTTGGTGAGATTGGATACATCTCTTTTCTAAATCTTGTAGATTACTATCAATTTTGTTCTTATTAACTTGACTTTCAAGTAATAGGGTGTTAGCTAGATATTCCTTCTTTAATTGAACTAATTGTTGGAATAAATTTTTGTTTTCCTGTGATTTGAAATCATTGATAGAGTGATAGGTCACATTATCGTTGATGACAAAAGCGATGTCATTTGCAACTATCTGTTGATTTTGTAATCTTGTTTTTATTTTTTTTATACGTTCGAGAGCATTCGCCCTATCTCCAAAAGTCCATGTTTTTTCTATGCTATTAAGTTGAGCATAGCCCATTCTTTCATCTTTATTGAATTGTTCTGTATCTATATTGATGCGAGAAGTTGTTGGTACAAATGTATAGATGCATACTTTCCCTTCTGGTTGATGACGGTCTGTAACTAGCCATCCTAGAGAGTCAATGTCGTCTATAGCTATGAGATAATCGTTGAATTCTGAATTGTATGGTAATCCATAATTCTCTGGTGTATAGAAATGGCCATCATTATTATTATGTCTAGTCATAAAGACATCATATCCTCCAATACTGTTTCCACCTTTAGCTGCAAAGAAAAGTGTAATTCCATCGGTGCACATGAAAGGATAATTGATAGACTGATAACTAGATGGAATCTCTTCTAATACATGTTCATTAGTCCAAGTATCCCCTAATTTATCTTGCGTATAAAGACGACTGGCTATGGAGTCTCCTTTTGCATAGTAACAGTGGTTACCGAATTCATTGATGTGAACGGTCTTTACTGACTCATCCGTTGTCGAGAAAAATTTATTGTACGATAAGAGTGTGCCGGATTCTGGGTTTAAGGGAATCTGCTGGATGAAATCTTTGAAATCAACAACAATGCTATCTACAAACATAACTTTGGCAATCGGCATCGTTTCCAAAGGTGATTGCGTATGTGTTATTTCTTTTTGAGGCGTTGGGCGGACATGCTTTCTCTTTTTCTGAGCATATATATTGTGTGTGCCCAGAAAAACAAGAATAAGCAGAGATAGATATTTTGTCGTGTAAATTTTGTTAAAAATCATCTGATAAATGCTTTTAGTTAGCTATGAGTTGAGCACTCATTCCTGCAGCGGCCTTTCTTCCATCACCCATTGCGAGGATTACAGTAGCACCTCCGCGTACAATATCCCCACCAGCATACAGCTCAGGTCTGCTAGATTGCATATCTTCATTGACAACGATAGTATTCTTTCTGCCCAACTCTAGGCCGGAGATACTTTTGGGGACTAGTGGATTAGGGCTGACACCAACAGCTACAATCACTTGGTCAACTTCTATGGTTCTAGTTTCTCTCGGAATAGGTTCTGGACGACAACGTCCGCTACTATCCGGTTCTCCCAATTTCATTACTTGCAATACGGCAGCTTTTACAGCTCCATTCTCATCAGTCAAATATTCTATAGGATTGTGTAAAGTTAGGAAATTGATACCTTCTTCTTTAGCATGTTTTACCTCTTCCAATCGAGCAGGCATCTCAGCTTCCGAACGTCTGTACACAAGTGTGACATCTGCGCCTAGACGTTTAGCTGTACGACATGAATCCATTGCGGTATTTCCACCACCAACGACGAGTACATGCTTGCCGAGATTGATAGGTGTATCAGTAGTGGGATTGGCAGCATCCATCAAATTTACACGTGTCAAGTACTCATTACTTGACATGATATTGATTGCATTTTCTCCCGGAATATCCATAAAATTTGGTAGCCCAGCACCTGAAGCCACATAAATGCCCTTGAATCCTTGTTGTTCCAACTGCTCGATAGAGATTGTTTTACCTATGATACAGTCTGTTTGGAAGTGTACTCCCATCTTTCTTAAGTTCTCAATCTCGACATCTACAATGTGATTTGGAAGTCTGAATTCCGGGATACCATATTTTAATACACCACCTATTTCATGTAAAGCTTCAAATACATAAACTTCAAAGCCGCGTTTTACCATATCACCGGCAAAGCTTAAGCCTGATGGACCAGAGCCAATAACTGCCACTTTGATGCCATTTGACGGTGCAAGCTCCGGTATAGACATTTGACCACTTTGACGTTCATAGTCTGCTGCAAAACGTTCCAAATATCCTATAGCTACAGCCGGCTCATTCATCTTGAGGTGAATACATTTGCTTTCACATTGTTTCTCTTGAGGACATACACGGCCGCATACTGCTGGTAGGGCAGAGGTGTCTTTCAACACCTTAGCTGCAGCAAGGAATTGACCACGTTCAATATTTTTGATAAATGATGGTATATTGATTTTTACCGGACAGCCTTCTACACAAGTGGGCTTTGCACAGTCTAGACAACGTTTTGCCTCTGTTAATGCCATTTCTTTAGTTAGGCCAATGTTTACTTCCTCTAATCTAGTCGTAGCTCGATACACAGGATCTAGCTCTGGCATTTTTACACGCTCAATTTGTGTGCGCTCTTTTGCTTTTAAAGAAGTTCTTAAGTTCTTTCTCCATTCGGCATTCCTATCTGTCAATACTTCCATAGAATCTTCTGTAGGAGCCTGATCCATTGTAATATCCGTAGTCTCTGTTATAGATTCTGTTGAGTTGCCAAACAAGTGCTCTTGGTAATGTTCCATTTCGTCTTTTTCAGAATCCTTGAACGTTCCCATACGTTTGAACATCTCGTCCCAATCCACCAGTGCGCCATCAAATTCGGGGCCGTCAATACAAACGAATTTAGTTTTTCCGCCAATGGTTAACCTACATGCTCCGCACATGCCAGTACCGTCAACCATGATTGTATTCAGTGATACATCGGTAGGTATATTATATTTCTGCGTGAGTAAACAGCAGAATTTCATCATGATAGGAGGCCCTATAGCAAAGACTTTATCCACATGCTCTTGATTCAAGAGTCTCTCTATACCTACTGTCACGACACCTTTCTCACCATAGCTTCCATCATCGGTCATGATGATGGTCTCGTCGGATGATGCTCTTACTTCATCTTCCATGATGATTAAGTCTTTACTTCTTCCAGCCAAGACAGAGAGTACTCGATTACCAGCGGCTTTTAATGCTCTAATTATGGGTAACATTGGAGCTACACCGACTCCACCTCCTGCACATACGACAGTACCAAAATTCTCAATATGAGTAGGATTTCCCAATGGACCGACTACATCTGCCACATAGTCTCCAACTTCTAGATTACATAATTTGGTAGACGATAAGCCTACTTTTTGGATGACCAGTGTAATAGTTCCTTTACTAATGTCAGCATCAGCAATGGTAAGAGGCATTCGCTCACTCTTGTTGTCTACACGTACAATAATGAAATTGCCCGCCTTTCTACTTTTAGCAATAAGTGGTGCTTCAATATCAAATCTAAATACCTTCTCAGAGTATTGCTCCTTATAAATAATCTTGTTCATGTGAATTATGGTGTATTAATAGAATATCGGGTTAGTTGCTGTTAAAGCAACGGCTGATTATAATTCAAACTGATAGCCTATTGTAAATAAATAGGCAAAGTTAGCTCCCCCAAGATGTGAATTATGCATATAGAGATTGCCAGTCCATGGATTGCTTGAACCGATGTCTATGATACCGATGTTCCAACGTACATCTAGTACAATATTGTATAGTTCGTATGAAATAGCAACAGGTATTGACAAGTCGTATGGTTTTAGACTTCCTTCCATGTCTTTCATTATGAGAGTACTGTTACCAATACTTTCTTGTCTGTTTCTGATGCTTAGTCCTGCCTGTAAGCCTGTTTTAAATGCTAAACCCTTTACAGGATAGAAATTTGCTGTGACAGGAAATGTAAGATAGTCGTGCTTCCAAATGAAACTTTTGTCATTGCTGTCATTATATTTGCCACCTAATGGAGCATATGCAGCTCCTGCGCTAATGGAAAGCCACTTGGCTATCCTCTTTTCAAAATCAACCCCCACGATCATCCCTTTCCTGAAATCAAGGTCGCCGTTGAACATGGAAGCATAGCTCAATCCTACATACGGTTTGATGGTTGTAACACCAACAGCATGTTGGGCAAAAGAGCCAACTGAAGTGAGAAGAAGGCAGATAGCCAAGATAGTTTTATGTTTCATGCAGTCAAAAAGCTTTAGAAGTTTTTATCGTCAAGTATTTCAAAACCGCAATAAGGGACAAGGACTTTCGGAATTCGTACTCCTTCTGGAGTCTGATTGTTTTCCAAGATGGACGCAACAATTCTTGGTAAAGCCAATGCAGAACCGTTTAGGGTATGGCAAAGTTCTGTTTTCTTGTCGGCTGCACGGCGATAGCGACACTTCAAGCGATTAGCCTGGTAGCTTTCAAAGTTAGACACAGAAGAAACTTCCAGCCAACGTTGTTGTGCCGCACTCCATACTTCAAAGTCATAGCATATAGCTGAGGTGAAACTCATGTCTCCTCCACATAGACGTAGTATATGATAGGGGAGTTCTAGTTTCTGTAAAAGTCCTTCTACATGAACGAGCATCTCGTTCAAAGATTCATAGGAATGTTCCGGGGTGTCAATACGCACAATCTCGACTTTGTCAAATTGATGCAAACGATTCAAACCACGCACGTCCTTACCATAAGATCCTGCTTCTCTACGGAAACAAGCTGAGTAGGCACAGCGCTTGATAGGAAGGCTGCTTTCATCCAAAATGACATCTCTAAAGATGTTGGTTACAGGAACTTCGGCAGTAGGAATCAAATACAAGTTATCCAAATTGGCGTGGTACATTTGGCCTTCCTTGTCTGGTAACTGGCCGGTACCATAGCCTGATGCTTCGTTTACAACATAAGGAGGTTGTATTTCCAAATAGCCACTCTTGCGTGCTTCGTCAAGGAAGAATGCTTCCAATGCCCTTTGCAGACGAGCCATCTTGCCTATATAGACTGGGAAGCCAGCACCGGTTATCTTTACGCCAAGATCAAAATCTACCAAATTATACTTTTTACAAATATCCCAGTGGCATAATGCTTCAGACTTGAGTTCCGGCTTGATACCACCTTCTCTGACGACGACATTGTCAGATGCGTCTTTACCTTCCGGCACATCTTCGTTTGGAATGTTAGGAATAGAAAGCAGTAAATTAGTAAGTTCTTGCTGTGCAGTTTCCATCTCTTCTTGTAACTGCTTATCTGTTTCTTTGAATTCTGCGACTTTAGCCTTTATTGATTTAGCTTCTTCAGCTTTTCCTTCTTTCATTAAACCGCCAATTTGTTTAGATAGTAAATTGGCTTGTTGTTTATTGGAATCTAACTTTTGTTGTGCTTCGCGACGACGTTTGTCAATGGCTAATACATCTTCAATGATTTTTTGAGCACCTTCGAAGTTTTTTTTCTCCAAACCTTTTATTACACGTTCAGTTTCTTCACTGATGAGTTTAAGTGTAAGCATATGCTTTTATTAGTTTTTTGATTATACGATATTGTTGGCAAATATACTAAAAATATTTCTTTCAGAGTAATGAATATCCACAAAAAAGCAGAATGCCAATCCCTGTGAAGAGATTGGCATTCTATTGTTTGTTTGGAATAATTTTTTTGTTGTTTTAAGCTTCAGCCTTTTTTGTTACTTCAGCATAAGCTTCGGGTGACAGCACAGAAACAGTACTTTTGTTCTTACGTCCCTTGCGGAAGTAAACAACTCCGTCTGTCAAAGCGTACAATGTGTCATCTTTACCGATTGCCACATTCTCACCGGGATTATGTTTTGTACCGCGCTGGCGAACGATAATGTTACCTGCGTTGATTTTCTGACCACCCCAAATCTTTACACCTAATCGCTGAGAAGCTGATTCGCGTCCGTTCTTAGAACTACCTACACCTTTTTTATGTGCCATTGTTTGTTCCTCCTGTGTTAAGCGTTAATTGATTTGATTTCTACTTCTGTGAATTGTGCACGGTGACCGTTGCGCTTGCGAGCATCTTTGCGACGCTTCATTTTGAAAACGATAACCTTGTCACCCTTTACGAGAGGGGTCACAACTTCAACTACTACTTTCGCACCACTTACAGTAGGTGCACCGACAGTCACTGCTCCGTCGTTGTCTACGAGCAGAACTTTGTCGAATTCAACAGTCTTACCAGCTTCAGCATCCTTGATGTGATGAACGAAGAGCTTCTTGCCCTGTTCTGCCTTGAACTGCTGACCGTTAATTTCTACAATTGCGTACATTATTTATATATTAAACGGTTTCTCCGTAAGGCGTTCGACATATTTGTCGACACTTTACTAAGCCTCCACGGACTAAATTGGCCACAAAGTTACTAAATTCCTATGAGAGGAATATGTAAAAACTAATAGTTTGTTATGATTTATAATATATTAACACTATAAGGAACCCTTAGTCGAGGGGAGCTCATAGTGATATATATCTCTTTTGATAGCCATTTTTAAAGCTCTAGCCAATGCTTTGAATATGCCTTCTATTTTGTGATGCTCATTGGTTCCCTCCGCTTTAATGTTTAAATTCATCTTGGCGGCATCGCTTAAACTTTTGAAAAAGTGTAGGAACATCTCGGTAGGCATCTCTCCAACTTTCTCTCTGTGGAATTCTGCTTCCCATACTAACCATGGGCGTCCACCGAAGTCGAGAGCTACTTGACAAAGGCAATCGTCCATTGGTAGGCAATATCCGTAGCGTTCGATGCCCCGTTTGTTGCCGAGTGCTTGTAAGATACATTCTCCCAAACATATTGCGGTATCTTCAATCGTGTGATGTTCGTCTACCTGTAAATCTCCTTTTGTATGTATCGTAAGGTCTATCATGCCATGCTTTCCAATCTGTTCGAGCATGTGGTCGAAAAATCCTAAGCCTGTAGAGATGTCACATTTTCCGGTTCCATCTAAGTTTGTTTTCACGTAGATATCCGTCTCTTTGGTAGTCCGTCTTACCTCTGCAATACGTTCACCGGCAAATAATAATTCAGCGATTTTATCCCATGTCATTCCGTCTTGATTCAGAATGAGCGCTTTACAACCAAGATTTTCTGCCAGCTGACGGTCGGTCTCTCGGTCACCAATGACGTAGCTGTTGGCTAAATCAAACTTAGCTTGGTTCATATATTCTTGCAACATACCCGTTCCCGGTTTACGCATGGGTGAGTTATCTTCCGGGAAATGCCGGTCAATCTTAATGTCGTCGAAAGTTATTCCTTCTCCTTCAAGCGTTTGCAGGACGAAATGATGGGTTGGCCAAAAAGTTTCTTCGGGATAAGAATCAGTGCCTAAGCCATCTTGGTTACTTACCATAACGAAGAGGAAATCTAGCTGTTGGCGTATAAAGCCGAGGTTTTTAAAGACTCCTTTACAGAATCTGAGTTTGTCGAAACTGTCAATTTGTTCGTCGGCAGGTTCTTCTATCAGTGTGCCGTCTCTGTCTATAAAGAGTATTCTTTGTTTCTTATTCATATATCAATGGCATATTATCAGTTGTGTTGCTTTTAGCTGCTGCTTTCTCCTCTTCGCGTTGGTTGATGGAACCCATTGCGTAATAATTGACCATACATCCCCATAGGAAGATATAGTTCATGAAAGTTAGGGTGATGATTGACGTCGCAATGAGCAACCAACGGAAGTAGGAAGGAGCGCCATTGGGGTCGCCGTTAAGCATTCCTAATTGATTGGCAGTCTGCGCTCCGCCAATAATTAGCAGTGGTAACAGGCATAAAAAGCCAAAACATGTAGCAGTAATCAGTGTCATCAGGTTAGTTGTGAAGAGAAACCCCCAATGTTTCCATCCTCTTTTATAGCCTGTACCAAGAATGTTTCTCCATGAAGTTTCTTTTTCTACCAGATATTCTGTGCCGGAGTAGACAGCTGGGAGGAGAGCTGCAATAATTGCAATCGCCAATATGGTGGCAGTAAGGTAACTACCGGTAATGGCTGTGGGGGCTGCCATTAACTTGTGCTTGATGAGAAATGTGGCAAAAGCGGGAGAACCATATGCAAGTGTAGAGCCTATCAAGATACAAACGATGGAGTAGAATATGGTGATAATAGCGCTGCGCTTACATGTCTCTTTGAAACTTTGGCCGTTGACCAATCTGTAAATACTGCTGATAAACCAAATGGAAGCAATAACCGATAGTATCCAACATAGAGCCATTAGTGTGAGTGTGAGGGCAGGGTAGGAGAAGCCAAATTGTGTGATGGTCATATCAGGTATATAAGTCAACATGATGAATGTCTCTGCTATGGCTAGTATGATGGTTGGAAGCCAAGTGGCTTTCAATATTTTAATAGGATTGGTGACTACCATGTCGCAGGCTGATTTGATACAACCTGCGAAACTTCTACTCTTATATAAATCTTCGTTTCTCATATTATCTTCTCCTAAATTCTGCGCAAACGATAGCTGTTGCAATCGCTACATTTAAACTATCAGCAGTTTTCCTACCCTTAGGAAAGTTGGGTATGAATAATTTTCTATTGATTAATTTTTTGATTTGTGGTGATATTCCGTTTCCCTCATTGCCCATAACGATGACTCCTTTTGGTTCCAATGGTTGTTCGTAAAGGTTGTCTCCATCAAGTAGCGTGCCATAAATGGGAGTTGTGGGGGGGAGTGAGGTGAGGCGTGAAGTCAAGTCGCCATAGGTAACTGTTACTCGTGATAAGCTTCCCATAGTGGCTTGGACAGTTTTGGGTCCAAAGGCGTCGACAGTATCTGTACTACAATAGATGTTTTCGATACCAAACCAATCGGCAATACGAATAATGGTGCCTAGGTTACCGGGGTCTTGTACGCCATCTAGGGCAATTTCCAACCCTGTTAATTCATTTGTTGCCATTGCCGTGAAGGGCTGAATCGGAAAAACGGCAAGAACTTCCTGCGGATGCTGTAAGAAACTTGTTTTTGCAAGTTCCTCTTCGGTTACAGTGATGCGTTCCGTATCTGTTGGCACGTGATGCTTATCAAACCAATCCTTTACAGCAACAATTATCTTAGGGCTTGTGGTCTGCATCATGTCTCCAATCACTTTTGGGCCTTCTGCAACAAAGACTTGCTCTGCCTTCCGGAACTTCTTGTGCTCTAGAGATTTAATGTATTTTATTTTAGCCTTACTAATCATTTTTGTAATAGTTGTCTATTGCAAAAGTAACAATTAAAATCGAATTTATAAGCTGCCTATATCATTATTATATCTTTTTACCACATGGATGGATTTACTGCCAAGATTCTACAGTAGGGTTGCTGATAACAAACAGCATTGTTGCAAGGTGCAGACAGTAATGCTGTATAAACTTTGCAGTAATACGAATAGATGGGGATGAAGTGTCGATAAGGAAAGATGCTGATGTAATATTATACGGAATGAAACGTTATAAGAGCATGATACGGAAAGTAATCTTTTTGACTATACTGATATTTCATGTCATTTATGGCATGGGACAGAGCTTCATTTTGAAAGGGAAGGTGACTGATGGAGAGATGAAGGCATTGCCTTTTGCCACGGTCGCTGTGCCAAAGCAGGGGAAGATAACGATGACTTCTATCAATGGGGAATTCCAGCTGACTCTGATGACTGAAGATTCTGTCGTTGTGAAGTTTTCTACAGTAGGGTATAAGACAAAAACACGTGTGCTTCGTCACCCAAAAGGTAAGCAGACTTTGCAAGTGGTTCTATATTCTGACAATACATTGGCCGAAGTGCAAGTGCAAGGACAGAAGATAGAGACCGGACAAGTACGCGATTTGAAAGCAAAAGATTTGAAGACGATACCCTCGGCTAGTGGCAATGCGGTGGAGAATTTGATTCAGACGCAAGCTGGTGTTACGTCACACGATGAACTTTCGTCCCAATACAATGTGAGAGGTGGAAACTTTAATGAAAACAGTGTATATATAGAAGGTATAGAGATATTTCGCCCTTTCTTGGTGCGGAGTGGACAGCAGGAGGGATTGTCTATTATCAATCCTTATATGGTGGATAAGATTGCATTTTCGGCCGGTGGATTTACTGCCAAATATGGAGATAAGATGTCTTCGGTGCTTGATATCAATTATAAAAGACTGTCGCCCGGAGCGTTGGAAGGTACTGTCTCTGCAAGTATGCTGGGAGGAAGCGCATATCTAGGAATGGCAACGAAGAAAATATCTTGGCTGAATAGTGTGAGGTATAAAACCTCTCGTTACCTTTTAGGTACGTTGGAGACGAATGGAGAATATCGTCCAAGCTATCTAGACTATCAGACTTATTTAAGCTATCAACCTTCTAAAAACTGGGAAATCAATATCCTTGGTAATATATCGGACAATCATTATAACTTTGAACCGGAAGATAGGGAAACTGCTTTTGGAACAATTGATAATGTGAAAAAGTTTAAGGTGTATTTCGACGGACACGAGAAAGACCGATTTACGACTTATTTCGGTAGTATCGGAATATCAGGAATATTGGGATCAAAAACAAAAGTGACATTGCTAGGGTCGGCATATTATACGCACGAACAAGAGAAATACGATATTCAAGGTCAATATTGGCTAAATCAGACTGAGACGAGTGAGAACCTCGCAGTGGGTACTTATTTTGAACATTCACGAAACTACTTGAAAGCAAATGTAAGGAGCTTGTTGCTGAAAATGACCCATAAAACGCAAAAGCATGCTTTTGAAGCAGGATTACAATTTAAGCAAGAACATATAGAAGAGCAGTCTACTGAATATGAAATGAGAGATTCGGCCGGGTATAGCATACCTCATATCGGTAAAGATTTGAAGATGATATATTCGATGAAAGCCAATAATGCTTTGGATGCTAATAGAGTAGAGGCGTACTTGCAAAATACTTACAGGTTTACGAGTGCTGGTGGGCATAGCCTCTTTACACTGAATTACGGTGTTCGAATAAGTCATTGGAATTTCAATCGTGAGACAATTATGAGTCCACGTATATCCTTAGGTGTTATTCCGGCCTACAGTGAGAATACTACGCTGAGGTTTGCGACGGGCATTTACTATCAAGCTCCTTTTTATAAAGAGCTGAGAGATACGAATACTGTAGACGGAACAAACTATGCAACGTTGAATAGGAATATTAAAAGTCAGCGCTCTATCCATTTTATTCTAGGCTATGACTATCGCTTCCATATTAAAAGTAGGCGATATAAGTTGACCGCAGAGGCCTATTACAAGGCTTTGAGCAACTTGATACCATATTCCGTGAATAATATGAAAGTTATTTATTATGGAGATAATGTCTCATCAGGACATACAGCAGGAGTAGAAGTCGGTGTGTATGGAGAGTTTGTGCCGGGTACAGATTCTTGGTTGAATGTGTCGTTGATGAACACAAGTATGAAACTGAATGGGAAAAGTATTCCGCTTCCATCGGATTGTCGCTATGCGCTAAACCTCTATTTTACTGATTATTTTCCGGGAAGTGATAGGTGGAAGATGAGTCTAAGGCTGGCTTTTTCAGATGGACTTCCTTTTTTTGCTCCGCATCAAGAACTGGACCGTTATGCTTTTAGAGCCTCTGCATATAGGAGAGCCGACATTGGCCTGAACTATTGTTTATGGGATAGAGTCAAGGCCGAGCGCTCAAGTTTCTTGAAAGATGTGTGGCTCGGAATGGAATGTTTGAATGTACTAGGTATCAACAATGTAAACAGTTACTATTGGATTACTGATGTAACCCAACAACAATACGCCGTCCCGAACTATTTGACGGGAAGGCAAATCAATGTTACTGCCCGATTTGACTTTTAAGCGTAATAGAGAAAATAGATTGCAACAAGGATTACGATGAGTGCAATTCCGATAACGGTCTTGATAAGACAGCCGGTGATTTTTTTTATCACAAAGAAGCCAACGATGATGGCTATCAATACATATATATAATAGGTGAAAGTAGAAGTCATTTGTGTTGTGTCTTATTTGAATAATTGACGGAATGCCGTGGGGATGGGAGTCTCGAACTCCATACGCTGGTGAGTGACGGGATGGTAGAAACATAGCATGTAAGCATGGAGGCATAGTCGTTGACAAGGATTGTCGCCATTACCGTATTTTATGTCTCCACAAACAGGAAAACCAATATCAGCGCTGTGGACTCTGATTTGATTCTTACGCCCAGTTTCTAATTTGTACTCTACTAAACTATATGCTGTTGTACGGTCTAATACATGATAATGAGTCACAGCATATTTGCCCCCATTATCTACCGGAGATGAGTAAGTGATATAAGCTCGGTTGTCTTTAAGCCAACTTTCGACGGTTCCCTCGTCATCTATCATCTCACCTGAGACAACAGCAACATAGCGTCGGTCATAAACGATATGGTGCCAATCTTCTTCTAGCAATCGTTCTGTTTGAATATCTTTGGCATAAATCATGAGTCCACTAGTGTCTCTGTCAAGTCGATGAACTACATGGGCGGTACAGTGTTGGCGTGTCTGCTGTAAATAGTCGTCTAGTACGGTCTTTACATTGAGCGAAGAATGGCCGGCAGCCATGGAGAGTATGCCGATATTTTTCTCAATGACAATGATATATCTATCTTCGTACACAATCTTGATATAGCGACTTTTGAACGTTACATTCTTCTTGGTTTTGCTGACCGACACCTTCATTCCCGACTGAAGAGGATAATTGTATTGTGTAACAATCTTCCCTTGAACTTTAATCCCTCTTCCTTGTAGAGTCGCCTTGATTTTATTCCGGCTTTCTCCCGGAATGTTTTCGAGGAGCCATTCCAACAAAGTGCCTTGCCGATTGACGACATAGTTGGTGTAATCGCCTGTATGTTGCTGCTTATAGATCTTCATAGGTTGCAAATGTACGAAAATATAATGATAATAGCTTAAGCCACTTTAATCTTTTTATGTACCTTTGCATGACAATCAATTTTCTCATAACTACATGATACAAGAACCAAAGACACCTTTAATCAGTTTTATTATTCCTGCTTATAATCTTCCTCCCTCTCTGTTACAAGAATGTATAGAGAGTATCATGGCCTTGTCGTTGAGCAATGATGATAGGGAAGTGATTGTGGTTGATGATGGTTCGGATATTTTGGCTTTGGACAGTTTGGAAGAATATCGTGATTCTATTATTTATATAAGGCAGGCGAACGGAGGCTTGTCTGTAGCTCGAAATATGGGAATACGAGTTGCTACGGGCCATTATATTCAGTTTGTAGATGGCGACGATAAGTTGCTACGAACAGCTTATGAACATTGTTTGGATATAGCAAGGTATCATTCGCCCGATATGGTGTTGTTTGAAAGTGGACGTAAAGAGGATGTTGATGTGCCTTTTAGTTATGAAGGACCGGTTTTTGGAAGCGAATATATGGTTCATCACAACTTGAAAGCTGCGGTGTGGAGGTATATATTTCGTCGAACTATTTTGGGAGATTTGCGGTTTACAGCTGGTTCTTTAAAAGAGGATGAAGAGTTTACCCCCTTATTAATGTTACGATGTTCAAAGGTATTTGTGACCAATGCCAAGGCGTATTTCTATCGTAATCGGGAAGGTTCTATTACCAATAATAAAGATAATAGATATGTGGCAAAGAGGATAGAAGATGCTGAGACGGTTTTATATAAGTTACAAACTAAGGCCGCTATATTGCCGATTGCAGAGCGAATAGCCCTCAATAGGCGAGTGGCACAGTTGACAATGGATTACCTGTATCAGATAATTAAGTCGACACATAGCGAACGTCATTTGAATGATGCCATTGAACGATTGCGTGCACATGGGCTTTATCCGTTACCTGACAATAAGTATACGAAGAAATATACAGCCTTTAGATTACTTATTTCTAACCCTCTTGGGCGTAGAATGCTACTTCTATCTTCCGGTATAATCTAGTAGTTTGCCATCTGTAGAGATGATGTGATGCGACTTTAACATAATTTTACAAACTGTAATCGCTTGATATATAGTGATTTATGAAAAAGTTACAAAACGGACATAAAAAAAGATGAAAAAAGAGGACGGTGTTTCAAAAAATTACTTACCTTTGCATCGTTTTAATAAACAAATGATTGTTTTACAGATTTAAAAAGCAAAGAAAATGAAGAAATTAGTTTTAATGTTCGTAGCTATCGCAGCTATCTCTTTCGCATCATGTGGTAACAAGACTGCAGCTCCTGCTGGTAACGCAGATTCTGATACAACTATGGTTGATAGCGCTGCTGCTGACACTGCTGCTGCTGATACTGCTGCTGCTGACTCAGCTATGTAATTCGTTAGCTCGAATTGAAAAATGAGAGATTGTCGCTGGACTATGTCCAGCGGCATTTTTTTGTTTATAAATAACTGTTGGAAATAAAAAAAGTAGCCTAATTTTAGGCTACTTGAAGTAATATAGGAAGGTTGCAATGCCCTCAATGGCAGGTTTGCCTTGTCCTTCGATTTCTATTTTGAATTTAATACCGGCTTTGCAGATACCTCTTAGGTTTTCTATGCTGTCCAAATTGGCAACGAGCCGAACTCTAGAACCTGTTATAACAGGAACTCCAAAGCGCATTTTATCCATTCCATAGTTGACCATCATCTTTAGATTGTTAACTTCACAGATTTGTCCCCATAGGTATGGAAGTAATGAAAGCGTAAGATAACCGTGAGCGATAGTGCTTTTGTATGGGCTCTCTTGTTGTGCTTTAGCTTCGTTGATGTGTATCCATTGGTGATCAAGCGTGGCATCTGCAAACATATTGATTCGCTGTTGGTCAACTTGTAACCATTCGGAAACACCTAATTGCTCACCCAAATGGGCTGCAAACTCTTCATAAGAGTTGATAATCAATTTCTCCATTGTTGTATGATTGGGTTTATATAAGTCCTAGTTTTATGAATTCTTCGTAGAGAGGTTGGGCTAGTTGCTGTGCATCAGGATGTGGTGCACCGGTTGTACCAAGTGCTCTAAGATTGAAAAAATGTTTCCAGTCAGAGGTAAATGCAGTATGAATGAGTTCGGTATTGGTGTCTAGCGGCAATACAGCTCTTGCATCTTGTGGCTTGCAACCTAGACGAATCAAGTTCATATAAGCAAACTCGCTGGCCAAATTGGCAAAGAGCCAACTGTCTAGAAGAGTCCAATTTTCTATGGCTTCTTCCGACGAGACTTGGCTACAAAGTTGTTTGAAGTCTGCTGATAGTAATGTGTTATTGATGTCATCTGAGACTTGTTGTTTTACCCAGTGCGGTGTATTGACCGTAATTTCACTACCAAATTTATCTTTAGTATAATTACAATAGCGAGTGGATTGCTCTGCCATAGAGTTGGCGCGATGTCTGTTGAACTCTCGTGTAATAGATATTTGGGTCGTGAAGTGGACTGTAATCCTCTTCTCATGTTTGTCAGTTGGCTCAACCATATAGGCTAAATCATCCATCCATCCATTCTCGGCAAGCACTCGTAGATTGGTAGTGATGAAAGCTTGTTCAGCCTCACAATTACATTTAGAAAATTTGTTTAAAATGTATTTCTCTGCTTGTTGGCGGCTCATTGTCATATAAACACTACCATGTTCAAGCATTGCGGTATGTTGCGATTTAATCATTCGTTCAACAAACGGCTTAGCAGAGGACTCTGTTCGATTACCTTCGCTCTTATAACAGACGCGTCCGCAACGTTCAATTTGCTTATAGAGCCCATTCAGACCGCTTTCTTGATACCATATCTCGTAAGTGGGAGATAGACTTCTCATAATATATTGATTTGATGTTGGATTATTATCATACAATTATATTGGCAAAAGGCAAGAGCCATACGACCCTTGCCCAATATATTCAAGATCTAGTATTGTAGATCATATTATTTACAAGCTATTTTATTTACTCGTCTTTCGTGCCTTCCACCTTCAAATGTGGCCTTGAAAAATTCATCAAGGATAGTCGCTGCCGTCTTGTTATCGATAAATCTTCCCGGCAGAACTAATACGTTAGCATCGTTGTGTTGTCTGATTAATTGTGCAATATCTTTATTCCAAGCAAGTCCTGCACGTACCCCTTGGTGTTTATTTAGTGTCATGGCCATGCCTTCGCCGCTTCCACAGATAGCAATTCCCGGATATACTTCACCGCTTTCAATAGCTTCAGCCAAAGAATGAGCAAAGTCTGGATAATCAACACTCTCATCACTATAAGTTCCAAAGTCCTGAACGGGATAACCTTTTTCTTCAAGATATCCAAGAATGAATTTCTTCAAAGGAAAACCTGCATGATCGCAAGCTAATCCAATCTTTTTTACTTCCATAGGCTAGAAATTTTAAGATTTCAAGGAGAACTTGTCAAAGTTATGAGCCTTTAGAGCTCTCCTTGATTATTGGTTAATAATATGTATATGACTGAATTATTCAGCCAATAATTGCTTTACTTGGTTGTATACATTCTCACCAGTGTATCCCAGTTTCTCATCTAATACCTTATAAGGTGCTGAGAAACCGAAGCTTTCCAATCCGAATACTTTGCCATTAGCACCGACCAAGCCCTCTAAGGTAACGGGAAGTCCTGCTGTCATACCAAATTTCTTCGCATCTGTGGGCAAAATGCTTTCTTGATACTCTTTAGATTGGTTTCTGAAGAGGCCTTCGGATGGTACACTTACTATGCGTACTTTGATACCATCTTGCTTTAGCTTGTTGCTGCCTTCTACCAAAGTAGAGACTTCAGAACCCGATGCAAGAAGTACGACATCGAAATCTTCATCACTATTGGCAACGATATAAGCTCCCTTGCGTGCTTCTTCGTAATTCGTACCTTCTGGTAATGGGTTTATGCCTTGGCGTGAGAAGATAAGGGCTGTAGGTGTAGACATGTTCTCCATTGCCATTTGCCAGCATACAGTTGTTTCTTTGGCATCGGCTGGACGGAATACACGAACGGAGTCAAGTCCTTTATGATTCTTTAGTTTCTCCATTAAACGGATTTGTGCTTCTTGCTCTACTGGCTCATGAGTCGGTCCATCTTCGCCTACACGGAATGCATCGTGCGACCATATAAATTTAACCGGTGTACCCATCAATGCCGCTAGGCGAATGGCTGGTTTCATATAGTCAGAGAATACAAAGAATGTTCCCATAGCCGTAATGACGCCTCCATGAAGCATCATACCGATACACATATCGGCCATAGTCAACTCTGATACACCTGCTTGGAAGAATGCTCCGCTGAAATCACCGTGCTTCATAGAGTGGGTTTCTTTTAAGAATCCATCTGTCTTATCAGAATTAGATAAGTCGGCTGAGGCACAAATCATATTTGGAACTTGCTGTGCCAAAACCTTTAAGCATGCTGCTGAAGCCACACGTGTCGCGCTTCCAGCTTTCGGCTCTTCTAGTTTGCTCCAATCTACTTGTGGAGCTTTACCAGAAAACCACTCTTTCATCATGGCAGCTTTATCAGGATTAGCTGCAGCCCATGCTGCTTCTGCTTGTTTACGTATGGCTACAATCTCCTTTAACTGTTTCTTGCGATTGGCATACAATTCCTTAACATCATCAAAAACGATAAAAGGATTGTCCGGATTTCCACCAAGATTGTTAATCGTGTTACGATAAGCAACACCGCCAAGAGGGGCACCGTGAGTCTTAACATTGCGCTCATAGCTAGAACCATCGTTCTGTAAAGCACCTTTACCCATGACAGTTTTACCTATAATGAGAGTTGGTTTTGAATCTTCTTGATTGGCAATTGTCAATGCTTCTCTAATAGCATCGGGATCATTACCATTGATTTTGATGACATTCCAATTCCATGCTTTGTATTTAGCTTCTGTATCTTCGCTCGAAACTTCTGCATATTCGGTAGAAAGCTGTATCTCATTAGCATCGTAGAACATAATGAGATTATTCAGTCCTAGCGTGCCAGCAATTCTACCAACACCTTGACTAATCTCTTCTTCTATGCCGCCGTCGGAGATATAAGCATATACTTTATGTTGCATCATTGTATGTCCAAGGCGAGCTTCCAAGAACTTTTCGGCTACAGCTGCTCCTGCAGCAAGTGCATGACCTTGTCCTAATGGACCTGATGAGTTCTCTATTCCGCGCTTAACGTCTAGCTCTGGATGCCCCGGAGTAGGGGAGCCCCACTGGCGGAATTGCATTAATTCGTCAATGGTGAATTTACCTTGGAGTGCCAAAGCTGCATAGAGCATTGGTGACATGTGCCCCGGATCTAGGAAGAAACGATCCCGTCCCGTCCATGTTGGGTCTTCTGGATCATAAACTAAAAATTCTGAGAAAAGTACATTGATGAAATCTGCACCACCCATGGCACCACCGGGATGACCGGAATTAGCTTTTTCAACCATTGATGCCGCTAATATACGAATATTATCAGCTGCGTGGTTCATTAATGTTTTGTCGTTCATTTTGTATTGATTGGATTGATATGACAAATATACTACGAAATTCTCAAAACCACAATTGATTTGGCCGGAATTTTCATTCTAATACTCCCATTATGTATAGAAAAGTTTTTAAATGTGGCTGGTTTAACGGTTTCCGGGTGTGAGAAGTCGTTATAATCTGTGATATTTTTCGATGTAAGAATCTGAGCGACGACATTTTTTGCTTTGTATCCGTCGGTCTTGATTTCAATTTCTTGTTGTTTATTTAGGTCGACATTGGCTATTGATACTGCAATTTGACCATCTGCGGTTTTTGCAGCCGATGTATTGATGGTAGGAATTGTGTGATTGTTCGATACGATCATGGAATCACACAGGGTTTCGGATGGGAGATAAGTGGCTTCTTGGAAGGGCTTATACATATTAAATACATGATAGGTAGGTGTCAGTACCATGTGGCCTGTACCTTTTGTGTCTGTTAATATCATGCTTTGCAATACATTGACAACTTGCGCAATATTTGCCATCTTGATGCGATCCGTATGTCTTTGAAATACATTTAACGAGAGGGCAGCTACAAAGGCATCACGCATTGTATTCTGTTGGTATAAGTGTCCCTTGATAGTACCGGGCTCTTCATCCCACCACGTTCCCCATTCGTCTACTAATAGGTCAACTTTCTTAGCTGGATCTTTCTCGTTCATGATGGCGCAATGCTTCTTGATGACATCTTCAATTTCTAAGCATTTGCCTAAAGTTTTGTAATATTCGTCGTTATTGAAAACTGTAACGCTACCTTTACTGCCTTCCCATGTCTTTACTGTATAAAAATGTAAGGAGATACCGTTCATTCTGTTGCCGACATTATTCATTAAGACCTTTGTCCAATTATAGTCATAATCACTGGCACCTGAGGCTACTTTATATAGTTGATGATTGCCAAAGTTTCTACAGTAAACAGCATATCTGCGGTATAAGTCTGAGTAGTATTCCGGTGTCATGTTACCTCCGCATCCCCAACTCTCGTTACCAATACCTAGATATTTAACGTTCCATGCTCTCTCGCGGCCATTTTTACGACGTAAGTTTGCCATAGGTGTATTTGCATCTATTGCTGTCCGCTAAAACTTTTTTCTTCCGACCTATGTAAGAAAA
>NZ_KQ960632.1 GCF_001553265.1 Prevotella sp. DNF00663 | reverse complement strand
CAGGGTGGGTCAAATTAGTGTGGCTTTTCCAGCCTGCCAGTATTCCTGCTGCTCTGTACGTAAAGCAGCGATACAGCCAAACGTACTAACGTCCTGCCCGCGCTTTACTGCGGTTGCGTGACTTCTCTCTGCTATGCTATGAATAAGTTTATACATATCGTAGAAATTAAAAGCCCAGCGCGGGCGCAATCCCACGCCGGGCAAATGGTTATAGATTTAATTCTTGTCCGATTTTTCCTATAGCCAGCAGGCCCAAAGAAATAATAATCATATTTGGGTCTCCGTCCGGCTCCAGCATCTTTATATCAATCTCCACGCTATCGGTAGCGTCCAAAGCTGCGTTAATTCGCGTCGCGGCTTTTGCATCTAAGGACGTAGCGGTAAGTTTGATTAACGCCTGCTGTTCTTCTGTAAGCGGTATTACTAACTGCTTCATACTTACAAATCGTCGTCGTCCTCGTTGTCGATGTCCTCAAAGTCACTCTCAGCAGACGCGCGGCCGCCCAGTCTGTCGTCGTCCTTAAACTTCATAATGTTGTTAAGGCCGCAGGCTACACCACGATTACCGCTAACGTCGTAGCCATAGAAAGTTACCGATACGTAGGCCCAAACGCCGCTATAAATCTCGTCCTCGTCGGTAATAGGGTTCTTGTGCTTGTCACATACACCCGGACGCGTATTACTCTTAGCGTTG
Organism: Prevotella sp. DNF00663; assembly: GCF_001553265.1. Classification (GTDB taxonomy): domain Bacteria; phylum Bacteroidota; class Bacteroidia; order Bacteroidales; family Bacteroidaceae; genus Prevotella. The sequence continues at coordinate 2,430 of NZ_KQ960632.1, read as the reverse complement.
ATAAAGTAGCAGTCTGCGTAAACGTCGTCGTCCTCCTTGTCTGTGTCACCATCGCGCAGCGGCAAATCCAGCTTTTTAGGCTCCTTGCCTCCCCACTTAGATACGGTGGCCTGCTTCTTAGCGGCCTCGATAGCCTGCTTAATGGCGTTTACGGTCGCCTTTTCTGATTTAGGGATAAGTACGTTAGTCATATACTTTCCGGTGCTTGCGTCTCCGTCCGGTGTGTACTTGTTAAATACGTGTGTGTAGCTCAATCGGCACGGGCCGATAACTACCTTAGTGTCCTTTACTTTTGGCTCTATCATAACTTTTACGTGTTAATGGTTTTACTTGTTGTTATCGTTCTCGCCGTCGCCCTCGGTAATTTCTACTTCGTCGGCTTGCGTCTTACCGGTTAGCTCCATAATGGCCTTAATCGTCTGCGCGTTCTTGAAAATCATTCGGAAAGGTGTCGCGCTTTCCTGCACCAGCATACGCGCTGAGGCTTCGGTAATGTCGGAAACCTTACCGTATAAGGTCGCTAAAATTTCGTCCGCTACTTTCTCGCCGTCCTTTGCAGGTACTTGGGCGATAACCATAAGGCAGCCGCCTGCCTCCTTAACTGCGTCGCTAAGCGCGTTTGCGCTATCTACGACTTTCTTTGCTTTGTCTGTCATATACTTTTTATCTTGTATCGTCTCCCGGAATACGCCGGGCCGTTTTATTCTTTTGTTCTAAATCCGTGTATCGCGATACCCAGCAGCAGGGCTAAGTATAGGGCGTAAAACGGATGCTGCATAACGAAATCAAATAAAGGCTGCATAGTTGTTACTCGATGCCGCTAAAGTCGTCGGCTATTGGATTTATAGCGGGGCGTTTGTCGCTTGCTGGTGCCAGCGTTGGTTTGCCCTGCGGTTTAACGATATAGTCGCCGCAGATAGCGGCAAACTGTTTCTTACCGGCCAGCTTTTCCAGCTCTGTAATGGTGCGTAGTTCCTGCGGCTTGTATATGTCCGCTGTAGTATAGCCCGCGTTACTTAAAGCTGAGGCCGCGCCGCTTATGTCGGTAATCTTTCGGACGCTGCGGCCCTCTACGATTTTCCAGCCCGGTATCTCTACGCCGCTTAACGCTTGCTGTAGCGCGTACTCCTCGACACCTGCCAGTCACGTTTTAACGGTTGCCAGTCTTGGCAGCACGTCGTTAGCCAGTTCTTCCGGGGTAAGTATCTTATCCGCGTAATCTTTGGCCATCGTAGTACATTGGTTAGCCAGCGCGCGGCAGCTGCTCTTTACTTTGCAGAATTGACACCAGCCGCCGGGGTTCTGTGGGCCGTCTCCCTTATAGGCTTTTTCGGCCGCGGGGATAAGTACGGTTTCCGTCCAGTTGGTAAGCTCCTTAATAGATAGTTCCCACTCGCTGAGGTTGTCGATGCGCGGCTGGACTATCGTCATACGCACGCGGTCTATATGGTACTCGAAGCTAAAGCGGGCAAACGCGCCTAACGCGTATATCATCATTTGCGGGTTATTCTCCGCGCTTACTCGTACACCTTTGCCGTACTTAAAGTCGATAACCTCCATACAGCCGTCGGCGATAATAATAGCGTCGGCAGTTCCGAAAGCCTCCGGTACGTAGTCGCTAAAATCTAATCTTGTTTCTACCAGTAGCTGCGCGTCCGGTGTTCTCTCCAGCGCGGCGTTTAACTTCTCCAGTACGATAACCTTATAGGTGTCCGTATATTCGTCCATTTCGCCGCTGTGGTACTGCGCGTCTAACTCTGCTATCTCGGCCTGCTCCCCATCGGTCGGCCGGCCTAAATACTCCTTTAGCTTCTTAGCGCAGTAGGCGTGTGCTAAACTACCCTCGGCTGCATAGCTGCTGCCGCTGTCCTCTACTGTAGCCTCCAGTCTCGGTGCTGCTGCGCAGTTTATCCAGCGGTGCGCGGCAGACGGGCTTAATAATGCGTGTGCGCTCATAGGCTAAAAGGGGCAGGTTTCGGTTAGTTCATCGCCTTTAATCTCTACAGCATCGCACGCAGCGATAAACTTAGCGCGGCTTTCGCTGTCGGGTAACGCGCTTGGCTTCTCGGCACCGCAAATGGCCGCGGTATTCTTAAACCACGCAGTTAAGCGTTTGTGCCACGTCTTATAACCCTCGCTGTCCGGCTTCTCCTTGTAGTCCTCGCCCTCGATGCGCTTACGGGTTCTATCCATCGCCGCGCGTATATCTACCTCGGTGTATTCCTTTGGTTTCTCCTGCGCGGGTTCGGGCTTAGCCTCTCCGGATGCTGGCGCGGTTTCCTCTGCGGCGGGTGCTGCTTCGGCTGGTTGGTTTACTTGCTTTGGCTTAGCCTCAGCCTTTGGTTTTCTCTGCGGCTGCTGCGCTGCTGGCGCGGCCGTCTGCGCGGTTGTAACCAGTCCGAGAACTCTGCAAAACTCTTAGTTTAGAAA
>NZ_KQ960631.1:12805-52970 GCF_001553265.1 Prevotella sp. DNF00663 | reverse complement strand
AAGAGGGGGTATCAATTTTGACACACCCTCTTCATATGATTAAAGCAATTTCGCTGTTAGTTTTTCCAACATATCCGCCGTCATGGAATCCAAATCGTATTGTGGTTTCCAATCCCACTCGCTGCGTGCGCAAGAGTCATCCATACTATCGGGCCAACTATTGGCAATACGTTGCTTCATCGGGTCAACATCATACACCATTTCAAAGTCGGGTTTATGTTTGCGGATAGCCGCATAGATATTCTCAGGAGCAAAGCTCATGGCTGCAATATTAAATGCATTGCGATGGATAAGACGCGTAGGGTCGGCCTCCATCAAGCCGATAGCTGCATTCAAAGCATCGGGCATGTACATCATATCCATCAATGTGCCCTCGCCTATTGGGCAGACGAAACGCTCACCACGCACTGCCGAATAGTAGATATCGACTGCATAGTCGGTGGTACCACCACCCGGAGGAGTAACATAAGAGATGATACCGGGGAAACGAACGGCACGCGTATCAACACCATATTTATTAAAATAATAATCGCTGAGCAACTCTGTTGTCACCTTAGACACTCCATAGATGGTGCGTGGACGCTGAATGGTGTCTTGAGGAGTCATCACATGTGGGGTATTCGTACCAAAAGAGCCGATAGAACTAGGTGTAAAAACTGCACAATGATGCTCGCGAGCCACTTCGAGGATATTCCATAAGCCATCAATACCAATAGTCCATGCCAATCGAGGCTTGGATTCTGCTACCACAGAGAGCAACGCTGCAAGATTATAGATGGTATCAATATGATAATTGGCTACAACCTTAGCAATCAAGTCGGGACGCGTAACATCGGCTATAGCCGAAGGACCGGATTCTTTTAGTTCGCCTTTGGGTTCGGCACCGGGAATATAACCGGCCACTACATGTTCATTACCATAACGTTTTCTTAGCTCCATTGTAAGTTCAGACCCAATCTGGCCTGTGGCACCTACAACCAAAATATTCTTCATTGCCTAGATTACTTTTAACTATGATCTATTTAAGTTTTACGCTGCAAAGTAAATGCTATTTTTTGAGAATGCGAAGAGATTTTTTCTAAATAATAACCTTTGGAAGACCATTTAAACAAAAATAACAAAAAACACTTCCATATCAGGAAAATTATCTGTTCCTTTGAACCATATTTAATACCACTAATAGTAATATGTACGGAAAAATAAAAGAACATCTTTGCAATACGCTTGCCGAGATTAAAGAGGCCGGACTTTATAAAGAAGAACGACTGATTGAAGGCCCACAACAGGCCGCTATCAACGTAAAAGGACAGGAAGTATTAAATTTCTGCGCCAACAACTACTTGGGATTGTCTAACCATCCTCGCCTCATTGAGGGGGCAAAGCAGATGATGGATAAGAGAGGTTACGGCATGTCTTCGGTTCGTTTCATCTGTGGAACACAGGATATACACAAGGAACTGGAAACAGCTATCTCTGATTACTTCAAGACTGAGGATACTATCTTGTATGCTGCATGCTTCGATGCCAACGGTGGTGTGTTCGAACCATTGCTTACCGACCAAGATGCCATTATCTCCGATGCATTGAACCACGCGTCTATTATCGACGGTGTACGCCTGTGTAAGGCTAAACGCTATCGTTATGCTAACGCCAATATGGAAGAATTGGAGAAATGTTTGCAGGAAGCTCAGGCTCAAAGATTCCGTATCATCGTGACCGATGGTGTGTTCTCTATGGACGGAAACGTAGCTCCTATTGATAAGATTTGCGATTTGGCAGAGAAATACGACGCCTTGGTAATGGTAGACGAATCGCACTCTGCAGGTGTGGTAGGTGCTACTGGGCACGGTGTCAGTGAATTCTTCAACACTTATGGTCGTGTAGATATTTACACAGGCACACTGGGTAAAGCCTTTGGTGGAGCATTGGGCGGATTCACAACCGGTAGAAAAGAAATCATCGACTTGCTACGCCAACGTAGTCGTCCATACCTATTCTCCAACTCATTAGCTCCCGGTATCATTGGCGCGAGCCTTGAAGTGTTCAAGATGCTCAAGGAAAGTAACGAACTACACGACCGCTTGGTGGAAAATGTAGAGTACTTCCGCGATAAGATGATAGCTGCCAGCTTCGACATCAAACCTACCCAAAGCGCTATCTGCGCAGTGATGTTGTACGATGCTAAACTCTCTCAAGTATATGCAGCTAAGCTCCAAGAGGAAGGTATCTACGTAACAGGATTCTACTATCCGGTCGTTCCGAAAGATCAAGCACGTATCCGTGTACAGATTTCGGCAGGACATAACCGCGAACAACTGGACAAATGTATAGCCGCATTTATTAAGGTTGGCAAAGAATTAGGCGCATTAAAGGCCTAGTATTTGCCCTACCGTATAAAAATAAAAACTGCAAGCAATCTAGTAACTAGAAAGCTTGCAGCTTTTTATTTTCCTTTATTTATTAGTTGTTGATGCCACGATTGTTAAGTGTAGTGTTCAGCAACATCAGGTATTTGCGATACTGTCCCTCATCCAAAACGTAGTGCATATACTTCAAATCCTTTGCGATAGCCTTATCCTTCATGACTTTACGGTCGCTAACAGGAGCGTTGGCAGCATTCATCATCTCTACAGCGAAAGTCTTATGAATGTCTTTTACACCGTCAAGCTGGTCGATTGAGAGGCTCAAAGCATCAGCCAACTTGTTAAAGTTTACATTCATATTGTAAGCAGCAACAGTGTTAGTTGCATTTGTATTCTCTCCTTCTGCGAAAGCCATTGTCATACTTAGCATGGCTACAATAGTCAAAACAATCTTCTTCATAATCTTTTTACCTTTCTAATTTTTGTTATTATCCTTTGTCTTTTGACATTGCAAAGATAACAAGACCGCCCTTTTTCACAACCAATCTATCAAATTGTTTGCGATAACAGCATCTTTTATTGATTTGAATCAATATTATAATTACAGATTGTAACATTTATATAATCATAAAATATAGATTCTGCAAGTTTGCATAAGCACCATCGCTTATCTCGTTTTTTATTTGTACCTTTGTACCATTATACCCATATTATTAATTATATATTAGAAAATGGAAAATAACAACAAGTATATTGCTGTTGCATACAAGCTAACAACCATCGACGGCGAAGAGCTAGAAATGGTAGAAGAAGCTACCGTAGGGAAACCATTCCAATTTATTAGCGGATTCGGTGTCACGCTTGATAAGTTTGAGAAATCTGTAATTGACTTGGAAAAAGGAGCTGAATTCGATTTCACCCTCACTTCCGATGAAGCTTACGGAGAGTTCGAAGAAGAGCGTGTATTGGACTTAGATAAGAGCATTTTCAGCATTAATGGACACTTCGACCATGAGAATATCTTCGTAGATGCAATTGTTCCACTACAGAATGAAGATGGAAACAGATTCATGGGACATGTATTGGAGATTACAGATTCAACCGTAAAGATGGATTTGAATCATCCTCTTGCCGGCAAGCAACTCAACTTCAAGGGGCACATAGTAGAATCACGCGAAGCTACAAACGAAGAAATTGAAGGCATGATCAATCGCCTGAGTGGTGAAGGATGTAACTGCGGAAGCTGCAATCACAACCATGAACATGGCGAAGGTGGCTGTGGGCATCACCATGAACACGATGAAGGATGCTGTGGAAAGCACCATCACGATGGTGAATGCAGCTGCCATCATCATGATGAATAGTCACACTCCCATCATATTCAAAGCAATATGAGAAATACTTTTGGAAATATTTTCACCCTCACCACATTTGGTGAAAGCCACGGTATCGCTGTTGGCGGTATCATAGACGGTTTTCCGGCCGGTATAGAGATAGACCTTGAGTTTATCCAAAACGAACTCAATCGACGCCGTCCGGGACAAAGCAAGATTACTACCGACCGCAAAGAATTCGACCAAGTAGAGTTTTTAAGTGGCATATTTGAGGGAAAATCGACCGGTGCTCCGATTGGTTTTGAGGTTCGTAATCGCAATCAGCACTCCAAAGATTACGACAATATGCGCAATCTTTTCCGTCCTTCACATGCAGATTACACCTATTACAACAAGTATGGGAATCGAGATCATCGTGGCGGAGGGCGCTCTTCGGCTCGTATCACACTTGCCAGAGTCGTTGGAGGAGCGCTTGCCAAGCTTGCTCTCAAGCAACTGGACATCGACATCAAAGCCTATACTTCGCAGGTAGGCGACATTGCTTTGGACAGAGACTATCGCAAATACGACCTCTCTAAGATTGAAGACAACCCTGTAAGGTGTCCCGACCAAGAGGTAGCTGCAAAGATGGAAGAACTCATTAGAAGCGTTAAAAAACAAGGAGATACCGTTGGCGGCATCATCACATGCATGATAAAGGGTTGCCCCATAGGATTGGGAGAACCCGAATTTGGTAAACTCCATGCCCAATTAGGGGGTGCCATGCTCACTATCAATGCTGTCAAAGGTTTTGAATATGGCGAAGGATTCAATGGCGTATCGGCACGAGGAAGTCAGCAAAACGACGAATTCATCAACGTCGATGACCAAATTACTACTGCAACCAACCGTAGTGGTGGCATCCAAGGTGGTATCAGCAACGGCCAAGACATTTACTTTAGAGTGGCATTCAAGCCTGTTGCAACTATCTTAATGCCGCAAAATACAGTGGACAAACAAGGAAATGCTGCGATACTTGACGTACGTGGACGTCACGATTCATGCGTCTTACCACGCGCAGTACCTATCGTAGAGGCCATGACCGCCATGGTTTTACTCGACAACTATCTACTGAATCGCGCCGTTAAATGGTAAAAGCGAAGAAAAAAGACCTTACTACAAGGCTTTATCTACAAAATTATATGAAATTTACAACAACAATTTGCGGAATCGAGAGATTCCAATAATGTGTTTAGTAAAGTCTAGTTTAGTTTTTGTGTTGGTTGAGGGTGGCTCATAAGCCACCCTCATTTTTTTATTCTATTGCGCCAATTATCTCATTCACATCAGCAATACCATGCTCATCAAGCCACGCTTCAATACCATTACGCACCTTGATTGTGACAGCAGGATCGATAAAGTTAGCCACTCCTATCTCCACCGCCGTAGCACCACACATCATAAATTCTATCGCATCTTTGGCCGTAGAGATGCCTCCCATTCCCACTACAGGAATCTTTACTGCATGATATACATCGTACACCATACGTAAAGCAACGGGCTTTACAGCCGGCCCACTGAGTCCACCGGTACGAATACTCAACAGCGGTTTACGCTTTTCTATATCCACAGCCATTCCCATGAGTGTATTGATAAGCGACACACTATCGGCTCCCTCAGCTTCACAAGCACGCGCAATGTCCGCAATATTCGACACATTGGGCGAAAGTTTCACGATAATAGGTTTATGGTAAGCCTCACGCACAGCCTTTACGACACTGGCAGCACCGGCACATGTCGTACCGAAAGCCATCCCTCCATCTTTCACATTGGGGCAACTTACATTCAACTCTATCGCCGGAATACACTCCAAATCGTTCAGACGAGCAGCACATTCAGCATAATTCTCCGGTGAACTGCCACTCACATTGACTATCATATTGGTATCAATATCCTTAATTTCAGGATAGATATGCTCACAAAAGTAGTCCACCCCTTTGTTCTGAAGCCCCACACAGTTGAGCATACCCATCGCAGTTTCGGCCATACGAGGATAATCATTGCCCTCACGAGAGACCAAAGTCGTCCCTTTTACCACAATACCACCAAGTTCATTGAGCGGTACGAAATCAGCAAACTCAACCCCATAACCAAACGTTCCGGAAGCCGTCATCACCGGATTCTTCAACGACAAACCACCTATCTTGACTCCTAAAGCTGCCATAATAATCGATTAATATTCATCACCGGACCTTCTTTGCACACACATACATTGCCTTCATCGGTCTTCTCTACACAACAAAGACACGCTCCAAGACCGCAAGCCATCTGGTTTTCTAGCGATACTTCGCACATAATTTGATGCTCATGGGCATATCGAGCCACACTCAACATCATAGGCTTTGGCCCACACGTACCAATCTGGTCGAACTTTTCAGCCACCAAGACAGAATGATTGGTCACAAAACCTCGCTCTCCCATACAGCCGTCCTCGGTCGTTACACACACACGCCCATACTTATTAAACTCGTCTAGAAGCAACACATCTTTCGCAGAACGAGCGCCTAGAATGAACGTAGCCTCACACCCCATATCCTTCAATGCTTTTCCCCAGAACAGCAACGGGGCTACCCCCACACCGCCACCAATCAACAACACCTTCTTATCAGCAGATGCCGGCATAGAGAAACTGGTACCAAGCGGCAATACACAGTTCACCATATCACCTGTATTCAGACGCGCTAATTGACGTGTTCCGTCGCCTATGGCAGCCACTAGAAGCCACAACTCATTGCTATCTCTATCTACAAAACAAATGGAAATAGGACGCCGAAGAAATGTAGAAGGCGAATTGTCTACACGAACTTCAACAAATTGTCCGGGAAGCATATCAGGTAAAGCCTGTGAAGCAGTCAATTTAATAAGCACATGCTTATCGCTCAAAGCCTCTACAGAAGAAACCCGAAGGTCTAAAACGTATTTTTTCATCGATGCTTTTGGTATATATCTGCAAAGATAACTTAATTTAAAGCCAAATCAAAATATTCAGATTGAATTCTACACATATATATATAATAAGGTGGAATAGCAAAAGTCATAAATCAACTATTCCTTAGGGACAAACGTCTCCCATGTCTTATCGTCAAAAAAGATTCTTATTTCTGTTATTTTACGAGTCTTTTTGTCAAGAATATTAATAATATTTTTAGCTTGATTTGGAGTCATTTTAGGCACACGTTGAGCAGACGTATCGGTAAAGAGATCAGGTGTTGGAATTTCACCCTGAACCGAAAAATCCAACATACCACTAGCAGTGGAGGAGTGAGTTTCCTCCTTTGACTGTTCAACATTACTGCTCTCTGATTCATACATCGTCCCAGTACCAAACATCAACCAATCAGTAGAGATACTGGGAATTTTATTTTTGATGGCTTCTACAATATTGAGTGTCGGACGAGTACGTCCATTAAAAATACTACTCAACGATGCCGGAGACATCCCAATAAATTCTGCAAATTCTTGTTGAGTCATTTTTCGACTCTCCATAATATTCCTAATTCTATCCTTCATAATTGCTTCAATTTGGTGAGTAAGCCCCCAAAATAGGGCATTGACGTTAACTTTACAAAGGTAAAGTAAAAAAAACACATCACCAACAGTCTAATATAGTTTTTTAAAGTCTAAATTTAATATTTGTATTTTTAAATATTCAAATTTCAATACCATGATTGCCTAGGGTATACTTCGGTTTTGTATATTGTAAATTGAATCTAGTATTAATTAGCAAATTTTCTATTTAATATAAACAAATAATTATATGATATACAACAACTTACAGTTGTAATATAGTTTAAATAGTGTATATTACATCCTATATAGCCCAATATTTCGCATAAACTTCATGGCATTTAGTTTATTACAAATACATAAATAACTAGTTATCAACACATTATAATCAATATAAATGCATCGAATAAATATTTGTATACATACATATATTTATATATTTTGATTCATATATTCGTATCAACAAATCTAATTTACAATATAAAACAATCATTCTTATTCTCTTGTGTTTACATATTTAGATTTCAAAATCTAAATAACGACCATCCTATACAGCTTTCTAAATGCAAACAAACGTGAATAAAAAAGATACAAGAGGGTAAATATGACAAAACAAGCGTGGCTGCCATATTCCTAACAAGTGGCCGAAAAGCTACATATATGCGATTTTCAGAGGGGGTAAAATAGACCTAAATCCCCTATAACAAAGCATTTAGGCATAAAAAAAGTGCTCTTGAAGAGCACTCATTCTAGAGAAAATAAGAGATAAAAATGACCGTTTTAGTGCAAAATATAGAAAATAAGCTCTTTCATCAGGTCACCTGCAGAGGTGTTTGGATTGTCCAATCCCTTACTTTTACCATCTATTTCTCTTATTTTAGAAATTATCTGGAGAGTTTTCATCGCTGTATAATTTCTCATACCAGCGAGGTAATCTTTCACTGCCCACATACTCCTAAGATCTAAATGTCGAGCTAACTCTCCTTCATTAGTTTTGTTTGGAGCATAGTGAGCAATCATTAAATTTTCGAAGAAAGAGAACAGTAATGGCAAGAAAGCATAGAGTGAACCAGACTTAGGGTTTTTGTCAAAATAATTAATAATTTGATTTGCTTTATAAATGTCACGATTTATGATAGCATTTTTCAACTCGAATGCATTGAAATCTTTGCTCACTCCAATTTCTCTTTCAACAATTTCAGGGGTCACTCTCCTATCATCAGCCGAAAGAGAAATTAACACTTTATCCAATTCCGAAGTCAAACGATGCAAGTCAGCACCCACATGATCGGCAATCATCTGCGACGCTTTCTGTTCAATCGTTGCTTTCCTAGCCGACAAGTACGAAGTGATAAAACCGGGAAGCTGATAGTCTTTCAACTTCTTACTTTCAAAAACTACACCGGCAGCTTCCGCTTTCCCTACCCATTTCTTACGTCGGTCAAGCGTCCCATTCTTATGACAGAGCACCAAAATGGTCGACTTCACAGGTTTTTCCACATACTTTTCCAGTGCATCTGCACCTTTCATATCTTTAGCCTCTTTCACAATGACCACTCGATATTCCGCCATCATGGGATAACCTTTTGCCAAATCAACCACCTGAGCACCCGTAACATCAGCTCCAAACACCACTGTTTGGTTGAAATCACGCTCTTCCGGCTGCAATACGTGGTCGGCTATATAGTCTGCTATCTTATCTATATAGAACGATTCATCGCCCATCAATATATAAATAGGTGAAAATTTGCGAGCCACGAGGTCACGCATCAATGTTTCATAAGAAATTCCTGTTTGTCGTTTTTCAGCCATTTTTTACTTAACTTTGTCGTAGTTATCCACAAAGTTAAGAAAATGATTCCATTAAACCTGCCTCCATACCCCATAAAATTGTCGGGCACACAAGACAAGCCGACCATTTTCGACCTGCTCAGACGCCGCTATGTAGCCTTGACACCGGAGGAATGGGTGAGACAACACTTCGTACATTTTCTAATAGAACACAAAGGTTACCCCACTACCCTGCTGGCCAACGAGGTAAAACTCAACGTAGGTAACAAGACATTGCGTGCAGATAGCATATTATACGACACGTTGTTACACCCGCGTATGATTGTAGAATACAAAGCACCCCATATTACGCTCACACAGAAAGTATTCGACCAAATATCCGTTTACAATCTCATTCTACATGTAGATTACCTCGTTGTAAGCAATGGCTTACAACATTATTGCTGTAAAATGGACTACAAAAATCACCGATATGTCTTCCTTCAAGACATACCGATGTACACAGAAATGGGATAAACTCCTAACTCTTCACTCACTGCAGAGGCTTATCAGCATCACTGCCAAACCACTGCAAAAACGCTGGCGAGGCTTCGCAGCGATGCTGACATCCCCTTGCAGCAAAACAAGAGTACTAATCTAATATCTTACTGGTATCCTTTTCCAAGCCTCGAAGATACCTCCAACTATGCAAATATTTGCGCAATCGCCGGCAATCCTCTTCTGATAAATCGTTCAATCTACGTATATCCATGTTGTCTTCCAAGTCGGCTATCTTCACCTCTTTGCCCCGTTCAGACTGCTCTACTCGCAAAATGAAATCAGCATAACTCTCTCCTTCTTGCCGAGTCACAGCCAAAACATCGTCTACAACTTCTTGCGGAAATCCCATCGAAAGCAAATAGTCAGGCGTCACATCCGTATCCTCCAGCAGATCATGAAGCCACGCTACAATCTTCGTTTCATCCGCATAGCAGCGAGCAGCCACACGTTTCACATGCTCCACATACTTAGCTCCCCCTTTATCGGTTTGCCCTTGATGCTTCTCACCGGCCAATTTCATAGCCTTAGCACAAAGAATATCAACATTTCTCATAGTCGCATATTTTAATAACTTCACAAATATAGCAAAATAAGTTGATAAGTGTTCTCTTCCAATCGCTTTTTATTACAAGTAACATAAAAAGAAAAGGGCACGACCGACAAATCCGTCGGCCATGCCCTTGATGCTGTTTATTAATACTTTCCGTTCGTACTTAGACCGCCTGTTTAGCCGGTCTACCACGACGCCCCTGCTTCTTTTCAGACGCAGGTTCTACCTTCAAAAACTCCTTCTTATACTGACGAGGAGTCTTGCCCTGTAACTTAAAGAATGCACTATAAAAACTTTGACGATTAGAGAATCCTACCATCTCACTCACATCTTCCATTCTCAACTTGGCATAACGCCTGTCTGCCAAAATACTCATGGCCTCGTTAATGCGATAAGAATTCACTAATTCGCAATAATTCATATGAAAACGATCGGCACATACTGCCGAAATATACCTTACATTGGTAGCAAGATCGCTGGCAAGTTGCCTTGCGCTGTAAGCCTTATCCTTATACTTAGCTTCCAATACAATCTTATTACGAATCTTTTCATACAAATCGTCCTTTACATCGGGATTCATGTACGTGCGGTAAGCCGCTTTCTTCTCTTTTTTTTCTTTGATATTATACTTTGCCATCTTCCGCTAAAACTTAATTACCTTAAATCCACTTCATACAGTGGTAATACCTAACATGACCGACAAAATTAGTAAATATTTGACACATCTCACCATCTTAGTTTATTTTTTTTGATTATTAAACTCACTTTGCACATTTCTTTGAAATTGCAAGGTAGTCTACCTTTATTCACTTTCAAAACCTCTATGAGCTTTACTTCGGGCAATATGATACAATTTTCAACAAATGGCATACATTTTGCACTCACTCCATCAGTTGTCAATGACAACCTTATTATACAACAACATCAACGAGTAAGCACTTTGAAAATGCCACTCAGATTTACTTACAACAATCGTAACACACTATGGCAATAGGAAAATGGATAGGAGGATTTCTTGGTTTTATCAACGCGGGACCGCTCGGTGCACTCGCAGGATTTGCACTTGGCGCCCTCTTCGATGCCGGATTGGACGCTGTCAATACGCCTGATAACGAACCGAGGTACACGAACGACCAGCAACATTCAGCTCATCAACACGCATATCAACAGTCGTATGAGGGACAACGAAACTCCTTTCTATTCTCATTATTGGTACTTGCATCGTACGAGGTGAAAGCCGATGGCAAGGTAATGCACTCTGAAATGGAGTTGGTACGCAACTTCCTACGCCAGAATTTCGGCGAGTCTGCCGTACAACAAGGCGACCAAATCATGCGAAGACTGTTTGAACAGCAGAAACAAATGGGCGATATTGCTTATCGAAACATCATCGCCGACTCGTGCAGACAGATTGCCATGAACATGGACTACGCCCAACGATTGCAACTACTCCACTTTTTGCTGATGATAGCGCAAGCAGACGGCAGTGTCGTAACAGCCGAAATAGAGGCTATTCGATTCATGGGTAGGCAGCTCGGTATGGATCATGAAGATATCAACTCGCTGCTCAACATCGGCAAAAACAATCTCGATGCAGCTTATCAAGTATTGGGTATCACTCCTCATGCCACCGATGAGGAGATAAAAGTAGCCTACCGCAAGATGGCACTCAAGCATCATCCTGATCGCGTGGCAGCCCTCGGAGAGGATATTCGTAAAGCGGCTGAGATAAAATTACAGGAAATAAACGAGGCTAAAGAAAAGATTTACAAGGCTCGTGGATTGTAAATCGCGTATAAAAACAAAAAGACATAAGATTTACCAATGCTTCCATAACAGCCGAATATCGGCATAGATACATCGCTAAATCCTATGTCTTTTCATTTGAAAAGGGTATCATTGTATACCAATACCCTTCCTTATAGAGAACTAATTAATCCTCTTCTTCCTCTTTCTTGGTCTTACGGATGGCACGCTTACGCTTCGGTTTCTCCTCCATTTCTGCATGCTCAGGCTTTACACCTGCCAATTCCGGGTCAACCATGATACGTCCGCAATATTCGCAAACGATGATTTTCTTGTGCATTTTGATGTCAAGCTGGCGCTGTGGCGGTATCTTATTGAAGCAACCACCGCAAGCATCGCGCTGTACATACACGATTCCAAGACCGTTACGGGCATTCTTACGAATACGCTTGAAGCTGGAAAGCAGACGTGATTCAATCTTTGTTTCCAAATCTTTTGCTTTTGCTTTCAGTCTATCTTCTTCTTCACGAGTCTCTTGCATGATTTCTTCCAACTCGCTCTTCTTATGCTCCAAATCGGCCTCACGTTCTGAAATCAAAGCTTGAGTCTGCTCCAAACCGGCCTTCTTTTCCTCGATTTTGATGAGAGCCTCTTTGATTTTCTTGTTGCAAAGTTCGATTTCCAACGACTGAAACTCAATCTCTTTGGTCAATGTATCGTACTCACGATTGTTCTTAACATCGTTAAGTTGCTCCTGATAACGGTTTACACTAATTTCAGCCTTAGCAATTTCTTCTTTCTTTTGAGCCATTGCGTCCTTGAATTCGCGTATCTCTGACTCTATCTTTTCAACGCGAGTATTCAAGCCTTCTAGCTCATCTTCGAGGTCCTGAACTTCGAGTGGAAGCTCTCCACGGAGCGCTTTCTTCTCATCAATACCACTCAATGTGGCCTGCAACTGATAGAGGGTCTTCAGCTTTTCCTCTACTGACAAGTCTGTAGGATCTTTCTTTGCCATATATTATAAGTAAATTATAGGATTCGTATTCGTCTTTGCGAGATAGCAAACTACTCCCGGACACGCCTCCTCTATGATTGATTTAAATATTTCGTTGGTATATTGTTCGCTCTGATAATGACCGATGACAGCAATTTGTATCTCTTGGTCATGCCCAAAATACTCGTGATAGTGCATCTCACCGGTAATGAATGCATCAGCTCCCGCGGCTATAGCATCGTCCAACAAGAACGAGCCTGCACCACCACAGATAGCCACTCGCTTGATAGGACGGCGTAATAATTGATTGCACATCACGCATTCCACATCGAAAGTACGTTTCAAGAGCAACACCAAATCGTCTGCCGCCACCGGTGATTCAAATTCCGCTACAACGCCTTCACCACCATCTACTCCATCAACGGTCTTCGTTTTACCGAAGAAGACAGGGTTCACAAGCCCCATTTTCTGCGCAATCTTGAAGTTTACACCACCCATAGCGCTATCTATATTCGTATGCATCGACATGATAGCCACGTGATTTTCGATGGCCTTACGAACCGTCAATTGCACCTCGTTTTCATCTGTCAAGCAGCGCAGTTTATGGAAAATAAGGGGATGATGAGACACTATGAGATTGCAACCAAGCGCTATGGCTTCGTCAACAACCTTGGGCGTAACGTCTAGACACAATAAAGCCCCTGAAATTTCCGCTTCTGTTAATCCTACTTGTAAGCCGGCATTATCGTAGTCTTCTTGCAAGGGCAGAGGCGCGAATCGTTCAAGGGCATCAACCACCTGTTTTATTTTCATATTCAGCACTTTGCGAATGGCAAAGATACAGTTTTTTATTTACATTATCAACTCCAACCAATTATAGTTAACAAGTTTTAATATTTACCATTCATTTAGGTCGGCTTCCTTCTCCACTTTGGCCTCAATATCATCGGGCAAAGCCGAGAAAAAGTCAATACCCGTAATTCGTTCTATTTGATCGATGGAGTTTACGTAGTCTCCTTTGGGTCTGTTTCCACTCTCATTGCGATAAACAAACCCGATAGCCTTAGGCGTTCCCTCCATACACAGAACCACTTTAAAGAAGGCCTCAGGCACAGTTACCTTGTTCCGACCAATCGTCTTATGTTTCTTATCGAACAGAATTGGTCCGGCAACTACATACACACGACCAAATTCTTGTGCCCATCGCCGGCATTGCATTTCTAATTCATTCCAGTCACCGGTATTGAGTTGATGGTTTTGCGGACACACATTGGTCAGTAAGAACGATTCTTCCTGCGCCTGCCTGCTCCACTTATTATCGCCCGAAGGGCACATGTGACCACGGTCATAGCCCGAACGTGCATAGTCATACGTATCTACTCGTGGCCCTTCAGCCTCATCATCAGAGTGAAATTCGATTCCTTTACGCTTGTAAGGCCCCCTTGTATGGTCGGCCGTCAATTCCCATGCCACCCAGTTAGGAATACGCGTTTCCGGGTTATAAGACACCACATAGCCCGTCCGATGGAGTATCTGAGCAGGTAAACCGACTGGAGTTTTCTGTATAAGCATGCCAGTATCAACCACTACAGGCTCACTTCCCACTTTCCTTTCAACTTCCTCTTCTACCCTTTCATTGCTCGCCCATGCCTCTTTATCCTTGCTGATACCGGGCATCAACTGCCTATGTCCTGCCTTACCAAACTGACAACCGCACAACAAAGAGATGCCTACAAAGGCGTATATACTCAATAAATATCTTTTCATCGGATTCAAATTACAACATGAGAGGCTCTATGCCACATTCTTCAAACGGCCATATCCATCAAAGGCATACTTGCGAGCCACAAACAACGTTACCACCATCGAGATGCAAACACCCGCCAACGCTGCCACATGCACGAGGACTTCGAGTCCTACAGCCGTCCATGTATCGACGCCGGCTAGCAACAACATCCACATCATTACAGGTGCATGAGCCACCACGAGCAGCCCCATCTGAGCGAGACAAGGTGTCAAACTGCGTTGTAAAGCCCTGCGAATGAAGTAGTTCACGGCCTCACCATGCGTGGCTCCATTACCCAACAGATAGTCATAAAGCTGATGATGGTTTCTTATACCTATATAATATATATGTAGTGCTTTAGCATTTACTTCGAGCATTGAACCCAAAAGCAATCCCGTCAATGGTAAGAATATCTGCGCACTCAGCGGACTCTGCGAATTCAAAACTAGGAAAACAAAATACACCCCCACCACGATAGCAGCTGTAAACAGCCCGATGGAAGTAGGAATTATGAATCGCGCTACACTCAATTTAGCCCGCGTCAAAACCGATGCCGATGCCAATACCGCCACCAAGAGCACCCAAAGGATATTCAACGTAACGCTGTTCCACTTCATCAGTACATTGACAAAAACGCCCAGCAGCCCTACATAGACTATCATCTTGCCCACCGATACTGCCAATTGACGCATCAATCCCAAATTAAATTGGTATATCACGAACAGTGGTATCAACAATAATACCAATCCAAAAATCATTCCTCCTATCGTTATAGCCATTTCTTACAATATTATATCTCGTTTACTCTATCTCCATTCACTCAATGCCACATGCTTCTGACAGCCCGAATAGATGGTTCCATCGTTGCTTACGACCACCACGGCAGCCCCATTATCAGCCATCTGCCGCAATGCCATCATCACCAACTGACGATTCAACGATGCGTCCCATTCGTCTACAAGCACATATTTCTTTTTCGTTACTGCGATAAGGCTTATCATGATCCATTGCAACATGCCGCGTGGCACATCTTTCACACGCTTCTGGTAATAAGCCTTATCAATGCCCATGGCTCGCCATTGTGCCAACACATGGTCTTGATTCAAGCGGTGGGAAGCATTCACCTGCATGTAGAGATATTCTTCTATCAACTGCTCCACCGTCTCATCGGGTAAATCCAAATATTGCGGAACATACCCCATCTCTCTACGTAAATACGGTGCCGACCGCTCATCAAGCAAATCTCCATCGGTATTCACAAATCCCCTATCAAGCGGTTGCAATCCCATCAACACACGCAACAGCGTCGTTTTACCACTCCCCTCGCCACCTGTGACACACAGTATCTCCCCCTCATACACGATGAATGAGTGGTGAGGACTCAGCAACTCGCGGCCACCAAGCGTCAGCGATGGATCTTTTATCTCTAACATTACCAATAGCAAATGATACTGTATGCAAAGTTAAAGATAAAAAATGATTATCATGCCAACTCTACAAAACTTTATTGACAACTCGTCGGCAGGATTATGTTAACGGCATTCACCCTTACAGACTGGCAAAAGCTCTTTTATTAGCTTTGTAAATATGGTGTGTACACCGTCTCCTGTGCTATAACCCCCACCCCGAACTTTCCCCAAAAGAGAAAGAAAACAAAGAACTCATCAACTCAAAGACTTAAAAACAGAAATCTCAACTCGTCCACTTGTAAATCTAAATATTCTCCCTCTCCTTGGGAGAGGGCTGGGGTGAGGTTATTGCAGCGCCTCCTCAGCATCGCTGTCTCGGCTTTTCAGCAATGCTGCATGGGCTCGGCAGCAACATTGCCTCGGCTATGCAGCATGATGAGTTTTTTAGTTTGTCACCTTTACCTACACAAGATTGTTACCTAAAAATAGATAAATAAACTGCCAAAATTACAGACCTTTGGAATAAAATGCGTAATTTTGTCATCCAATGAATACATCCGAACTGCAAAAGATAAAGCAACGTTACAATATCGTCGGCAACTGCGACGGATTGAACAGAGCCTTAGATGTCGCCCTACAGGTGGCACCTACCGACTTGAGCGTATTGATAATAGGTGAAAGCGGTGTGGGTAAAGAGATTGTACCACGCGTGATTCACGACAATTCTCCGCGTCGCCGAGAGAAGTATTTCGCCATCAACTGTGGTTCAATTCCCGAAGGTACCATTGACAGCGAGCTGTTCGGACACGAGAAAGGTTCGTTCACAGGAGCCATAGGCGAAAGCGAAGGCTACTTCGGTACGGCCAACAAGGGTACCATCTTCCTTGATGAGGTGGGTGAACTGCCGCTTGCCACACAGGCTCGACTGCTACGCGTACTCGAAACAGGAGAATATATTCGCGTGGGCGGACAGAAAATTATGAAGACGGATGTACGCATTGTGGCAGCCACCAACGTAAATATGCGCAAGGCAGTGAGCGAAGGTCGCTTCCGCGAAGACCTATTTTATCGTTTGAACACCATTCCTATTCAAATGCCGCCACTACGCTCTCGTGGCGAAGACATTATTTTGTTGTTTCGCTTGTTTGCCATGCAAATGGCCGAGAAGTATCGACTTCCCAAGGTAACACTGACCGACGGAGCCAAACAAATCATGCTCAAATATAAGTGGCCGGGCAACGTCCGCCAGCTCAAAAACATCACCGAGCAGATGTCTATACTCAGTGAGAAGCGCGAAATAGACGAAGAGACCCTGCTACACTTTATTCCCCAAGATGTGGAGAGTACGCAGTTGGCCACCATAGCCAAGCCCGGTGCACACTCATACGAGAGCGAACGCGAGATACTTTATAAGATATTGTACGAGCTACGGGGCAATGTGGGCGACCTACGTCGCGACATGAACAACCTGCGCAAGCAGTTCGACGAGCTCCACCATCTAGCCGGAGCAGGCGGATTCAATAGTACACTACCCGTAAACGACGCTCCATTGATACCCGCCACAGCCACACCTTATCCCGTGGTAGCAGCTCCTAGAGGCACGGCGGCAGAAGAAGCGGTGGCCGAAGAGATAGAAGAACCGGAGAGTTTGAACTTGAGCGACCTTGGCCGACAGATGGTTGAGAAAGCCTTGGAGCGCAATGGAGGCAACCGAAAAAAGGCTGCCATAGAACTAGGAATATCCGACAGAACACTCTATAGAAGAATCAAACAATATGGTTTGGAAAGCAATAAATAGTTTACAACACCCTCGAAAGGCAGCAGCCATCACGCTATGCATGGCTTTATTGCTCTCCGCATGCTCCATCAGTTACAAGTTTAACGGTTCGAGCATCGACTATACGAAGACCAAGACCATTCAGATCGTCGAGTTCCCTATTCGTAGTAGCTACGTGTGGGGACCTATGGCGTCGATGTTCAACAACAAACTGAAAGATAAATTTGCCGACCACACTCGCCTCATTCAAGTGAAACGCAACGGCGACTTGAAGATAGAAGGTGAGATTTCGCAATACAACCAGCGCAACAAATCGGTATCAAGCGAAGGTAAATCAGCCCAAGTAGAATTGTCTATCACGGTGAATGTACGCTTTACAAACCGTGTGAACCATCACGAAGACTTTGAACGTTCGTTCACATCTACCGCCACTTACGAGTCTACACGAAGCTTGAACTCGGTACAAGAGGAACTAGTAACACAGATGATTGAAGACATAACTGAACAAATATTCAACGCAACAGTAGCCAACTGGTAATATCATATAAGGAAAGCACAGTTGTCTTATACGTTCAAAACGCCAAAGACAGCACTGCGAAAAATAGAAATGGAAATTCAACAGCTCATACAACATCCGGAACTGATGGACAAGGAGACCCTCTACGATCTCCGAAGTCTACTGGCACTACACCCCTATTACCAGACCGCACGTCTGCTGATGTTGCAGAATCTCTATTTACTACACGATGCAACCTTCGACGAAGAATTGCGTAGTGCTGCTCTCTATGTGACCGACCGTCGCAAAATTTTCGACATGATTGAGGCCACTCACTACAAAATTCGCCCTCAACGGTCGGCTCTCACAGCTAAAAACAAACAAGAAGAGCAGCCTTTGGAAGACCGCACCACAGCACTTATCGACAGTTTCTTGGATTCCATCCCCTCGGAAAAAGAACAGGAAACCGACAAGAAAGCAAAGCGCAAACCCACTCCGGCCGACGCAGCTGTAGACTACGTGGCCTACTTATTGGAGACAGAAACGGAAGAAGAACACATTGTCGAGGGCGAGGATAAGCCCCAATTACGAGGCCAAAGCCTCATCGATAACTTCATTAATAATGAAAAAGGGAAAATTCAACTGAAAGAAGAACCGGAATTCGTACCTGAGATAGAAGACACTTCTGATGACGAATCGAGCCCTACCGATGAGGGATATTTCACCGAAACACTGGCCAAGATCTATATTAAACAAGGTAGATATGAGAAAGCTCTCGAAATAATTAAGCGTTTAGATTTGAATTATCCAAAAAAAAATGCTTACTTTGCAGACCAAATACGATTCTTAGAAAAATTGATAATAAACAATAAAAACAAAATAACAACAAAATGATTTACACACTTTTCGTAATTCTGATAGTTTTGGCATCCATCCTCATGGTTGCTGTCGTATTGATTCAGGAGTCAAAGGGCGGTGGTCTATCGTCTAATTTCTCCTCTTCAAACACCATCATGGGTGTTCGCAAAACCACTGATGTCGTGGAGAAAACCACTTGGGGACTCGCCGCAGCTATGGTTCTCTTCAGCATCGTTTGTGCCTATGTAGCTCCTCAGGCAACAACCGACCAGAGCGTTATGGAGCAGAGTGCAACAGAGACTCAGACTACCAATCCTACCAATACACAGGGCTTTGGCGCCAGCCAACAGCAGACAGCTCCGGCCGCTAGTGGCCAACAGGGTACACCGGCTGCTGCTCCTAAGGCTCCAACGACTCCTGCAAAATAATTCTGCAAAAAGTAGCAGATTTATTTGGCGAGTTCAAATAATTCTGCTACCTTTGCACTCGCTTTTAAGAAAGAAAGCAACATGGTGGGCGTAGTTCAGTTGGTTAGAGCGTCAGATTGTGGTTCTGAATGTCGTGGGTTCGAGTCCCACCGTCCACCCAAGAAAAGGAGTTATTCTACTACAGAATAGCTCCTTTCTTTTTATAATGTACATCATATCACTTTTCAAGGAGGAAATCATGGAAAGAATCAATCAACAAGACAAGAAATTAAACGTGGAAATATGGTACGACATCGCGTGCCCTTACTGTTATATCGGTGAACGTCGCTTCGCCCAAGCAATGAAAAATTTCATCCATCGCGACGAGGTGAATGTGCAATTCCTTGCTTTTGAACTGAATCCTGATGCCCCAAAAGACACCAAGCTATCCATAATAGAAGAAGCAAAGGCCAAAGGTGATGCCGAAAGTATCATGACTTTAAAGCATCTATACGAAGTGAAAGACTATGCAGCCGGTGATGGACTTGACTACGATATAGAGCATCTTAAACGAGTAAGTACCCATGATGCACATCGATTAGCCGTTTTGGCCGATGTATATGGAAAACGTGCTGAGTTGTTGGAAGCCTTGTTCCACGCTTATTTCATTGAAGCCAAGAATGTGGCCAACCATCAAGTATTGATTCAGACAGCTGCCGAAGTCGGCCTACCTAGCGAAGAGGTGCAGTCCGTATTGACCAGTAACCGTTACGAAGAAGATGTAAAACAAGAGGAAGATGCCGCATGGAAGATTGAGTTCGAGTATATTCCAGCCTATGTTGTGAACCGTCAATTCAACATAAATGGTGCAAAGACGGTAGGCGAAATCTTACAGTTGCTCGAAAACGCCTATGAAGGTAAAGCCCCGAATGCCGACATCGATACCGACGGCAAGGCTTGCGGAATTCATGGTTGCAACTAGCTAATTCCCTCATTGAGGGACCAAAATAAAGAAATCAATCCCTCAATGAGGGATTTTTGTTTTATATATATGCACCATATTATATTATAAGCTATTCTCTTTCATAAATAAATTCGCTATATTTGCAGTCATAATACATTTCAAATGACAGATACGAACGCTACATATACGCTTCCAGCAGAGTGGTACGAACAAAGTGCTATCCAATTGACGTGGCCACATGGAGATACCGATTGGCTGCCTTATCTAGATGACATCACCAATACCTTTGTGCAAATGGCTCAAGTCATCACGCTGCACGAGAAGCTATTAGTTGTCTCACCCAATACTTCTAAGGTGCGAACATTGCTAGAGAACAAGTTGTCTACCACACAAATGGAGCGCGTCATCTTCTTCGAATGCCCTACAAACGATACATGGGCACGCGATCATGGGGCTATCACACTCCTGCACGATGGGCACCCTGTATTATTGGATTACAAGTTTAACGGATGGGGCGAGAAGTTCCTGTGGGAGAAAGACAATGCTATTACTCGCCAATTGTCGGCACATGGCATCCTCCAAGGAACGCTTGAAGACCACACCGACTTCGTGTTGGAAGGCGGAAGTATAGAGTGTGATGGTGCGAGAACGGTATTTACCACCTCTCAATGTCTCATGGCTCCACATCGTAACCAACCGCTTACACAAGCCGAAATAGAGCAACGGCTTCGCCAACAGCTACATGCTGAGCGTATTGTGTGGCTCGACCACGGCAATTTGGTGGGCGATGACACCGACGGACACATAGATACCATCGTGCGATGTGCTCCCAACGACACTTTATTATATGTAGGGTGTGACGACGAGAGCGACGAACAATATGCCGATTTCAAAGCCCTTGAGAAACAGTTACAATCGCTCCGAACAAGCGAGGGCGAACCTTATAGATTGCTAAAGCTACCTATGCCCACCGCTATCTACGACGATGGAGAGCGACTGCCAGCCACTTATGCCAACTTTGTGATACTCAACAGGGCTGTTATCTGCCCCACCTATGCTCAACCGGACAACGATCAAAGAGCGATAGAGACTATCCGTGAAGCCTTCCCGGAACATGAAATAGTGGGTATAGACGCCCGTACCGTCATTAGACAACACGGTTCTCTGCATTGCTTGACGATGCAATTCCCCATCGGAGTCATTTAAATTCATTCCTCCATTTATTTTTATAGCACATGAGAGAAATCAGAATAGGATTCTTACAACAGCACAATGTGGCTGATATTGAGAACAACATAGCACGCATTGCCACCGAAATAGCCGACTTGGCACGCCGCGGTGCACAACTCATCATCCTACAGGAGTTGCACAACTCGCTCTATTTTTGCCAAGTAGAAGATGTTGCCAACTTCGATTTAGCAGAACCGATACCCGGTCCTTCGACTGACTTTTACGGCCGGTTGGCACGCGAATATGGTGTCGTCATCGTCACTTCGCTCTTCGAGAAACGCGCTCCGGGACTTTATCACAATACAGCTGTGGTGATAGAGCGCGATGGTAGCATCGCCGGCAAGTACCGTAAGATGCACATTCCAGACGACCCTGCCTACTACGAGAAGTTTTATTTCACCCCCGGAGACCTCGGTTTCCATCCCATCCAAACCTCTATAGGCAAACTTGGTGTACTAGTATGTTGGGATCAATGGTATCCGGAAGCAGCCCGACTCATGGCTTTGCAAGGAGCAGACATGCTTATCTATCCCACAGCCATAGGTTATGCGGCCAGCGATACGGCTGAAGAACAGCAGCGACAGCGCGAAGCTTGGACTACCGTTATGCGTGGTCATGCCGTTGCTAATGGCCTCCCTGTAGTGGCAGTCAACCGAGTTGGCTTTGAACCCGACCCTTCCAGACAGACCGAAGGCATCCAGTTCTGGGGTTCAAGTTTCGTTGCCGGCCCACAAGGAGAGATACATTACCGTGCTTGCGACGACGATGAAGAGAGCATAGTCATGGATATTGACCTTGATCATAGTGAAGATGTACGCCGCTGGTGGCCTTTCCTTCGCGACCGACGCATTGAAAATTACGGTGACATAACGAAACGATTCATAGATTGACAAAGATAGACGGAGCAATGAGATGGCGTACACTGGAGAGCAAGTATTGCCAAAATACGCACCGGTGCAGTCGAAGAGTAGCAACTTCCCCCATAAAGGTAACTAATATCACACATGCTTAATACCAATTGGGAATTAGAAAGAGGGTTGGCACTTCAGGATACGGACATAAGTAATTAACAAAGGTGGGTTCTAATAATTACCACCACAATAACAAATAATGATAAATGGATTACGCTTTGCCACATACTGGATTGGATTTTACAAACAGTTGCTATCTATAACAAAGCTAATTATTAGAGCCCACCTTAATAGAAACAGAGTTTATGAGAAAAATTTACATGCTCACGTTATGCGTTTTACTCGCAATCGGCTCACATGCAGAAACCTTTACTGCTAAACTTGACAAAACAAAAAGACTCAAAACAGTACTTCCAGAAAACTATCTCACCATTACAGATTTAAAAGTTGTGGGTCCTCTCAACGGTGAAGACATGCGTGTATTGTGCGAAATGGTTGGGTTAAATGGCGATGATGAACAGGTAAAAGAGGCAAGCCTTGACCATCTTGACCTAAAAGAAGCCACCATAGATAAAGACGAACACCATCCATTTGGCAACAAAGGACAATATACAGAAAGAGGCAAATACACTTAAAACCAATATATTTGTAAGCACACGCTTGGTAACACTCGTGCTCCCCGATGCATTAACAGAAATCGAAAGTCAAGCTTTGTCTAATAATAGTAGACTAAAAAAAGTAGTATTCGGTGAGAAACTACAGCGTATAGGTGAATATGCTTTCTCCTCATGTGGATCACTAGAGGATATCAATTTGCCCAAAAGCCTCACGAAGCTAGGCAAAGGAGCTTTCGCTGTTTGCCCTATTACCGACCTTCGTGTGGCTGCTATCACTCCTCCAGCCATTGACGAGAGCACGTTTCATAATCTTAAATATGCCAATTGCAAGCTAACTATTGACAAAGATGCTGCGGAAGAATATGCCGCACATCCACTATGGAAGCCCTTCACCAAGGTCACTACAGGCATCAACGATGTTGTAGCTAAAACCGAAGTAAAAGAAGTTGCACGCTACACGCTCGATGGCAAGCGTGCAACCGCAACTACTAAAGGCATCCAAATCATAAAGATGAGCGACGGAAGTACGAAGAAAGTGATTGTAAAATAATACATATTCTGGTATCTCTATCCCTTTAGAGAATCTACAGATAGTGAATCAAAATATTCCCTGAAAACTTTTTCAGGGAATATTTTTTTTATATATACTTTTTATTTATCTTTGGATTTGAAATCTATCAAATCCAAATCATCATGAGAAAATTATTCCTTATTAATCTGATGGTATTCTGCGCATTGGCCATCAATGCACAAAATACTGTCGATTCTACCAAGATTAAGGCTGCCGACAAATTGGCTCCAGAGTACATCCAACTCTTCAAACAAGAGAAATTCAAGCAAGCAGGCGAGGTCATGCAGAAGATTCTGAACCTTTTTAAAGAAGCAAACAATGCACATAGTAAGACATACGCCATGTCTCTAGTACAACTTGGCAAATGCCAGTATCGTCTCAACCAACTGGAAAAGGCCATAGCTACTGCCCAAGAAGCAGCCGACATATATGGCCAATACGTCAGCAATGAGGACGCACAATACGCCTTTCTACTCGACAATCTGGCTCTGTATCAAGGCACGGCCAAAGATACGAAAGCAGCATTGGATAATTCCAAGAAAGCATTAAAGATATATGAGACCAAGCTAGAAAACAATCACGACATGGCAGTGATACTCATGCACGTGGCCGAAAACTCTTCTTTCGAGGGTTTGCATGCCGATGCCGTGAAGTACGAATTGCGTGCTTTGGGCATATTAAAGCAACTCTACGGCGAACATTCCCAGCAATATCTCGACGAGGTATCCTATCTAGAGAAATATTACAAGATGAACGATGAGATGGACAAGGCCAACAAACTGGCCGACCGCATCAAGACGCTCACCGAAGAGACCAAAGCCGGCAAGGCAGATCTACCTCCGATGATGGAATTTAAAACCGTGGAAGCATGTACAAAGCATAAGAACGACATGCTCAGATATTGCGATTATTACCTACATCATCTCCTCTCGGCCGAGCAAATGGGCGATGCCTCGCAGTATATTATGAACTGGACCATCACCACCGACCTCGTTACTATCAAACTAGGAGAGGCTGAAGCTAAGATGTTCAACAAAGAAAATGCAATTCCATTCTTTACCAGTTATTCCGCAGGATGTGCCGAGTATGCCATCAAAAACGGCACCAAAGAATTCTCGCTCGACCTATATAAATATGCCATCATCGCAGCCCTCAATCACTATAGTGCCAACAAGAAAATTCTCAAGAAACCAGTCAAGGAGATGGACAAGTATCTAAACCTATATCAAAAAAGTCCCGAAGAATTCAATAAGCAATTAGAGAAGAACTACGCCCAACTGGCAAAAGACGAGCAAAAGAACGGGACGACACCATTGACGAATTAATATAAAGCACTTTCGTTATTGATTTCTCTAATATTTTTAACCACGAACATGAGTTCGTGGTTATTTTTTACCTCAAAACAGAGTACACTCCGGCTCTACCATAATATATTATCTTCGCTTCATTAACGATTCAATCCCACTACAACTTCAACGGTTCATAAGGCAAACCAAAGGCATCGGCCACCGCCTTAAACACGACCTTGCCATTCACGATGTTCAGCCCACGATACAAAGCCTCATCATCTCGACATGCCTGTTGCCATCCTTTATCGGCCAAAGCCAGTGCATAACGTAACGTGGCATTGGTCAATGCCGTAGTAGAAGTGTGGGGCACAGCACCCGGAATATTAGCCACTGCATAGTGCACAATGCCATCAACCGTATACACGGGATTGGTATGGCTTGTCGGACGCGACGTCTCAAAGCATCCCCCTTGGTCTATTGCCACATCTACGAGCACCGTTCCCGGCTGCAACATGGCATCGGTCAATGGCCTATCGCATGCAAAATGGAAATAAGTGAACACCAACTGGTTGCGCTTGATGAGCGGATATTCCGGCTCAATAGGTTCTTTGACTCCATATTATCATCTGTAATCGACCCTCGATCTACACCTTAGACCGAGGGTCGATTACAGATGATAATGTACACTTTTACTCTTATTTCGTGAATAAGGAGAGTCGTTAAGGATTATATTCCCGTTTTTTAGTTCTCTTTTACGTATATATTGTAACTTTTACGTAATTTTGTGCGCTGAAACGAACAAAAACACTTCTTAAGTGACAACTCAATGCAGATGATGAAAAGTATATTCCGTGGTGTGGGACAAGTCATGTTTCAAGGCAATGCGCTGTCGGGCGCACTTATGCTTGCAGGTATTGGTTGCAACTCCCTCCTCATGTGCATATTTGTTTTGGCTGGTAGTGCCATCGGCACATGTACAGCTGTTGCCCTTCGATATGACGCTAAAAATATTCAGAACGGCTTGTATGGCTTCAACGCTGCGCTGGTAGGTATTGCTGTACCCTGTTTCATGCCCATTCATGCCGCCTCTGTTTTGCTCATGGTAGTGGCATGTGTGCTGTCTGCGCTGGTGACGCGACTGTTCGAGCGGCAACGGTTTGTACCTACGCTCACCGCACCCTTCATACTCATCACCTGGGCAATGCTGCTGTTGAGTCACGTTTTTCCACAGCTACAGCTGCCAGCAACGACAGCTGCTGGTACTGCGGAAAGTTTCTCGCTGATTAGAGCCGCCTCACTGAGCTTTGGACAAATCATGCTTCAAGGCAACAACCTGCTCACAGGTTTGTTGTTTCTTCTTGCCATTTGTGTCAATTCACGGAAGATGGGCGTGGAGTCGCTTGTCGCCTGCGGACTGTGTCTCGCCGTGGTGAGCGTGCCGTTTGTCAGTACCACCTCGGTGAACAGCGGTATGTATGGCTACAATGCCATACTTGCGGTTTTGGCAGTTACCAACATTCTTGGCGTTGGCTCGTGTACTCACGTCAAAGCATTGATAGCCTTGCTACTCTCGTTGCTGATGCAGTATGCAGGTTTGCACATGGGGTTTGTCACGCTCACCGCACCTTTTGTGTTGTCGGTGTGGTTAGTGGCTTTGTATCATACTTTCGTAGTCCAAACCAAACAAGACTAAAAAAATGAAAATTAAAAGATGGTTAAGCCCCACCTTATGG
Source organism: Prevotella sp. DNF00663 (assembly GCF_001553265.1). Taxonomy (GTDB): domain Bacteria; phylum Bacteroidota; class Bacteroidia; order Bacteroidales; family Bacteroidaceae; genus Prevotella. The sequence goes on along the minus strand of NZ_KQ960631.1, from coordinate 26,055 downwards.
GGCATTGTGCTTGCCACGACGGTGAGCATTCCCACCTTGGGCAAGATAGTAACAGTGGACAAGTCGATAAGCATTGCCCGCAAATATGTCAATGTGAACCTTTCGGAACGTCCTGCAACGAGGGCTTTGCATCGTACACCACCTTATTATATTTATAACGACCGTCACGGACGAGGTTTCGTAGTAGTGGCAGGCGATGATGACATGGGACAAGTGTTGGGTTACTCGCACACAGGAACGCTCGACACGTTGCGTGCAAGTGAGGAACTTAAATTCCTGCTGAGTGCCTATCGTGACGCCTTTCACCAAATACAAAGACAACCCAGCACAAGAGCTACCGTTCCCACTACACCCCCTTACCGAAAGGAGGTAGCTCCGTTGCTCAAATCGGCATGGAATCAAGACGACCCTTACAGTCGTCGTACGGGGTACAACTTCACGGGATGTGTGGCTACGGCGGTGGCACAAATCATGTATTATCACCGCTGGCCTGAGCGGGGAAAGGGTAGCTACTCGTATGTAGTACGCTCTGACAACCGCACGATGAGCGTGGATTTCAGTGAGTCGGTATACCAATGGGGCAAGATGTTGCCCAAATACAACACACGTATGGCACTTGACAATGCGGAGGCTTGCGACGCCGTGGCGCTGCTCATGCGTGATGTGGGCGTGTCGGTGAACATGCAGTATACCCCCACATCCAGCGGTGCACAAACCTTCATGGCTGCCAAGGCACTGAAAACGTATTTCAATTATTCCACCTCCATGCTCAACAAGTCAGATGAGGGTGCAGCTGCTTTCACCCAGATATTGCGCAAGGAGATAGAAAACGGCTTCCCTGTGTACATCAGCGGTAGTGTGAAGTCGGGCGGTAGCGGGCACGCATGGGTGGTAGACGGTGTGGATAAGGACAACCTGTTTCCACATGAACTTTGGTTGGGGAGGCGGTGGCGATGGCTACTTCTCCGTCACAGCACTGAACCTTGCTACCACAGGACAGGAGTTTGGAGGAAAGCCACTCTCCTTCAACAAGCAGGTGCAGATTGTCTTGGTGCATCCTAACAAACAGGGAAGCGCACCCATTGATGCCGAACTTGCTGACGATGCCCCCAACTTATGTTTCAACTCGGAGGGCGACATGACCGTAGTTGGCAACATGCCCACCAACAAACAGCAACCAGTGACGGTGAGCTATCACCACTTCAAGAATCAAGCCGACGGAACGTTTGCCGGTGATATTGGCTTGGGAGTGTACAACGAGCAGGGCGAACAAGTAAAAGTAGTGCCATCGGAATGGCACGACAAAGGCGGATACACCGCAGAGCGCGGCAAGTATAACGGTGGCGTGCTGCAATCGGGACAGCTGATTGATGATGCTTGCACGTTTACGATGAATCTTGAAGACCTTGCCGATGGACGTTATTATTTGCAGGCTGTATGCGCCAGTATTAAAAATAATGCCACCTATGGAGTATGGTGCAAGATGAAAACGGCACCACGCATAGCCTTTCAGGTGCAGGGCAACAATGTGTGTATATTCGAGAAACCCGATGGCAAGGCTCCTTTTGCGCTGGCTTCACATCCCTATACGCTCAAACCGTGTACTGCCGGCAACAAGGCTACGCTGTGCCTGACGATACGCAAACTCACGGGTACACCGTTCGATGGCACGGTGAGGGTGTCGCTCGTGGACGATAATGGCCATACGGTTGCCAATGGACAAACAGCAGGTGTGGTGGACTTTGAGATGTTTGCCGAGACCGAGGTGAGGGTGGACATGAGCTTGCCCGATAACCTGCAACCCAAGAAATACAAATTGATGGTGGAGGTAATCAAGCAATATGATGCCGAAAACATTGCCACGGTGGGCATGGTACATGGCAACGAGCCGTCTACGTTGCAGGTGGAGGCCGCTAAGCCAAGCGACAAGCTTTTCGTACAACTCTTAGGCATGGTGCAAGACAACAGCGGTTCTACCATATCGCCCACGAACGTAGACCTCAGTGGCAATCCATTGCTCAAGATTGGAGTGGTCATGAAGCTCGCACCACAAGCTACCTACAACGGCAAATTGACGCTTTGCCTGATTGATACGCAAACTCAGCAACGCATATCTTTGGGCAGCGATGCTCAAAAGCAATACAACTTGTTAGGTGGAGGGGATGATGAAACATTTGTTACAGGATGGTTGAAGAACAAAGATAACTTATGCGTCATCAACAACCGTATATACCGATTGGCGTTGATGGGCATGGTAGACGGTGGGGAGTGTGATTTGTGGAACGAGAATTGTGCACCCTTTGAACTATCGTTCATCAACAGTGTTCACAGCGTTTATCCTGACGAAACTACTCATATAGACGCAACACAAAGCTCGCTACGCATGGTGAGAGGTGGTAACTGGATTGACGTGCAGGGTGAGGACTTGGCGCATGTGCAGGTGTTCGCACTTAACGGAGCCCTGATTGCCGCCTCCGATGCCCACGGACAACATACGGTGAGGTTGCACATACCTGCCACGCAAGTGGTTGTAGTGCGGGTGAAAACTCTTCATGGCAGCACCTTGACGAAGAAGCTAAGGTAAAAGCATTGAAAATGCTGCTTCAGTACCAGTCAATTCTGTTCAAACTCAACGAGGTTGCATCCCATCAATGCCAAACGCCAATCCAGCTTTTCTCTGTCACCCCTATAAAGAACAAAATATTTTTCACTAACTTTGCAACAATTTAATGGTCCTCAAATCCGCAACTAAGCCCTTGAACGTCCTTATTGCGTTTACACGGCGGTGTCTTGCCCCGTCCGCAGGTGCGGATTGCATTTCGCACTGCTGTTTTACCTCGGCGGGGTAGAGCTTGGCCAAGGGAAAGCTATACACTGTCCGAAACATTTCTTCAGCTATGAAAAGAATACTGATATACACTCTATTCAGCTTGATATTGCCGCTGAGCATACAAGCCCAAAGTTCCATGAGCGATGAACAAGTGATGCGTATTGCAGCACGTGAATACCAAGCAGGTAAGTCGCAAGCACAGATTGTTACGAAGCTTATGCAGAGCGGTGTGGACATTGCGCAAATCAGACGAGTGAGGGAGCGCTATCAAAAACTCATCAAAAAGAACGGAATGGAAGCCCAAGTGAAAGCAGGAATAAACGAGGCTGAAAGTAGAATGCGCACCAATAACGGGGAAAAAGTAAAGCAAGACAGAACTAAGAAAACTTTCCCGGAAGAGGAACTTGGCGAGAAAGAGGACAAGATGTACAGCATATCAGATCAAATTTCTTCTGATATGCGTACCAAACGTGTCGATACATTAAATGAAGATAGTCTGACATGGGAAGAAGAATGGCCATCTGAACAAAAGAAAACAAAGGTGTTTGGCCGCGATATATTCAATAAGAAGAACCTGACATTTGAACCAAACATGAACATAGCGACGCCACAAAACTATCGATTAGGGCCGGGCGACGCTGTCATCATCGATATTTACGGAGCTTCGCAAAAAACTATTGATGCCACAGTATCGCCCGAAGGCGAGGTAACGATAGAAGGCTATGGCCCTGTACAAGTGTCGGGACTCACTGTAGCTCAAGCCAATGCTCGGCTTCGCTCATCGCTGGGCGCACGCTACAGTAGCAGTAAAGTCAAGCTGACCGTAGGACAAACCAAGACCATCATGATAAACGTGATGGGCGAAGTGAAAGTACCGGGCACCTATACCCTATCGGCTTTCGCCACCATATTCCATGCCTTGTACATGGCCGGGGGTACCAACGAGTTGGGAAATCAAAGGCTCGGTATTCCGCCCCGGCCTCTATCAGCTAGGCGGAAGCATCAATAGCGTGCGGACACTGATTACCAGTGCCGAAGGACTTTTCCCATTCCCCTGCAATAATTCAGAGACTCTGTCGTTTTATTGAAAACAGTAAACGTCATGATATTGGGAAATGCTATCATTGGAAATATAAGAATTTTGAACGACTCGTACAAAGATGGGATGACTATCATGGAACGCATTGTTAAGCGTTTCATAGATATATGTGTGTCAACCATTTCTATGGTTGTCTTTTCTCCCTTATTCCTTATTTGCTATATAGTCATCAAATGCATCGACGGTGGTCCTGTGATTTTCAAACAAGAGCGTATCGGACGTTTCGAAAAACCTTTCTATATTTACAAATTCCGGTCTATGCGCCTTGATGCAGAGAAGAGTGGGCCTTCACTCTATCAACATGAAAAAAACAAAAGGATGACGCGAACAGGGCGTTTCCTGCGTACTCACCATCTTGATGAGCTTCCACAATTGTGGAATGTATTAAGAGGTGACATGTCGTTTGTGGGACCACGCCCCGAACGACAGTATTATATCAACCAAATCATCAAACACGATCCACGCTACACCTACCTTTATCAAATTCGTCCGGGAGTCACATCGTATGCCACATTATATAATGGTTATACAGACAGTATGGAGAAAATGTTGCGCCGACTCGAACTTGATTTATACTATTTGGAACATCGTTCGTGGCTGCTTGACATCAAAATTCTAATCAATACATTCTTAAATATCGCCATCGGGAAGAAATTTTAGCATTCTAAAATTTCTTCAATGTCAACCTCAACGTCTTATTTTTCAGTATAAACGTACTCCTCTTCAATTTTTCTATAGTAAAGGTATCGGCCAAAGCCGTAATACCGTATGGTGCCAGTTGGCCGGCATCGGTCACCTTTATATCTCCTGTTTCCCGGTCAGAGATATAAGGTTCTGATACCACGAGTCGATTTGAGTCGTGCAAGAAACGCAAAACCATCTCTGGATTCTTATTGTTCCGGTCTACCACAGCCATCAAATGATGCTAGAACGACCAAAACATTAATTGCCCGGACAAGTCAGCCACACCACCGGTAGACAATGTATCTACCTACTCTAGATGCCAAAATCCATCCAAATTTCCATTGCCCGAAATCTCTACCTCGCAAGAGGTGAGCATACCTACCAGCAAACCGGTAAGCGCATATATCGACAAACACTTCTTCATCTTATTTTTTCCCTCCAAACTTAAACACTCCTTGCTTCGTCACAGTCAGTTGAAAACCGTAGTTATGACCTAGAATTGAACCTAAATCCATGCCATATCCACCCTTCATTGACCAACCGTTGTGCAACCTAGCTGCCACCTCTGCCAACACACTTATATTATATCGGTGAGCCGTATAGGGATAGGCATAGGTACCCATGCCCTCTTGGAGCGTACCTAGAATGCGATAATCAATGTTGTCGGTGGGCGAACCGGCAAGCCCTAAGTGCAAAGCTCTGAAGCGATTGTCTTTCACCTCGATTTTCCCATCAGTATTATATATCGGCGAAAGGAACAATGCGTTGCCCATCACCTGTCCCCAATGCTGCCAACCGGTATACACATAATGATTATAATAATTGTCTATTCCACCGATATGGTCGCTGATAGACTGCGTATGGTCATGATAGACAGGACCACTCTGATAGCGTGTATTCAGATATTCCAGCACGATGGTACGCAGCCACCATCCACGTTTCAACTCCAACTCGGCACCTAACAATATGTCGCGTAGGTCGTAGAGCAGATAGCGATGTTTCTTCCTCACGTTCCATTCCTTGCCTGTACCATAACCGTCATAATCGAGTTGGAACATCGAAGAATGGTCTTCAAAATATTTATCGGCGTACAATGAGAATCGCCAATTAGTAGCATCGTAGTTCAATCTCACCAACCATGAACCCAGTTGGTTGCCTTCGGCATTCTGATATACCGTACCCTGCTCTACCGTCTCAGCCCCTCCCGGAATGAAAGCTTTCCAAAAAGACTTCAGTCCGGTACCATTCTTGACCGTCGCCAACGTCCCATCATCCTGCATCATGTGGGATGTTCCGCCAAACGTAGCAGCCATCTCCAATCCCAATTCCAACGTCAGAGGCATAAAGCGGTCGGGATTTCCTATCATCAGATAGCCCGCCTTGCTGTGATACAGCACATTGTCGGCATAACGCGAACGCTTTCCTGTAAAGTCGTGCTGCCACGCATCATCCGTCATACGACCGTAGGCAATATGTCCTTTCACGCGCAACCATCCATCAGCAAAAGGTAGTATCCAATAATCAGGCAACGACAAGCGCACTTGTGGCACCGGTCTAGCATTGATACCTAGCGCCTGTGAGCCACTACTCAAAGTATTATTCTTCAGTTGCATGGGCTCTTGTTTGCTACCAATAGTTAACAATCCGTGCAGCCAACGCACTTCAGCAAAGGCTTGTTGTACCACCACATGACTGGTATAATGCCAAGGTACAGCCACATCAAGTCCATAACCCAGCCCCCAACGACGCACAGAATCGGTCTTCAATGGACGCATCACGCCCATGCGCAAATATCCATTCCCTTTATCGAGCGACGAGAGTCCATATTTATTGGCATTCAGCCACAACGGCGTATGTCCTCTCGACAACGAGGCTTGCATCTCTACCTTATAGTCCAATTGTTCTAACGGTTTCCATGATTTTGCTTTATCGCCCCACTCTTGAGCCATCATCGGCATGGCATGCAGTGCTACCAAGCTTAGGCAAACATACAGTTTTGTCTTCAAACGGTTCATATTATCACTATAACGTCATCACTTCTCATTTATTATAATGGGACTATACAAAGTTGAATGCGGTATATTACCCCCTTACTCGTTCTCTGTTTCTCATCAATTTTACCTCAAGACATGCGTAATACGAGTAGCATTAATCATGTGTCCATATTACTGTTAGCCTTTAACCTATAACTCATGAACTCAAAAACTCATAAACTCACTGCGCTGCCACGCCACTGCAACAAAGCAAGGAAGAGCATACCAGCATCTCAGAAATGGCGTAAATAGCCTTCAATATCTACTTTTTTAGAAGAATATGAACCACAATCTGCTTTTTTTCTTTATATTTGTGGCATGAAAGTATTGCAAAGTTCATTCTTCAGAGCCATCTCTGCTATCATCGTAGGTGCGCTCATTATCCAGTATCGCGAGCAGACCGTGACGTGGATTACCATTGCTATCGGCGTGTTGTTCTTCCTTTCGGGTATCATTTCATTGGCTGCCTACTACGCTTCCAAGCGCAAGTCGGGCGACGTGGAAGTATTCGATACCGATGGAAATCAGATTGCAGGACTCCGCCCCAGCTTTCCTTTGGTAGGCTTGGGCAGTCTGATTCTAGGCGTCATCTTAGCCTTCCTGCCTAACACCTTCATCACCGGACTGATGTACATCCTTGCTGCCATCCTCGTATTGGGAGCCATTAGCCAATACGTAGTGCTTGCCGGTGTGACCAAAATAGCCCGCATCGGATTCTTCTATTGGCTTCTCCCCTCCATCATCATGCTCATAGCCATCTTCGTAATGGTGAAACCTATGGAGACAGCAGCCACACCTTTATTTATTATAGGGTGGTGTATGATTCTTTATGGAGCGACAGAGTGTATTCAGTCTATCAAGATTTACCGGTGCCGCAAGCAGTATAAAGCTGCAACAGAAGCCGCCCAAAAAGTGGCCATCACTGCTACCAAAACCGAAGACGAAACACAAAACGAAGCTCAATGATATTATTAAGGGATTATAACGGTTGCTTATAATACCTAAAAATGAGTGATTATGCAAGAATTACGGACTATGTATTTGCACATTCCATATTTCTTGCATAATTTTGTAGCATAAGTTATTAACTCCATACAGATTTTTATCTGGCAGCATATTGATGAGACACAGCAGAAACATACGTACTATCTATGCTTGGGTGCTACTCGTTGCATTCATGGCAGTGCTGGGTATCAAGGATTTCCACATCCATGATAGTGCCGATAGTGCACTCTCTCAGACTCATCAAGAGCAAGGAACGGCAGCTTTCAACGCTGTTTGTCACATCTGCGATTTCGTATTACACAAAGCAGATGTAGCCAAGTCGACCACTTACCAGCCTATTTTGTGCTATGTAGTGGTGACTCCTTACCATTTCGTACAGCAAACTGTTTATCGCCATATTGATGCCATAAACAGCCATTCGCCCCCTTTCGTGGCGTAATTATCACACATTTTATGGACTAACGCATGCCGCCCCTATGGCCGGAATGCGTCAAATCCTATGCTCACATGATTTCTTCAATGCAAGAAAACCAGTGTAGCATCACATTCAGTATAACATATTTCAAATGAAACGAAGAACATTTGCGTACCGCATGTACGCGACTGCTCTTGGTGTAATGGCTGCTGTAGCCATGCCACAAGAGGCATGGGCCGGGGCAGACGAGGTCGTACAGAATAGTAAGGACACCACCTCCATACACCAAGAACAGAACATTCACGAAATCGTTGTGACTGGTCGACGCCGGCTAACGAGCGTCAATAGCGTATCTACCCAGCTTTCAAAGAGTGTCATTGACCAGTCGATGGGACTCTCACTCGCCTCCATGTTGGAACAAGTGAGCGGTGTCAGCTCTATCCATACGGGTACCACAGTGGCTAAACCTGTCATCAACGGTATGTATGGCAACCGGATCCTCATCGTTAACAACGGTGTTAGGCAGACCGGACAACAATGGGGAGCCGACCATGCACCCGAAATCGATAAGAACAGCAGCACTACTATAGAAGTGGTAAAAGGTGCCGAAGCCGTGAGATATGGCTCTGAAGCACTCGGTGGTATCATCGTCATGGAACAAAACAAGCTACCATATGGTGAACAAAAGGTGCATGGACGCATGGCCACCATGTATGGAAGCAACGGGCAACGTTACTCTCTTGTGGGCACGGCTGAGGGTTCTTTCTCGTCGTTTGCATGGCGTGTACAAGGCACTTACGCTAATAGCGGTGACCAAAAGACAGCTCACTATCTGCTCAACAATACTGGCACACGCGAATTGGACTTCTCTGCCGGCATCGGTTATCAAACGCGCAAACTGCGTACCGAGGCTTATTACAGCCGCTACAATTTGAAGTTGGGCGTCATGCGGAGTGCCCAAATGGGTAGTATCGACCTGTTGAAAGAACGCATCGAACTAGGACAACCGGTCGATGTATATCCCTTTTCACGCCACATAGACTATCCCATGCAGGAAGTTATTCACCAAACGGCTATCGGGAAGATATACTATCAACCCGGCAAGATAGGCAACTTCTTTTGGCAAACAGCCTATCAAGACGACGACCGTACAGAGAATCGCATCCGCAGAATGAACCATTCGAACATACCCGCAGTAAGTCTGCACCTGCATTCTCTGCTCAACCAACTTCGATGGGACAAGACTTACGGTGCTTGGAAGAGCGAGGCCGGTGCACAAATGGCTTATATCAAGAATACCAATCAGGCCGGAACAGGTGTCGTTCCCATCATTCCGAACTACACAGAGACAACCTTTGGCCTCTACGCAGTACAGAAATACAGTCGTAAGCAGTGGGATGCCGAGGCCGGAGTACGGTTCGATTATCAACAGACCAAAGCTAGCGGATACGACTGGACAGGGAGTCTTTATGGTGGAACTCGTAACTTTGGCAACTTCACTTACAGTCTTGGAGGCCGCTACCGCATTGACAATCACTGGTCTATTACATCTAATATGGGACTCGCTTGGCGTGCTCCTCACGTCTACGAACTATACAGTAACGGCAATGAATTGGGTTCGGGAATGTTCGTAATAGGCGATTCTACGATGAATTCCGAGCGGAGTTACAAGTGGGTAACATCGCTCCAATACCACAACGATTGGATGGAAGCACGCGTAGACGGCTATCTACAGTGGGTAGACAACTATATCTACGATGCTCCGACCCACCAAAATATCATCGTTATATCGGGTGCTTACCCTGTATTTCAATATCGACAGACCACTGCCTTCTTCCGTGGTGTAGACATAGATTTGCGCTTTCAGCCCCTGCCTACGCTCACCTATCACGCCATGACATCCTTTATTTGGGCCAATGAACGCAGCACCGGCAACTATTTGCCGTGCATTCCGTCAACTCGTTTCGACCATCATTTGAAGTGGATGCCTCACATGAGTGGCCGCATATCAGCTTGGGCTGAGGCTAACCACCGCTTTGTGGCACGCCAAAGACGCTTCAATCCGGAGTCCGACCTCATCAGTTTCGCTCCCCCATCGTACAGTTTGTTCGGCTTGGAAGTGGGCATTAACTACACGATGAAGAACGAACAACGACTGAAATTATTCATTTCGGCCGACAATCTATTCAACAAAGAGTACAAGGAATACACCAACCGCGCACGCTATTACGCCCACGATATGGGACGAGACGTGCGTTGTACACTCTCATGGATATTCTAACAACATATTATTAATTATATAATTCAAACAACAATGAAAAGAAACTTTTTAAAGACAGCGGCTTTCCTATTCATGGGAATCATCGCAACCATGGCTTTCACAGCATGTAGTAACGATCCCGAAAATCCTCAAGATGAGCGCAAGAACAAGCTGCACGAAGACCCGGCAAAGATGGAAATACAGCTCGTTGAGTGTCACTTGCACACCGCTTGGGAGAATATTCAAGAGGTAGGTGGCCCCCACCAGAACACAGAATCGGACAAAACGAAGTACATGAAGAAGATTCAAACCATCACATATCAAAATGTTGAGGGCAAAGGATGGCAATTGGCTGAGGGTAGTCCAAAGAAATTCTACGTCATGAAGAATGGAGAGTACTACAATGGAAGTGGAGCTAACAAAGAGTTTCAGCCTGCACCGGTGTACTTGTTGTTCATCAAATACTACAATACAGCAGGAAAACTCATCAACCAAGAGTTCATGACAGAAGACCAAGCACGTATCCATCAGCACTTCTTTACACCGGTTAACGTAAAGTCTTTCGTTGATGGAAAGCCTGAAACAGACAATGCCGATAAGTCTGAATTGGTAGATTACCTCTACACCGATACTACTCCATGGGACGGAACGAAACACGAAGGCACAGCAAAAATCACTGGTAAAGAGAATCCTGTGGGCTTTAAGGGAGTCATCAGATTCTTGAAAAACGACAAAGAGTTCGACCTTAGAATTCGCCTTTACCACGGATACAAAGGCAAGACCGATCCTAAGACCAACAAGTTCTGCCCATTCAACAAGCCATCAGGCTCACTCATTCAGGCCGGAACATGGGATGTGAACGTTGATGTTCCCTTTATCGTGTACATGGATAGAAATGAAATGTCTGTTGATGTTGATGAAGATGCTGATTTATCTAAGCTCAAAGAGTCTGATTTCGACGAAGACAGTAACCCCACTTTGCATCGCATTATGAAAGCATTCGGTATCACTTGGGCCGAAGCATTGCATGAATACTACTATTATACCTATACTCCGGGACCCGGTAAAGGTGGTATTTGGCTCTAAACGACCAAAAGGTTAAACCCTACAAAACAGAAAAACGGCTCGCATGTCATTATAGCATGCGAGCCGTTCTCGTTTATAATAGAATTCTTTATTCCTTAGGTACGAGTCCTTCGATGTATTTACAAACGATGCCAATGCCCGTAATATTCTCGCCACCTTGCGGTATGATGAGGTCAGCATAGCGTTTCGTGGGTTCTATAAACTGCTCGTGCATGGGCTTGAGCACCTCCAAATAGCGGTCTACAACCATCTGTACATTGCGCCCACGCTCCACTATATCGCGCTGAATGTTACGAATAAGACGCTCATCAGAGTCGCAATCCACAAATATCTTCAAATCCATCATGTCGCGCAACTTCTTATTGAGCAGCGTCATGATACCCTCAACGATAATCACTGGACGCGGTTCTACATGGATGGTTTCGGGTAATCGATTGCATTTCAAGTAAGAATAAGTGGGCTGTTCCACAGCTATCCCCTCGCTCAAATCCTTCATGTGCTTCACAAGCAACTTCCAATCGAACGCATCGGGATGGTCGAAATTGATGGCATGGCGCTCCTCTTCGGTCATCTCTGTGGTATCGTTATAATACGAATCGAGCGGAACCACAGCCACATAGTGCGGTGGTAAGGCCTCAACGATCTTGCGTACGACGGTAGACTTGCCGCTACCCGTACCTCCGGCAATGCCGATAATGGTGATTTTATCTAAATTCTGATTCATAGTATGTCGTCAAACATCGTTTGATAATAGGCAGCTTTCTTCTCTACGGCAAGCGGATAAGCCCGCGAACTGCTTGGCATGCGATAGAGACAGAGCTTGCGTCCTTCGAATTCAAACTCGGTATAATGCCCCATGGCAGGCTTTTCGGTGATGCCATAATGGCTTGTGAACACGCTGGTAGCCAGCTGTCCGGCCGCCAAAACGCCTTGACAGTCGGGCAAACTGCGCAACATGCCGTCCAAGTCGGCTTGTTCCACAATCTCCAAATCCTTATCCGAGGCATTGTTCTTGGTACGACGAATGCGCAAAGCAGTATCGAATAGGGCCACGCGTCGCTCTCTAAGCATCTGTTTGATACCTTCCAAGTCGAACGTTTTCTGCTCTTGGAGCACGAAATGATTCTTATCGCCATAAAAACAGAGGCCGAAGATACGCCACATATCATTTAGGAAGTTGGGGTAATAAAACTCCATACACCAACGTTTCGGTGCAGGCGGGAACGTACCCAACATCAACAAACGAGCATCGGAGGGCAACCACGGTTCGAAAGGATGAACTTCTATCTCTTGCATTATCGTGCAAATATACTGCTTTTTCCATAAAATGGTCAATTTACCATAATGAAAAACGAACCCAAAAGAAATAATAAAACAATTATTTGGCGGCTTGCGGAATAATTAGTACTTTTGCACTTCGAATTGCATATAGCAAGATTAATTATCAAACAATAATATTAAAACGAAATGAAAAAAGGTATTCATCCAGAAAACTATCGCCCCGTCGTATTCAAGGATATGTCCAACGGCGATATGTTCCTTTCAAAATCTACATGCAAGGCTACAGATACAGTAGAGTTTGAAGGTGAGACTTACCCAGTGGTTAAGGTCGAAATCTCTAGCACTTCACACCCATTCTACACGGGTAAGAGCAAGCTTGTCGACACAGCAGGTCGCGTAGACCGCTTCATGAACCGTTACGGTAAGCTGAAGAAGTAATATATCTTTTTAAAGTATATATTCCGACGTAAGTGCGGTAGAAAGTAGTTGCATATGCTTTCTACCGCATTTCTTTTGTATAACCTGCTCCCTTGATCGTCAAAAGAGGCTCTTTGGGG
>NZ_KQ960631.1:0-12705 GCF_001553265.1 Prevotella sp. DNF00663 | reverse complement strand
TCCATACAGCAATGCTGAAAAGCCGTTGCAGCGTAAGCATCCAATGATAGACGACAAAACCACAGCGTTCCCAGTGCAGCAATTTGATTCGGTTACGGAATCGATTGTAGAAAACGTAGACAACACCATCAGAAGGATTGAAGTCATTGCTGCGTACCAATTGGGACAGGCGAAGAATACCCTGACGCATATCCACAGGAGTGCAACAAACCCGAAAAACATTTGTTTCGTTGAGTACAAACATAAGTTTTTCGGGCAAAGGTAGTAAAGCAAGAATGCTACACAAAGGCGGCTAATGTTGGATGCTTACTTTGAATCATCTACTCAGGATTCTTGTTGGCACTGGAAAGGCATAACAAGATGTCACCTTTCTCTAAAGGTAATTGACCATTGGGAACCAAGATGGTTTTTCCACGTTTCACCATCATGACAAGCGTTCCTTTAGGAATGTTCATTTCAGATAATAAGTTTCCATTTTCAAGCATGCTCTCTTTTAAAGTTACCTCTTTTAGTTTTGAACCTAATTCCTCAGGAATCTCAACTCCAAACTCATTACCACTCTTTTCTTCTGGCATGTCGAGCTGGAGTTTTTTTGCCACTAATGAGATAGTAGTACCTTGTATCGTAAGTGATAGCAGGGTGATAAAGAAGACTATATTAAACAAGAGGTCTGCTCCTTCGACACCGTTAATGATAGGATATGTGGCAAAGATTATGGGGACAGCACCTCGAAGACCAACCCATGAAAGGAAAGTCTTGGCTTTCAACGGAATTTTGCGATAGGGTAGTAAGCATAAAAATACACTTACAGGGCGCGCAACAAGCATCATAAATACTGCGATGGCGAGGGAGAAGAGGCTTACGTCAACCAACTCTGAAGGATTAACCAGCAATCCAAGGGTGAGGAATAGGATGATTTGGAGCAACCAAGTAAGTCCATCTAAGAACGTAGACATCTCTCGTCGATACGACAAACGGCAGTTGCCCACAACAAGTCCTGCTATATAAACTGCTAAATATCCATTGCCGTTTAATAAGTCGGTCAGTGTAAAGGTGATAAACACCATACTTAGAAGAAGTACGGGATAGAGTGCTGCGTTTGGAAGATTGATTCGATTAATCAACCAAACCGTTAAACAACCAAGACCGTAGCCTAATGCTCCTCCTAATAAAAACTGTTCGCCAATGTTAAGTGATAGGTCTAAAAAAGAAAAATCATCACCCGAGAAGGCTACGTTGATGAGCGCTATCGTCAGCATATAAGCCATAGGATCGTTACTACCACTCTCTAATTCCAACGTTGGTCGCAATTTGTGTTTCAAGCCAATTCCTTGTGTTCGCAAAAGATTAAACACAGAAGCCGAATCTGTGGAAGACATGGTTGCAGCTAACAGCATGGATACAATCAAGGACAATTGAATATCCATACCTGCCCACTGCGATAATGCAAATATAAACCCTCCTGTCAAGACAGTTGTCATCACTACGCCCAAAGTAGATAGGATAACACCCATTCCAATGATAGGCTTTACTTCCTTAAACTTGGTGTCCATACCGCCAGAAAACAGGATGATACTCAATGCCACCATACCAATGAATTGTGTGTCGTGTGGGCTATTAAATTCCATACCCAACCCCTCACTGCCAAAAAACATTCCTGTAAACAAGAATAACAACAATGTTGGGATGCCGAAGCGATAGCCTGTTTTACTGATAAGTATGCTGACTAATACTAAGAAAGAACCTAAGAGAAAAATATTTTCTGTTGAGAAAGTAATCATTACTTCGTTTAATAGTGAGTGATGTAATTTACTGTATGGTTATTAGAATCTGTAAATGGTTCTACTGATTCTCATGGACAAATTTAGGCGTAATGGACATTTGGTAGGCTGAAACCTCTCGTGTTTTAGTAATGGACATTTGGTAGGTGATGCGCCTTTCTTGGCACAAACAAATATTTGCAGAATTGCCAAACAGCATACAGTAATCTTCTCATCGTTCTGTGACAATAACCTTGAATGTTTGGAAAATAAGTTTTATATCATACCAGAACGAGCTGTTCTTAACATATTCTAAGTATAGCTTTATCTTCTCCTGCATAATCACATGGATATAGTAATCCTCAGGATCTTCAGCCTTCTCCATCAGTTCGTTCTCGTTGCGGAACTTGATACTTGTAGGATCTGTGATACCAGGACGAACATCCAATACGTGCATCTGTTCGGGTGTCCAGTAGTTCACATAGTGACGCACCTCAGGACGAGGACCAACCAAACTCATATCTCCAATAAATACGTTTATAAGTTGGGGGAGTTCATCAAACTTATACTTGCGAATGTAATATCCCGAACGTGTCACACGGGGGTCACGACCACCAATAGTCACTAATGAACCTTTGTCTGCTCCTACACGCATTGAACGGAACTTGAATATTCTGAAATCCTTGTTTCCACGTCCTACGCGTACCTGACGATAAAAGACAGGACCTTTAGCATCAAACTTTATCCAAATGGCAAGAATCAGGAACAATGGACTTAACACCACTAAGCCACATCCTGATGCAACAATATCAAATAACCTCTTCATAAAAATCAAGAACAAAAAGGCTTGAAGATAAAACTGTTTACATCTCCAAGCCTTTATTGGTTTTACATATTAGAAACGATATCCACAAAATTTTCAATTACATATTCCAAATCCTCGTCCGTCATCTTAGTGTTCAACGGCAGAGTGATTTCATTCTCAAACATGTGGTAAGCATTAGGGAAATCCCCGATGTCGAAGCCCAACTTCTTATAGGCAGTCATCATAGGCAGCGGTTTATAGTGAACGTTGGTAGCAATGCCACCCTCCGCCATCATCTCTATCACCTTGTTTGTCTCCTCACGAGTCCTGCCCAACAGACGCACCAGGTACAAGTGTCCAGAAGACGTATGCTCCTCGTCATAATGATTCAGCACAGCAACGTTCAACGGTTTCAAAGCCTCATCATAACGCTCAATCATCTTGCGTCTACGCTCCAGCATACCCTTGTAACGCTGCATCTGCACAAGTCCTATAGCAGCCACAACATCCGTCATGTTACACTTATACCAAGTGCCGATGATGTCATACTCCCAAGCGCCGAGCTTAGTCTTAGCTAATGCATCTTTGTTCTGACCATGCAAGCTCAAGAGCTGAGTCTTGCGGTAAAGATTCTCATTCCAGGTCTCACCCTCAATCTCAGGCACACCGCTGAACGTATTATCCACGTTCTTATCCAAGTCCTTCACCACCTTCTCATTACCGAAAGGCAGATTCCACGACAAAGCACCACCCTCAGCAGTAGTAAAGTTCTTCACAGCATGGAACGAGAAAGAAGAGAAGTCGGCAATTGCTCCCACCATCTTTCCCTTACGTGATGCACCAAAAGCATGGGCAGCATCGCAGCAGATAGCCACACGGCCAATCATCTTCTGCAAGTCGGTCTTAGGAGTAAAGATATTCTTCTTGCTTTCAACTATAGCAAACAGCCTGTCGTAGTCGCAAGGAATACCAGCCAAGTCAACAGGAATAATCGCCTTAGTATTAGAAGTGATAGCCTTCTCTACAGCCTCGTAGTCCATCTCCAGGCAATCCTTCTGAACATCTACAAACACGAGTGTTGCTCCCACATGTTCTACAATAGAAGCACTTGCTGTATAGGTATAAGCTGGGACAATTACCTCATCACCCTCGCCAATACCCAACAATCTCAGAGCCATCTCACCGCAAGCCGTCTGCGAATTAAGGCATACAGCCTTATCAACGCCAACAAACTCAGCAACTTCTTTCTCTAACTTCTTTGTGCGCGGTCCGGTTGTAATCCAACCAGACAAAATGGCATCACGCACCTCTGTAGCCTCTGCCTCTGTCATATCAGGCGGAGAGAAAGGCACATTACGCAATTTCATTGTCATAATATATATATTGATGATTAAAATTTTAGTTTTTCCATACACTCTTCTTGCCCCACTTCCAGTTCAGCCAAGAACGAGCTCTTAAAATGAATCCTATTAAGTGTCTCTCTTTACTGTATACTAATTGGTATTTCCAACGATTGTTGAGAAATCTTCGTATTTTGCCAAACAAAGAGTGAGCATCTGTTTGTTTGGGACTTAATACTTCATTCAATAATCGTTCTTCCATTGCTTTGTCTCTTTTCCAACCAGGAAAACAATCAGTTGATACTCCAATAAAATCTATACAGATTCCATTTAAACAACATAAGAATTTGAAATAACCACCTTCAATTGCCAATGCCTTAACCTTCTCCCAATCTATCTGATTAGTATCAGTGTTAAGATTCGCATTCCTTACCACCAAAGCATAGTCAACTATTTGCCTTAGATTAGCTCCACCATAAACAAAATGTCCAGCAAAATGTAAGGGTAAAAAAACACATTAAACATTGCAGAAGGCAACCAACAACCTGTTTCTTCATCAAGCTGCAGATTATTATCAAGGTCATCCTTTAAGAACTCTTCCACCTTCAATAGCGAGAGGTGTTCTTGCTCACAAATCATAGAAGCATGGTTCTCTACGTGAATACCATTAATGCTATATACACTATGCTTCTCCTCATTCTGTTTTACCTCAATGCCCTTCCCCTTTTATCAGTTCGTCAGCATACTGCCCTTTGCCACAGAAGTAAACATCCAAATCGCCATTCCCTCGATGTTTAGGAATAGGATATAACTTCGACAATCCATATCCCTTCATCACCACCATCTTCAAGCCATGTTTAGAGAAGAAGGAAGCAAGTTCTTTTATGAACACCTTCTGACGTTCATACTCTTTCTCTAACGTCACCACACTGCCAATCCACTTTATCAATACATTTCGTGGTGGCATAGCTCCATTAGATTTTAATTTATCAAGAGCATCTAAGCATAATCCAAGAACCGATTGCTGTCCAGCTTGTTGCATACAACCACGCCAATCTTCATCCGATAAAGAAGACAAAGAAGCTGCGTCGTTATGCTTTGGGGATATGCCATAATGCAAGAGTGATAAAAATCTCTGTTCTGTCATATATACCTTATGCGACATCACACATTCTTCTTCACATACCACATTTTCTTCCATCCATTACCCACAACATTCATCAATGTCCAGAATGTAGCCATCAATGAATTCATCTCTTCTGCCACATGAAACAGTGGATAATGCGCCCAAATGCGTTTCCACAAAGGCTTAGGCGTGATGCTTACTTTACGACGGCGATACCTTGCCAAGTTCTCCTTCAGCAAATAGCAAGGAGCTTTTCTCACCACCTTTAGCCAAAGAGCAGTATCATTATTCTTTCTGACATCCTTTATCTGCACCAGTCCTACCCGTTCTCGGTCGTACATCACAGCCAAACAGCCAGGCCAGCAGCACATAAACATCGCCAACTTGCTCACCTTCTTAATTCCCGAAACATACACACCCAAGTCCTTGCCATCCTCACTCATCTCAGTATATTCATGATAAGAGAAAGCGTAACCATTCTCCACCATAAACTTCAGTTGATGCTCCAATTTCTCAGGCAACCACAAGTCATCCGAGTCAAGGAAAGCAATCCACCTACCCTTTGCCCTACGCAAAGCATTGTTTCGGGTTATTGCAGCCCCAGAGTTCTCTGGATTACATTCATACTTAATACGTTTGTCAGCCTCCATAAAAGGCTTAACAACCTCCAACGTATTGTCCTTAGAGCAATCGTCTTGAATAAGAAGTTCCCAGTTCTTGTATGTCTGCGCCAACACACTTTGAATTGATTCACTGATAAATCCAGCGCAATTCCATGTCGGCATAATAATTGATACCAATCCGTAGTTTTGCATAACATTATTAATTTTCATATTTGTTCCGTCCGATGGTATCGCTCCATACCGCTATATCTGCGACCACTTGTGCGGACGGATATATCATTACTTACTTCTTTTTCAGAGGGAAATCCTTTATGCTGAAATTCTCACCAAGTATCTTGTTGAATTCTGGAGTAAAATAATCCATGAAGCCACCCTGCGAAGTGAAGGTCAATTCGCCAAAGTATATTTTTCCGTTTATGTTGTATAGGTCAACACGAAGTTCGGGGAAACCCTTTGACAACTTTTCCGCAATCTCCACCATTTTATCGAAGTTCTTAGGCTTAGGAATGATGTCACCTCTAAGATAGTCCGAATTAAAAACAGAGAATTCAGGATGTGCATTCCAGCCCATGTCGTAGGTCATCACATGGGCACTATTACCATCTGCATTTCTCTCATTGCAAACAAACGTATAATAACACTTACCATTAAAACACCACATCTTATAATCAATCAAGGATGTAGCTCCTTTTTCAAAAGGCAATACCTCTTCTGCTATGACACAAGGCCTCATGTTCTTGTAATGAGGTTCTGCATGAAGTGCACCAATATTCTTACGACTCAGCCACTCACCTATCATTTCAATATACTCAGCCTTTTTCTCCAGAGTAAGGTCCGCCTTGCGTATAATCTTGTTTGTTCCCTTGCCGTCACCATTGTTTGCCTTAATGATAAAAGTATCAGGTAGCACATCAAAGTTCACTTCCTCTTTATTATACCAAGTGGCATAGAGCTTCACTAATGTGTCACCAAGACCTATTTTCTCCACATAGTCACGCACCGTTCGCTTATCAGCCAATTCTGTCCATCTTGTAGTGTCAGAATAAAGCTTTGCCCACAGTATTTTCTCATTCAAAGTCTGAGGGTTCTTAAGGTTAAGCGGTTTCTTGAACACATAGCGATAACGGATTTTCAACAAAGTCTCAGGAAAATGATTACCCATAAACTCTGTAAACTTAATCAAAGGCCAGAACATAATTCTGCCTGATTTGCTTAATGTTGGATGAAATGCCATATATTAAAAATATTTTTTAGAATTTGTTTTATATTATCAGCATGATATTCAGCAGCTCTTACTCTCGCATTGTCTTTCATGCTATTCAACATTTCTGTATTTCTGAGATATTCCTCACAAACAGAAATGAACTCTTTTTGGTTGTTTTCAAAAGTTATTATTGTTCCTGTTTTACCGTCTTCAATCAATTCACGTGCATATGTCCAATCAGATGCAATCACAGGAATACCTGATATATATGCATCAATCACACTTCCAGGAATACCCTCTGTAGGGTAATGTGTCGGAAAGAGCATAGCATCATATTTTTCCAAGATTTGAGGAATGTCACTTTGCTGTGCCACTCCTTTATATGTCACGAACTTATATTTTTCAATTTGTTCTTCAAAATAGTCCTTGTCTTTGTGATCCACCATACCATAGAAGTCAATTGTCACATTGTTTCTTGACTGTTTTAACAACCAATCTGCATAACCAAAAATCACATCTATTCCTTTTTCCATAATTATTCGAGCAAGAAAAACCAAATGAAGTTCACCATCGGTATGATGCTTTTGCGGAGAATAATTAACAAATTTTATATTTGGACAATATTCAAGATTTGTATACCCATACATATCATGCAAATAGTTACCCAATAAGTGTGTTTCATTAAACACACACTTTATTCTTCGCATCATCCACCTGTGTATAGGAAGTGACTTAAGATAAATGTGCAAGCGCCCCCCAATAGTAAACAAATAAATGTCATATCTAAATAGTTTAGAGAAGACAAAAAGTATCGGAAAAAAATACTTTAAATTATTATAGGCTGGTAACAGACAAAGTTTCTCGCATTTGAACAGCTGTCGAATCATTTTAAAGATTGCCAACTTATCGTAGCGAAACGACTCTGTATCAAACTCATCTACCTCACACCCCATTTCTTTAAAAAGGCGACTCATATTTCTTGTCTTCACCGACTGTCCTTCTTGTATATGACTTTTTTTTCCAAAATATCCAAATACAAGAATTTTCGTTCTTTTTCTTGGCATACAATCTTTAATTTCTTAACAAACAACAATATTTACATTATGTTTTATTCCCAAGCCTATATACCACACAATAAAATAGTTGCTAAACATAACGAATACAATATTTACATTCTTCATTTTCTATACTTTATTATTCGTGCCGGCACACCTCCAACAATTGCAAAATCTGGTACATCCTTAGTAACTACAGCTCCTGCTCCAATAACCACTCCATTGCCTATACAAACACCAGGCATTATGATGGAACGCATTCCTATCCAAACATCATTTCCAATGACGACTTCTGCTACTCTCATTCCTTGCTGTCCCATCGGAATATCAGTCCGCTCTATATTATGGGTATGAGTAAGAATGGTAACGTCAGGTCCCATCATAACATTGTCACCTATCTTGAGAGGTCCATGCACTGAGCAATTGACACCAAGTCCGCTACCAGAACCTATTGAAATTCCCCCCGGTTGCAAAACGGGCACCACGTTCAACGTTCACATTATCACCACATTTATCAAAGATAGGACGGCATATCATGCGCCTAATCTTTCTTGCCCAATGTGTTATCGGACTAGTTGATGCTGGCAAATGTCTAGCAAAGCCGTAATATGCGACCAAGCATAAGAGTTTCTTGATTTTCATGTTTTATTTCGACCAAAAAAGAAAAGACATATTTTCCAAATATTTTGCAGACGAACCCAAGTATGATATGTATACATACACGCCGATGTAACATATAGCAAAACCTACACGCACGATTTGATTATTTATATATTTCATTATATTGGGTACGAGAATAAATGGTATTGATGTATAATAGTAAAACAATCGACCTGTCGAACTATTTCCTACACCAAAAAATGTTCCTATAACAGCCAGTGACGTTATTGATAATAATAATCTGTTAATACCTCTTTCAAACACAGCTGATTTCATAAAGAAAATCATAGATATAAACAACCCACTCATCAATATAAAGTCAACATAATTAGCTCCTTCGTATTTTACGTTATTCAAGTATCCAGTATAATCTCTCCCCATTAACGATACAAAATACTGAAGAACAACAAAATAAGAAACAGCAAACACCAAACACGATATCAACAGAGCCGTGATATACATCTTTTTATTCTCTATATTATATAGAAAAAATAAAGGTATAAAAACCAAAGAGCTACGATGCAATAAGAAAGCAATAATAATATACGCACCAAACCTTCTATAATTTTTATTTATAATTGAATTCCATGACAATGTAAGCAAAGCCATTGCTAAATGCTGTCTCAATACAAATATAGACTGATCAAATACCGTAACCAATATAAACAATATAGATACATAAGTATATGGCGAATTTGTTAGTATTGTCCTATAGTAACAGCATAACATAATTAACGAACTTACTATTAGCACAATAATAAAGTCATCAGATATCAATGATAAAAACTTCATATACCATAGAAATCCTATTTCCATTGAACCTGCCCAAAAGGCATCCTTTAGTCTATAAAAGGGAAGGCTCATGCACTCTACAAAAGCATCTTCATAAGCAGGTAAATCCAAAACAGACATGGGATCTACGAATGTATGAATAATAAATGAAGAAACAAACGACAACACAACAAAGGTATTAATCTTCCCCTTACTTTCTTGTGTGTTTGCCTTTAATATTAATCCAAGTATAAGTATAAATATAAAATTGAATATCAGTACTTCCATAATAACTTAAATTCGTTAATCGCTCTGTATGCTACAATTTATTTCATTAAAAAGACTATGGGCTTACAATAATTATAATAGCCATTTGCCACTCCAAAACACACCAGCCTTAATATTAGACTATGATTTCTTGAAGTTATTATCCATTTACTATACATCCTAATGCACCACGTTCAACGTTCACATTATCACCACATTTATCAAAGATAGGACGGCATATCATGCGCCTAATCTTTCTTGCCCAATGTGTTATCGGACTTGTTGATGCTGGCAAATACTTTGCAAATCCGTAATATGCGACCAAGCATAAGAGTTTCTTTATTTTCATATTTTTATTCTACAATATTATTCACATACCCCTCTGTTGCCCAATCCCTATGCTTGATAACGCAAGGATTGCCAAATACCACGGAATGAGAGGGAATATCTACATTAACAAAACTGTTAGGTGCAATCATCACATCATCACCAATAGTGACATTTCCAACGATAGCCGAATTGATACCTATCCAAACTCTATCGCCAATTGTTGGACAACCTTTTCGAGAACCCCTGTTCACCTGACCGATAACGATTCCCTTGTGGATGTTGCAGTTGCGACCTATTTTAGCTTTACTATTGATGGTGATATTATAGGCATGACCTATATAAATCCCCCCCCCAATTTGCTGGTTTGCAGTTAGTTCTAGACCTCTTCTGTTTGCCCATATACGAAATAGGGCTTTATATAACAGTCGCATTGGAATAAAGGATGCTACAGCAGCCTTACGATAGAGGAAATGGAATATCCTAATATATGCCTCAGGCTTACCTCTATAACGAGTTATATCGGCATTATATAAATCTTTGAATTTGCTCATCGCTTTATAATCTTTCTATAAGTTCAACATACGATTTTAGGAATGCTTCTTCTGTATTGCGTTGCAAACATAGCTGACGATTGCGTTTGCCCATTTCCTGCCTTTCCTTAAAAGATAAATCCGCCATTTTCTTAATAGCACCAGCTATGTCTTCTACGCTTTCTGGGTTGAAGAGAAAACCATTTACGCCTTCTTCCACGATATATGGATTCTCATAGACATTGCTGCAAAGAATAGGCAATCCACAAGACATTGCCTCAGCCACTACATTTGGATATCCTTCATAAAGACTCGGAAGACAAAATATATCAGCCTTGCGATATTCCTCTTCTATCTTCTGGTTGGGATTATGCAACGTAATGTAATCTGAAATATCAAGCTTTTGATATTCCTTCTCTATTTCTGCATAATAATCGGCATTATGTTTCTTATCTCCATACCAATCGAAATGCACATTGAGTCCCATATCCTTTACCATACGTACAGCCTTCAAGTAAGTCAAGACATTCTTCTGTTGAGTATAGCGAGCGACGGTAACGATACGCAAAACATCATTCTGCACAGGCATTTCTGAGGGAGTGAAGCGATTAACATCCACGAAGTTGATAATAGAATGCACCTTTTTACAGAGGAAAGGAAAGTGATTGCAAATAAACATGCCTTGACTATTGCTGTTAGGAACAATAGCATCCGCCACACGATAAAGGTTAAACTGTACCTTATCACTACGAGTAATGCAAGTATTATTGTTTCGTTCTGACACAACTAACTTAGCCCCGAAAAACATCTTTGCGACGCACATCGTCTTGTTGACAGATGGCAAAAACGAAATAACAACATCAGGCTTATATTGTCTAACATACTTTGCAGCCTTAAACACACGAGTATTCTTATTCCACAGCTCAGGCACAAACTGATAGTCCACACCATTCTGGCGAAGATAAGGCTCATAAAACTGATTCTCAACATATGTTATTAGACGGCAAGGATAACCAGCCTTAGTTAACATCGAAGCTAACCCACACATTTGACGTTCAGCACCACCTGAACCAAGTGTTTCCGTTATTAAAAGAATTTTTTTCATATTTATTGTGGAATTTCAACCTCCCTACAATGAGCCAAATAATAGCCAAATACAGTACATGAATATATAGAATATTCTGTATAGGACATGGAAAATAATGTCATAATAAAGAAAGATATGAATACAAGTGTAAGAACTAATTTCGCAAATAAATTCTGCTTTGTCTGTCTGATTGTTTTATAAAAACACAGCCAATAGAATGCATATATAAGAAGACCAAAGACTCCTTGATTTATTGCTATTTCAAGCCAGTCATTGTGCGCATAGTTTATTCCTATGTCCAATGTTGCATTTGCACCATTACCAAAAAGAAACTTAAAAGTATTCATTTCGTTCTTGAAATGATTCCAGAAACACTCATAGATATAATCACGTCCACTTAAACCACCATTCTCTGTTTGTATAATACGTTGAGTAAAATAATCGGATGTATCCATCATATATATCACCATATATACACCAGCTAACGCTATCAACATTGAGAAGATTAGTACTTTCACCTTTGAGATGCTACGATGATATCTAAAATTAAAGTACAAAAAATACAATATTGACAAAACGCCCACAAGTATAGCACCTCTTTTCATACCTATCACAATAAACACCATACAAAAGATAAGTAGTCCATACTGTATAATATTTTTATTTTTAAATACAGCCACAGTTGGAATAAGCGCTACAAATAAATATCCTATATTATTGGTTACTTCATCAACAGCGGTTCCTTCAAGTAGCAGTTTATGTATAATTGTCATCTTATAATCAAAGAATATAAACACAGATGCCAGCATATAAACAACAATCCATTTCTTTGGTTCAGTTAGAAACCCTTTTCTTGAGAAATAATAGAAAGAATAAATATTTGGTATGGAAAGAAAAATGCTCTTCAAAAACGAAGAATTAGACACCTCTGCTCCACTGTATCTAATTATATAATGATTATCACAGAATAGTAACACAACACCATATAGAACAAACATTAAAAACAAAATGTTAAGTCCTGTAAAAAATATTGGTTTGTTTGGTAATACTATTGTCTTGAATGTATAATATATCCCCATCAACATAGCAACAAAAATTATCAACTGAGAAACTATAGGTAACTATTCAGCGATAGGGCATGACAAGC
>NZ_KQ960630.1 GCF_001553265.1 Prevotella sp. DNF00663 | reverse complement strand
AGGGGGTATCAATTTTGACACACCCTCTTTTCATTATTTCTTTATTTAGGGTCTTCTAAAGAGAAGACTTTTACAAATCAGGATCTACTTCCGAATCGTCTCCACCAATGGTCGGGCCTGCCCAATGCAATCCGGTAGTTGTATCATCGATAATTACATTGTCTACTTTTCCTTTTGAGCCTTGCAGCAAATGCTGCTCTACGTATACAATGACTAAACGGAGTGTAGGACTTACATATTTCTTCTTCATTTCTAATACCTCCTCTTCTATCGTACAACTATTTTCTTTCCATTCACGATATACACACCCTTAGGTAACTGTTTCACAGCATTTGCATAGTCCGCAACCTTGCGTCCTTGCAAATCAAGTACACCGTTTGTATAAGGATTTGCCGTATCTCCGGTCTCCACTACAAT
Organism: Prevotella sp. DNF00663; assembly: GCF_001553265.1. Classification (GTDB taxonomy): domain Bacteria; phylum Bacteroidota; class Bacteroidia; order Bacteroidales; family Bacteroidaceae; genus Prevotella. The sequence continues at coordinate 26,230 of NZ_KQ960630.1, read as the reverse complement.
GTCATCAATACCTGTCGTGAGGTCGTCGAAGCCGGAAAAAGGCATTAACTTGGCACCGGCAGCAGTAGTTAAATCACCCGCAGCACCTGCAAGATTTTCCAAATAAGCACGATATCCATTCAAGAGATAACCTCCTGTACGACGCGTAAACTGCCCATTGAGAATATAGCTATACTCCGGTAATTTCGTAGGACTATAGATACCCTTACTTTGGAAACCATCCATCTGTGCACTATAGAAAAACTCCGGCTGTATATGGCTCTCGAAACTGGCATTTGAGAACACTACTTGTTCAAAATCGACAGCAGACTTTAAGAAGTAAGGTACACCCACCTCTATCATGTGATAGACATGTTGACGAAGATGTAGCACATTCTGTTCTTCACCCGTCAAGTTTAGTTTTATTATCTTATCGAATGTACAGATAACAGCATTCTCACCGAATATCTTCTTAAACTCAGTCTCCTGTACGCTGAACGGCAAACAGATGGTAGTCCAATAGTCTTTCTTGAACTTACGCAACAAGGTCACCTCGGCATTCTCTATATCGCCCGGCACCTTGTAAGCATCCTTATCTGAGAGCGTCACAGCATCAGCTTTTACACGTACACGATCCACCCCACTCTCCGGAGTCCAGCCTTCCGGCACGAAAGCAAAGCCACAAAAGCCTAGCTTCGAACCTTTTTGGAACACATATACCATCAGGGTACCACTCTCACGTGGCTCAAATCGCAAGTAAGTACCACGTGCCGGAAGGTTTCCGGGCTTCGATTGCTGGCCGCTTTCCGTATAAGGTTGACTGAATTCATCGGTTGGATTCTGCGCTCCTTGCGACTGGTATCTGAAACCATCAAGCGGATATCCTACCAAATCTTCCTTTGAAGTCTTCCATTGATCGATGAGTTGGATAGTCTCAGAATCGCTCGTTTTGTTGTACGGCCCTACGCCGTCTTTCCATCCACCCATTGTCATTTCAATGTCGGTTTCGTGGTTTGCCGTGGTAAGACGTTCGCCAACAGCTAACACCTTGGCATCAGGCGTCACATAAACAGGAATATCCGACACATAGATATAGTATTGTGGAGCACGATATACACCCGGTACGTCAAACGAGTTCACACGTGCCGTAATCGTCACCGCTGCACTACTCACACTCCAGTCGTTATCATTCGGTGAACCTATACGGATTCGCATACCGAGCACCCCATTGATTTCAAAGCTCGTAGGGATGTCACCTACGCCCGTCATCACCAATTTACCCATTGTAGAATCCTCAGGCTTGTCGGCCTTAGTTATCTGATAGGCGAAGTGACCACTAGAATCCAACATGTTAATTGTATATTATTGCTTTTCTAGAGTAGAAAAGATGTGATATAGAACATCAGTCCTTGTTCTGTATTCCAGATCGCTTGAAAATCCATTGGGATTCCTATTGAGTTACTGCAAGATGTTCGCAGTCTTGCTGACCGGCCTATGCAACAATACTGAAACGTCTATGCAGCAATACTGCCAAATCTTTGCAGCAAGGTGAATTGACATGCTGACGTATGGCTAAGTCAACGAGATTGGGATATATAAATGGTTGAGTTTCAAAATAGAAAAAAGCAGTTGACACCCCTATTCATCTTGTCCAAATCCACCCTCTTACATCTATCAACAATTGAAACTTTTTGTGTTAAAAAGCCTATAAAATTCGTTAATACGGAAATATTTTCTTCATTTTTTTACTATCTTTGCGAAGTCCGTTGACAATCTGATGAACTTTTTGTATGGTTCATCGCCTCTCTTATCGCGGTTTTGTGTTGTATCCGCGATACTATTTAAACCTATGAATTAACAATGAAATTGATTACAAATAGTAAAAGAATTACAATTGCCGCATTATTCGTATTAGCCTGCATTCCCGCAATGGCTCAAGACCTATTGGCGCGTCAAGCTCCCATAGACCGAAAGATGCGTACAGTCGATACAGTAGCTTTAAAGAGTATCATCCAACGCGAACAAATGGAGTCGCCGGCTGCCGAACTTTATAGCGAGTGGGATAACAAATATGCCCACAGAGCCACCGAACTGCCCGATTCATTCCGTATCAGCCTCCGCCATTTCTGTATGCCAACGCCTAGTCGTGTCGTGACTAGTAACTTCGGATTACGTTGGGGACGTCAGCATAAAGGATTGGACATCAAAGTGTATATCGGCGATACCATCCGGTCGGCATTCAGTGGAAAAGTGCGCATCGTGAATTACGAAGGACGTGGCTACGGCAAGTATATTGTCATTCGCCACCCGAACGGACTGGAAACCATCTATGGACACCTTTCCAAGCAACTGGTAGAAGAGAACCAAGTGGTTCGTGCCGGAGAGGTTATCGGCCTTGGCGGAAACACCGGTCGAAGCACAGGCTCACACTTACACTTTGAGACTCGGCTCTGCGGTGTAGCTCTTAATCCGGCTCTACTCTTCGACTTCCGCAACCAAGACGTTACAGGAGACTACTTTATATTCAAGAAAAGTAGCTACGAAAGGGAATCGGCCGAAGCCACACGCCTACGTGGAAAGATTGGCAATGGTGGTTATGACCGTGCCGATGTCAAAGGAAGTAACAACGATGATAACGCTAGTAAAGATAATAGTATCGCACAGTTGAGTTACTATAAGGTGAAGTCAGGCGACACACTCTTCTCTATTTCGCGCCAGCGCGGAGTATCTATAGAGACATTGTGTAAGCTTAATCGCATTAGCAAGAATGCCTCTCTACGCCTCGGACAGATTATCCGATTCTCATAACGATAACATTTCTAATAACTATGATAAGAAGTGGGATGTACCGTTGAGGTGCATCCCACTATTCATTTTAGGGCACAGGACAAAAAAAACTCCCCACCCGAAAGTGAGGAGCTGTCCGTTATGCGTTGTACTTCAAATTACTTCTTATCGCACCTTGCTGTTGTATCACATTGCATCTTTTTGCCATTGCACTTCTTGGTGGTCTTAGCTTCAGAAGAACAGCACTTCTTCATGTCGCCCTTCTTACAAGAAGCAGCATTAGCATCCTTGCCACATTGTGCGGTTTTCTTGTCACAACACTTGGCATCTTTCTTTGCACAACATTCTGTTTTTACCGGCTTCTTATCAGTTTTTTGACCTTGTTGTGCACTAACAAAACCTATTGTGGCAACCATCATGGCTGCACCTACTAAAAATCTTTTCATAATCTACAATCTTTTTATGTTTAAAACGATTGCAAATATACGCATTCTTTTGATGTCACCAAGCGATTAAAAACTTATTATATATTTCTTATTGTTTTTTATCAGTAACATGTGCGGAATAGGGCCTCGACACTGCAGTGAAGCAAAGAGCCGGCGTTTTGAACAAAAGGCTGCTTATAACCAGAGAAATTAAGCCGTGGTATAATGACATTTCTTATAGCATCAGTATGTAGGATGTAGTTTGTCTTTGACAGCAAACGTTTTACATTCCACTCTAAAGCTAAAGGATTAGTTTCACTCTCTTTCAGACGTTGATACTCTTGAACTATGTACAATTGAAAAGTAGGACTTAACCACATACCAAAACTAAAGGCAATATCCCGATGTGCAAAAGTTCCTCCATATCTTCCAGATTTGGATACAATACCAATAGCATGAGTTGATTCAACCCATTTCTTCGGTGACATTGTGAATGAATTATAACCAGCTTCACGTTTAAACCTATCGAATTCGGTAGGTTTAAAATTTATATTATGTAGTGTCTCCCATACACCTAGATACTCTATCGTATTCAAGTTACGCATCCAATGCCCTATCACGGCAAAAGGATCATTGTCGCGAAACCTTGCCATATCTGTCAAACTGATATAATCTTTATCACCCTCTCCTAATATAACGGATATTTCAGTGTCTTGTACATGCAATTTTCTAGTATTTTCATCTTTATATTCTCAATTACAAATGTTAATCTTATACAGTTAGGCAAAAAAGCAGCTATCCTTTCGGACTAACTGATTGACCATGATTTACTCTTTAACTGGTGAATGTAATTCACCCCTACAGATAAAAAAGAAGCAACTATCATTTCCTCATCTTGTATTCCCCTCACCTTGGGAGAGGGCTGGGGTGAGGTTTATCTATCACTTCTTTTCTTAGAAGAGTCCCGAAGAGAGGTTACGACAGCCCTCACTACAAACCAAGCATGCATAAAATAAGTAGTGAGCAAACCATAATGATGGCACATAATCAGGAAACGTTCGCGTAAAGAAGCCCGATGATTCTTGATGCTCATACCACCCTCAAGGTAGTTGACCACCACCATGTGGAGATTGCGAAGACTTAATCCACGCCCTTCGGCATCCTTCATGATGCGAATACACCAATCCACATCGGCCGATAATCGATAATCCAAGTTATAAAGATTGCAACGAGCAATATCAGTACGAGCATAAAAAGCTTGATGACAGACCAACATTCCTTGTCGGAACGAGCGCCACGTGAGATGTTCAGGTGGTGATAGACAACGGCGATAAAGGAACGTCCCCTCATCATTCACCACATCGGTATCGCCATACAGCACACCCGGCAACTCCTCATCCTCACCTACCTGACCGGCTACTAATTCCAATGTATCGGGCGAAGGAAACACATCGCCGGCATTTAAGAAGATGAGATAATCGCCCGTAGCCTCAAAAATACCTTTATTCATCGCATCATACAGACCGCGGTCGGGCTCAGATTTCAGCACCACCCGATGCATTCCAGTCTCCTCGTTAGCCTCCATATAACTCCGGGCGATAGCCAACGTCCCATCTTTAGAAGCTCCATCGATGATGAGATGTTCTACTTCGCCATACGATTGATGCAATACACTATCTACAGTTCGTTGCAACTCGTGTTCAGCACAGTAAGTACACGTGACGATGGTAAATGTTATCATATTCCATAATGTTTAGAGGCCAACGCCTGTTCATATTCATCTGAGTACTTCATAGCTACACTGCGCTGAGAATAATTACGCAATACATGCCCCACAGCTTGCTTGCTTAATAGATCTCTGTCACTCTTAACAAGCACCCAAAAGATGCCTTTAGCCAAATCTGCAGTATTCTTATATTGCGCCACATAGCCGTTCTGTAGGTGAGTAATTTCTTCCGGAATACCACCGACATTGAATCCTACACATGGTACTCCACAGGCCATGGCTTCCATGATGGTGTTGGGCAGATTGTCTTCGAGCGAAGGAAGCACAAAAATATCAGCAGAATTATACACATCAACGATACGCTGCTCATCGTTCACATAACCCAACGGATAAGTAGTCAGAGCCAAACGATCCGCTACTTCTTCGGAATGCCCACCCAAGATGACTACCCCGGTATTGTCTTTCATTTCAGGATGCTGCTGAACAAGCATATCAATGGCATCGATAAAATAGTCCATACCCTTGCGTACATCGGTTACTCGCTGCGACACAAACAGTATCAATCGTTTGTCTAGTGGTAATTCTAACCGCTTTCGAGCTTCCTGTTTATCTTTCATACAGAACACACGCGTATCAATGGGATTGGGAATCGAGGTGACACGCAAGCCATTCAACAGCGCACTCTGCTTGGCTTGTTGCTCCAACCAACGGCTACATGTAACAAAGGTGATATTGGATTTCGCATAAACAGCTTGTTTATAACGCCACACACGAGCCGATAAATCATTCGTAGAGCCAGCACCCGGCAACAGCCGACAGTTGTGGCAACGAGTTCGGAACGATGGACAACCCTGTGCATAGTGACAGATAGCCGTAGCCGGCCAAAGGTCGTGGAGTGTCCAAACAATCGGTTTACCGCTCTCAACTATCTTCCGGATATTCTTGATAGACAGCATTCCTTGGTTAATCCACGACAAATGAATGACATCGGCTTCGCGAAATTCGGGCAATTGAGTGATGTCATTACCGGCGTTGGCAATGTCTATCTCGAATAAATGCTTACGAGAGAAATGCGTATTCCAAAAGATAACCCACCGCTCCCAAAGGAAATTCCAATGATTCAACAATCCCTTTGGCAACTTCACAACGGTGATATCATCGGTCGTTTTGTCGCGAACAAGCATCTTAGCCTTTACACCATTGTTGTTCAAAGCATCTTTCAACCGATTGGCAGCAACTGCTGCCCCCCCTGTATTCTCACTTGTATTGACTATCAGCACGCGCATGATGTTCTCTTTTTATACGCAAAGATAAAAGAATTTTCTTACACTTGTCGGTTAATAAGAGAAAAAGATACACCATTACCGCCCTATGACAACCATCATACAACAACTACAGAACATGCCTATTACACAGATTTTACCCATTGTGTGCGAACACATGTGTTGATATAAATCAAGAAAAAGACGGTAATTCGGTCAAAGTTGATAGAAATTGTTGCCGCACACAAAAACTCGATGTATCTTTGCAACGTCAAAAGGTTAATAGATTGTTTAGGTTAGTAGTAATAAAATAGATTTAGGTTTTTAGTTATTAGGTTTTTAAAGGTAAATTGATAGATTGTTTAACGGGTAATGATGGAGGCCGTGAGGTTTTCATTTATTCAGAAAAAGGTTTTAGTTAAACATAAGAAAACGCCGAAGTTTGTGAATAAGCTCCGGCGTTTTCTATTATTTTTCTCCTTAAATGTATTATTACCACACAAAAGGATTATCTTTGTAGAGATAATTTTGTCTACTTATGAAAAAGAAAACTATTCTCTTAACATGTCTTCTCATCGTGCTGGGACTTGCAAAAAGTCCAGCAAAAAAACTGATGATGATCGTTGGAACCTATACCAACGGAACCAGTGAAGGAATCTATACCTTTCATTTCGACGATAAAACAGGAGTAGCAACTCCCCTATATACACTCGCTATTGATAACCCGTCATTCGTCAAACTAAGTCAACAGAAAGGATTATTGTATGCTGTTTCAGAAAAATCGGATGCTACTGCTTCTATCAATGCCATCAAATTAGACATGAAAACCGGTGAAATGGTATTGCTCAACAGTCAACCGACCAACGGTGAAGACCCATGCCACATAGAGACAAATGGCAAAGTGGTGATGACAGCCAACTATACCGGTGGCTCGCTGAGTGTATTCCCAATGAATGATGATGGCACCTTGAAGCCAATGTCACAGCAGTTTAAGGGTAGCACCGCTTCATCTGATTTTCCTAACCAAGCTACGGCTCACGTACATTGTAGCAAACTTTCGCCTGACGGGAAAACAGTATTGGCCTCTAACTTCAGTGCCAACGAATTACTAAGATTCCGTGTTTTAGGCGATGGAAGTCTGCAAAAAATGGGCGTAGCCGGCACATTAACACGTAATTCCGGACCTCGCCACATCATCTATTCTGACAGAGCGGTCTATGTAATGAGCGAAATTTCGGGTGCAATAACGGTATTCCAGCGTGGCCGAGAAGAGATGAAACGACTCCAAGAGATTCAAAGCGACTCGGTAAATGGGCATGGCGGTGCTGACATTCACCTCTCCCCCGACGGCAAATTCCTATATGCCAGCAATCGTTTGAAGGCTGATGGCATCTCTATCTTTGCAGTGAACAAACTAGATGGAACACTTACGAAGATTGGATACCAAGATACCGGCATCCATCCTCGCAACTTTAACATCACTCCTAACGGTCGTTTCTTGCTATGTGCATGTCGAGATAGTAATAAAATTCAAGTATTTAGTATTGACAAGAAAACCGGTATGCTGACTGATACCCAACAAGATATCATGGTAGACAAGGCTGTCTGCATAGAATTCTAAGAGACAAATACCCAAAAACAATAAAAGTTAATAGGTAAGAGTAGTGGTAATATATAATTTATACCCACAATCTCTTACCTATTACCTTTTAACTATGATTCCTTATTTCTCAACTCTTAACAATCATACAAACGGCATAAGCCGCCATACCCTCCTCTCTTCCGGCAAACCCCATCTTCTCTGATGTCGTCGCTTTGATAGAAATCTGGTCTTCATCGCAGTCCATCACTTCAGCCAAACATTGTTTCATAGCCGGAATGTGAGGATTTATCTTGGGACGTTCTGCTACGATGGTCGCATCAATATTACCCAATACATATCCTTTAGAGGCTATCAATTCGATTGTTTTACGCAGTAATATCTTACTATCTATATCGAGTGTGGAAGCAGCTGTGTCCGGGAAGTGATACCCAATATCACGCATATTAGCAGCACCAAGCAACGCATCGCAAATAGCATGAATGAGTACATCGGCATCACTGTGCCCTAGAAGCCCCATCTCATGGTCTATCTTGATGCCACCCAACCACAAATCACGCCCTTCCACCAATCGGTGTACATCGTAACCATAACCTACACGGGGAAAGAATCTCTCCATTTCATTTACTTTTTTCATAAAAGTGGTTTGATTAATCTCTTTATCTATCTCTTAAACAAATCCTTGATTCCGTCCATATCAAATGCCAAAGAAATGCGCAATGTCTGATCAAGGGGATTACTCTTTGCTGTTGCAATAACGTAACCAGCATCAAGTGAGAAAACATTCATTTTGAATCCGGCACCCACCGTGAAATATTTCAGGTTGCCTTTGCTTTCATTCTGATGATGATAACCGGCACGAAGCGTAAACTTATCATTATAAGTATATTCGCCACCAACGCTCCATTGAATCTCTTTCAACTCTTCACTGAATCCTCCGGGAGCATCGCCAAAACTTTTAAAGATGCCACTGATGCTTGATACATCATAATAATCCTTTTGCAAACGACTCTCATAATCGACAGTCTCTTCCCCCTCTTTCTGCTTAGGAATCGTGGGAACAAGCAATTTATTGGCATCTATTGAAACCGAGAATTTATTATATTGGTCGATTGGCACGAGTAGTGAGGCTCCCAATCTCAAGTTGGTAGGAATGAACTCATTATAGGTTCCACCCATATTAATCTTACTACCGATATTCGAGATATTCAATCCCACGCCCAATTGACTTTCCCTGCTGCCAAGCATCAAGTAAGTCTGGTAGTACGCCGACAAATCTGCGGCAAAGGCACTACCGGGAGAGGTATGTTCATTATAGTCGTAAGTGAGGTCTGAATAAATCCAACGAACCGCAGCACCAATAGAAAATTTCTCGCTCAACATCAATGAATAAGCCACATCTACCGACATCTCATAAGGGCGAATGGTCAATGCTGCATCATTCGTTGTGACTTCTCCAAGCGAGAAATAACGCAACGAGCCAGACACGGCACTATGTTCTCCGATACGTCCATAACCTACAAGATAGGCCAAATCAATATCGTTAACCAATTTACGAAGCCACGGAGTATAGTTCAAAGCCACTCCGGCACGCGAAATAGTAAAAGGATACTTAGCCGGATTCCAATACTGTGAGTACACATCGGGATCGGTAGCAGCACCCACATCACCCATACCACCGGCACGAGCATCGGGTGCTATCGTCTGAGAAGTGACGGCCGTATAGACCGGATTAAAAATAGTTGTCTTGTCATCGCCTGCCTTTGCCGTTTGAGGAACTAACAGCAAAAGCGACAAACAAGCCATGAGGATACACTTATAGCTATTCATTTTGTTTCTTATCATTTCATAAATTTACTTGAAAGATAAACGGACAGCAGGCTTAATTATTGCCTACAACGATGAGTTTCTTGGCCTTTGAGCTCGTAACACCGCCATCAGAACCCAGCGTGGCACGGAATAGATAGACACCGGTTTGCAAGCGTGTTCCGGCAGCCGTGGTCAAATCCCAATTCAAGGTATATGCACCTTGGGGGGTAATCCCCTTTTCCAAATTTCTCCAAAGGATACGACCGGACAAGTCGTATACCTCTATCGTGACATCGATATTACTTCCTGCACGGTCGTGATTGACGATAAAGGTGGTCGTAGACGATGCCGGATTCTTATTAACAGACACATCAAAGATATTAGGATTGAGTCCTTCTACCACATTAAACGTCAATGTAGACACCGAAGAGTTATTCAAAGTATCCCATGCACGGAACGTCAAAGTATGCTTTCCGGGCGATAAAGTTGGAATATTATAGTAGGTAGAGCCTTTGGTAAAACTTCCAAAGTCGTATGAGAAATTATTATTCAACACATACGTCTTACTCATATCATCATCAATCACAAGTTCCAAATCATGTCCAATACCGTTACCAGTGACGTTGATACCATCTTTATCCGTGATTTCTGCCACAAAATAAGGCGTGGAATTCACTTTTCCACCATTTGAGAACGACGATGTATTCAGATAACAATAAATAGACGGTCCAACAGAATCTGTCTTTGCAACGGCCGAACCTCCCACCTTGAACGAATTATTATAACCATGTGCCAAACTAGACTTGGCATTACTGATGGCAAAGAGATTAATCAATCCACTCTCATTACTATAATTAATATCTTTAGGTACAGCGAATGAGAAACTAAACTTACCATTCTTCACACTATCGGTACCGTTGAATAAGGTCTTAGTACGGTCGTAATAAGTAAATGCTTCATCTGCTTCCGATTCATCATTTCGCTTGCACGTGATGAGTTCTTCCGAATCCCGGACGGTTGCTGTCAATGTTCCAGTAAAGTCAGGAGCATTCTCTATATGTCCGGTTATCTTCACCGTACTGCCCGCTTTCAACATGAGAGCATTGTCTGAAGATGCAGCCACACCATTAATAGCATCTATTTTAGCCGTGAACGAAGGTTGGTGAAGTACCAAAGCAGGGTCACCCAACAAAGAATATTGAAGTTTATTGGTCGTCAAATCTTGGCCCGACGTAATCAAGTAGTTCTTAGCCAGTCGCTGAGCTTCTCCAATAGAAACAGGCTTACCATCTTGTTTACCAAGCACGTATCTAAGATAAGCCATGTTAATACGTTTGTTATATTGAGCATACACTGTCCGCGTAGTACCAAAGAAAGCCACTGCCCCACCATTAGGATTTAAGATCGTTGCTTCACCTATATTCTCTGTAACTCCATCAAAAGGCATAATATTGCACGAGGCCGTAATCCATAATGGTAGATTCTTATTCGTGAAAGAGGCAAAGTCGGTCAACCTTAATACCGACTCATGAGAAATTAATGTCTCAGAGCCATGTCCGGCGTAGTCCATTATCAAGGCTCCGGCAGCCTGTTGCTGCTTGATGAGCTTGGTAGCTTCGGGATAAGTATTACCTATAGAAGAAGTTTCTCGTGTGTAAGCATCCCATAGCACCTTCCTAACCAAGTAGCCAGGATGGTTTGTTCTTACCCAATCGGCTGCATCGTTGGCATCGTCCATGTGCAGATTCTGATTGCCGTCATCGCCCATAAACATCAGCGTATTAAGCCACGAGCCACCATTTTTATTCTCCATATAGTTGATGGTCTTATCTACCATCACCTTAGCTTCAGCCGCAGTCGTTACCGGAAATCGGCCAACAGCTACATCTTGCTGGTCATGCTCCTTAGGATTGCCACCCTCATCCTCATCAAGCAATGTCACGAAACCGTCGTCCACGTAGCACGTAATCTCATTGAACGAGTTCTCACTTTCATAACAAAGCAAGTAATCATCGGCTTTCAGATTTCTACATTCAGGCGTAAGCATACGGTTGTCCCACACGCAATCACCAAAAAGCAAGAGATAACGTGGGGCGTCTTTTGACGTCTTAGCCCGGTCATAAAGCATCTTTAAATAGCGACGATAAGCATTGACATCAGGTGTACCACTCGAAAACTCATTATAAAGTTCATTTGCCGGTACGATACGTACACGCAATCCATCATGCGATTCATGGAATGTTTTAAGCCTTTCGGCTTGTGCCTTCAGTTTCTTTGAAGCAGGAATGATCATCACCATATCGTATTGCTCATCGGCATGAAGATTCTGATTGGCAACTTTACCAACATATTCGGGCACCTTAAAAGTCTGAGAAGCCAAACGCGGAGCAGGCTTCGGAGCAGCCCAAGCCATTGAGACATAATCTAAACGAACCGGACCACCCGACAAGGTTGTTATAGAGATAACGTCTTTTCCAGTAAGAGAGTTCAGCACATAGGTTCCCGCTGCTTCACTACCTTTATCATAATCCACCAACGAGACGTTGATAATACCTTTTACTTGTTCATTGACTGCTATCTGAACTTGGCTTCTTATACCTGCCGAAACATTCACAGATAATGTACCATAAGCACTATTAGCCTCATTTTTCAACACCAATTTCTTAGTACTTCCAACAGGTATTGCTTCCGTATCAAAAAGGTTCCGACCACCATGATACCATGAATAACCATCTACCTCGTAAAGACTGTGATAGTCATCAGTCGAGGGATAGAAGCTTTGGAGAAATGCCGTTGAATCTTTTGTTGTCGTTACAGCATCAGTCTGGGTTATAAAATAATAGCCGTAAGAGGAATAAGGATTACGCGTCCTACGCGTAGCATCTTTTCTACTCCACGTGACCGGACCAACGGCATGGAAGAGTCGACGGCCTCCAACAATTGTAAGAGGCACCTCATGCAAATCGTCTGTTTGGCGAATATAGTCGGTCTTAATGGCTTCCGGTTGCAAAGCTCCGCCATATCCATACACTTTCACCTTGCTTATATCTGTAAATCCAGCTTTCCTGATAAGCGCATCCGTCAACTCATACACGCCTGTTTCCGCTACACGAATCTTTGCCCAAGTACCTGTAGAGAGCACAGAGGAAGCTGTATAGGCAGGAAATTGCGGAGCACGCATAACCATCCGGCTGCTTTGCTTAGCTGTAGAAACTCGTTTCGACTCTACCCTTAGCATAAAGCTGACAAGCACTTGATAGCGATTATCACGATAGACAAGGGGCAAGAAGTTCACGATAAGTTCCCCATTTTTCCGATTCACACTGATATGTTGCTCTATCACAGGACTGGCAGGTAATGCCATATCTGATATTTTCTTATATTGAGCAATATCCGTAGACGTCATATTCATGTATTCAGGATAGAGGATACTCACCTGATAAGTAGAATCGGCGTAGTCTGTTCCAATAGGAATGGTAAACGAGAAGCGTGGTAATACCGAGTCTATCTTCACTTGTTCATAGATAAGATTGAAGAAACGGCTAGCCGAAAAAAGTGGGAGCGAGCATAAAAAAAAGAGCAATACAGCCCCTACCCTCCTAACAAAGGGTAAGTGTTTTCTCCTTATATATATATATAGCTTCATCACGTTTCTTTATTTTATGTATCAAGCAGAACCATCGACTAGTCCATCGGTTTTGCCATGAGACGGTAGACCTACCGTCTCTACAGTTGTAACGCCACCTCAATCCTCTCCAAAAGGGGAGGATGAAAGAGATAAACTCACAGACCTAGAATGCAATTAGCCCCTACGAGTAGTAAAGAAGCAACCATCATTCCCTTATCCTGCACTCCCTCCCCTTGGGAGAGAGTTGGGGAGAAGTATCACTTACATCTCAAATCCAGCACCTTACGCTCTTCCAAATAACCTTCGAGATGGTCGTTGATTTGCACCGGTCCCACCCCTACAGGCGTACCGGTATACAACAAGTCACCTGTTTTGAGCGTAAAGTATCGGCTAATATACGAAATAAGCTCGTCTATCTTAAATAGCATATCTCCGGCATATCCTTCTTGAACAGTACCACCATTAATATCGAGATGGAAACGAAGCTGTTGTGGGTCTAGAAACTTATCTTTCTCCACCCACTCACCTAGAGCTGCCGAGCCATCAAAACCTTTGCATATATCCCAAGGTTGGCCGGCATCACGCAACTTCTTTTGCATTTCACGAGCCGTAAAGTCGATACCTACCGTCACCGCATCGTAGTAACGGTGCGCAAAACGCTGAGATATATTCTTACCCAACTTGCATATTCTCACTACCAACTCGGCCTCATAGTCGATACGCCCCATGAAATCGGGAATGAAAAATGGCTTCCCGTTTTTCAGCAAAGCAGAATCGGCCTTGGTAAAAATAACCGGTGTCTCCGGTTTATACAACGTTCCATCAAGTTCTTTATTGTGTAGGCCATAATTCATGCCCACGGCAAATATCTTCATTTTCTTATTGTTTGCTTACATCATATATCTTTGCAAACTTACAAAAAAAAGAATGCAAAAGCAAATTATTGATTCATTTCACCCGCATACATGTATACGCGTATATATAAAATAAGGAGGATATGCCGACAAGCATATCCTCCTCTATTGTCAGTTTTGAATAAATTTATTCAGCACGCAATGTAAAACGACGGAATGCAAGTGCTGTCAATTCCTTGTCAGCCTGCTGCAAGTAGTCGGTTACAGTGAGCTTAGAATCCTGAATGAATTCCTGATTCAACAAGCAATTTTCCTTGTAGAACTTATTCATACGACCATTAGCGATGTTCTGAATCATCTGTTCTGGCAAAGAAGCAGCTTTCTGCTCAGCAGTTTCTTTCTTGAGTTTGCGAATCTCGTCAGCCTCAGCCTCGGTGATGTTGCCCTTACGAACACCTTCTTCCAAGTGCTCCTCGCTCTCTGCGATATAAGCATTGAAGCCAGCCTTCTTGATAGCTGCAGCTACAGCCTTCTCAACCTGTTCTTCCTTAGTCTTCTGAACAGCAACGACAAACTCCTTCTCTTTAACCTCAGCAGGAACTTCAGCCTCGTTCAAAGCAACTGGGTTCATAGCAGCGATCTGCATTGCTATAGCGTGACCCTGCTCTTCGGCAGCCTTGTTCAACTGAACCATGGTACCCAAGAGGTGCTTGTTCTGGTGGTCGTAAACATAGATGTTGTCACCAACGATGAAGTTGTAACCATCCAATTCCATCTTCTCACCAGAGATACCTGAACGCAATTTCACAGCTTCAGCAATCTTGGTACCGTCAGCCAATGTCAACTCTTCAACCTCAGCAAGGCTCTGAGCCTTAGCAGCCATAGCAGCGTCTAAGATGTCTTCGGTCAGTTTGATAAAATCAGCACCATTGGCAACGAAGTCGGTCTCACACTTCAAAGCAATCATAGCAGCGAAACCATCTGCAGCCTTTACAAGCACGCAGCCGTTAGAAGTCTCACGGTCAGAACGCTTTGCAGCGATAGCCAAACCACGCTCGCGAACGAGCTCGATTGCCTTTTCAATATCACCATCAGCCTCGGTAAGCGCCTTCTTGCAATCAGCAAGTCCGGCACCGGTCATTTTACGAAGCTTCTGGATGTCAGCTATTGTAACAGCCATATTAATTTTCTTTCGTTAAAGGGTTATGTTTGAATTTCTAATTACTCAGCAGCAGGAGCTTCTTCTGCAGTAGCCTCAGCTACAACCTCTGCCTTTTCTTCCTTCTGAGCCTTACGAGCACGACGTGGCTTGTCGGCAGCTTCTTCAGCCTGCTCTGCAGCAGCCTTCTCATCAGCCTTCTCAGCCTTACGCTCTTCCAAGCCCTCAGCGATAGCACCGCAAACAGCAGTCAAGATAACATTAACGCTATCGTTGGCATCGTCGTTAGCAGGAATCACATAGTCGATATTCTTAGGATTTGAGTTTGTATCTACGATAGCAAATACAGGGATACCCAAACGGTTAGCCTCTTTCACAGCGATGTGCTCTTTCATTACGTCGACAACGAAGAGTGCGCTAGGCAGACGAGTCAAATCGGCGATAGACCCCAAGTTCTTTTCGAGCTTGGCACGCTGACGTGTAATCTGCAACAATTCACGCTTAGAGAGGTTAGAGAATGTACCATCGTTCATCAGTTTATCGATGTTCGTCATTTTCTTAACAGCCTTACGAATTGTAGGGAAGTTGGTAAGCATACCACCAGCCCAACGCTCGTTTACGTATGGCATGTTAACAGATGCTGCCTTCTCGGCAACGATGTCCTTAGCTTGTTTTTTAGTAGCGACGAACAGGATTTTCTTTCCTGATTTGGCGATTCCCTTCAAAGCTTCAGCAGCCTCGTCAATCTTAGCTACAGTCTTGTGAAGGTCGATGATATGAATACCGTTACGCTCCATAAAGATATAAGGAGCCATTGCAGGATTCCACTTGCGGCGGAGGTGACCAAAGTGACAGCCAGCCTCTAGTAATTGGTCAAAATTAGTTCTTGACATTTCTTTTTCTTTTAATTGTTTACTTTCTTTTGAATTCTTTTGTCAGAATCAGCCTGTGGGTAATCTCACTAAAGAGAGTCCCACCGGTTTAGATACTAAACAGGAGGCGCAAGGCCACCATATTAACGCTTGCTGAACTGGAAGCGACGACGTGCCTTTGGACGTCCCGGTTTCTTACGCTCAACAGCACGGCTATCACGTGTCATGAAGCCTTTCTTCTTGAGAGCCTTCTTATCTTCTGCGTTAATCTTTACCAATGCGCGAGCGATAGCGAGACGAAGAGCTTGGCTCTGGCCTGTGAAACCGCCACCATCGAGATTAGCCTTGATGTCATATTTACCCTCTACTTCAAGCTCTGCCAAAGGCTGCTTTACTACATACTGTAGGATAGCTGAAGGGAAATAAGTTTCTAAATCTTTCTTATTGATTGTGATCTTACCGGTACCTTCTGTCAGGTAGACACGAGCGACAGCACTCTTACGGCGACCAATTGTATTGATAACTTCCATCTTTTTGCTTTATTTGTACTGGTTAATGTCGATGTTCTTTGGCTTCTGAGCCTCTTTGTCATGCTCAGCACCATTGAATACATAAAGATTGCTCAAGAGATGACGACCTAGACGTCCCTTTGGCAACATACCCTTTACGGCGTGACGAAGAATCTTGTCCATACCGTCCTCACGGGTACGCAGTTCAGCCGGCGTATTGAAACGCTGACCACCGGGATAACCAGTATAACGAGTGTAAACCTTATCAGTTTCCTTCTTACCTGTGAAAACCACCTTCTCGGCGTTGATAATGATTACATTGTCTCCACAATCCACATGGGGAGTGAAGCTTGGTTTGTACTTTCCGCGCAACAGCTTAGCGACCTTAGAGCAAAGGCGACCTACAACTTGATCGCTGGCGTCTACTACGACCCACTCTTTCTGGGCTGTTTCCTTATTCACGGAAATAGTCTTGTAACTTAAAGTGTTCATTTTAAGATTTGATTTTACTACTAAAAAACGTTTTAAACTTTATTCTGACAACACGAGCATACGCTCACGCTGCTGTGCAGACGATTCACTAACCATGGAGCTCGGCCAAAAGCTACACTATTAACACCCCTGCACTGGGGGTTCTAAGTTTATCCCCGAAATAATCGGACTGCAAAGTTACGACGTTTTATTTACATGGTATAATCAGAGCTATTACAAATCTCCTATTTTATTATTAATTAACAGTATTATAATTATTTAGCACGGGTTTGGATTACAGCATCATACAATATGGACACCATAGGGTTATCATATTATCGAATATCAATTCTCACAATACGCTGATTGAGACGCTTATAAAAATAAGGTATTAGAAACATGAGGCGAAGAATAAGAGGGAAACGACCTTGATCGTGATCGCTCATATAATATTCTTTGCCGACATGCAATTTATCATGCCACGCCTCCATGACCAACGTATCCATTTCCGACCACAAGAACGACACATTGCCACTCATCTTTTTCACGGTATCATGCTTGTCGGCATGCCTTAAAGCAAAAGGAGCCAACATATCAAAGACCAACATCGCCTCTTCAAAGCGGTCGCAAACAGTCTTAAAGAATTCCCTGACTATAGCAGGCTCAAAATACATCAACACTCCTTCTACCAATATCAAGACAGATTTTCCATACGACTTCACCCGATCTATCCATTGATAATCGAACATTGACAAGTCCAAGTATGTATTTCGTTCACTCTCCGGAATCAATCGGCGACGAATATCTATCACTTCTTTTAAGTCCAAGTCGAACCAATGTGTCAACTTCGGACTGCCTAAACGTTGAAACCTTCCATCCAGTCCGGCACCCAACTGTATGACCACCCCATCCGGATATTTTGCCAAAAACGCCCTTGTTTCATTATCTATCAACGCAGCACGCACGCAACTCCCTATTTGCGACAGCTTGCCATGCTTGAATTTGGAGAAGTCATAATCGATGTTTCCAATAATATCTTTAGCCACTTCATCATGAATCAACCCTCCATATTGTATTGTCTCCGTGGCTTTGGCCCACAACGTAATGAGCATTGTTTCAGGAATACTTGATAACTGCTTTGTTTCCATTGCTTTTCTATTTATTTCATGTTATTTCAAAACAAAGCAAAGGTAGCCACTATCCTACATCACAACAATACCTAATAATGTGGATTTATATATGAGTTCTTTTGTTTATAAGTTCATGAGTTTATTGAGTTACGTTGCTAAAAGAACAAGTCTTCTATCTCTCAAATATCATTAGAGGATAGAAAAGGGGCAACAAACCAACCCTTTATTCTACATTTTCTTTATCAGCATATAGTAATTTTATATTTGGCTGTAATATTCTAAATCCGCTTCCATGGTCATGCGTTTTACCATTTGCATAACTACCTATCCTTATATCAAACATAATCATGCCATCGTCTATCAGGTCTAAAAACTTACTAAATGCAGGATTAGTATATATCTCCGCTTTATTAAAGTAGAAATGTTCTGTATCATCTTCAAACTTTCTTTCTGCACTCACATAGAAAAGATTATGTAGTTTATTCTTTAGTATCCTGTCTAAAGCGTCATAGTTATAGCCGACACTGCTATCCAGTAGATGATGCTCTAAATCGTATACACCGATTTTAATAGTCCTTTGCCCTCTGTCATTTATAAGTTTGAAAGATAACTTACCAGCAAAGGTATTAAAACTATTAGCAAACATAGATGTATGCAACCTTTTCAAACCGGCTTTCTCTATTTCCTCATAAGGTACACCATATCTATTTCTTAAGTAGGTGTTAGCCCCTCTAGGGAATGAGGGAGCCTTTGTAAAAAGAGTTACATACGATGTAGCCTCTTCTCTATGCGACTTGATTTCATAACCTGCCAAATCGGGGTCATCTAAGTTATTTTCTACAACTCCTACATAATCCTCAAATGTCTTACCTATGCCTGTGTTATTTTTCCTGTTACTAGGGACATACCCCAGCGCTTTAACTTCTCTAAATCTTTCTATCATAAAATCTTTATTCTCCATAATCAATAATTTTATCTATGAGTATTTTTATTATATCACTGTTTTCATAATCAGCATCTTCCAAGAATAGTTGCTCTATCCGTATATTATAACATTTACATAAAGCCCTTATTTGGCTTAAAGTGTATTTATGAGGCCTATTTAGACTTTCAATATTACCGATTTGTCCATTACTAATCCCTAGAATAGAACCAACTTTCTGCTGGCTATATCCTCTTTCCTCTCTTAATTTTCGTAATTTTGATACTATTACTTGCTGGTATTCTGATTTAACCATAGTTTTTACTAATTTTGCTACAAATTTATTGAAATACACTTTTCACCATGCTCTCATTTTGAAAGTGTTTAATAATTTTGTACTCTCATATTAAAAGTCAACAACAATAACAAGATGTATAAACGGAAAATAGATGATAGATGGAGCTTTAAGGAAGCTAATACAAAAGAGTTTACCCATTGTTATCACAATTATCCGGCTATGATGATTCCACAGATAGCCAGGACACTTATAGAAGAGTATAAGCCTGAAGGAAGGTTAAGGCTTATATTCGATCCTTACATGGGTAGTGGTACAACTCTAGTAGAAGCCTCCTTAGCCGGTATAGATTCTATTGGTGCGGATTTAAATCCATTGGCTAGATTAATGGGAAAAGTAAAGACCACTCATTATAATTACGAGTCTGTTTTAAGGCAGTTTAGAGTCATGCAGTCTGAACTAATTTTCTATTCTGAGGATAAAGTCATAGAGCGAAATTTTGACAGAATATCCAACTATTCGTTTTGGTATGATGAGAAAACTTTATTAAAGCTATCTTTTCTATCTCAATTAATAAAGGATGCAGAGGATAAAGATTTCTTTAATATTGCCTTAGCAGAGACTGTAAGAGAAGTCTCTTTTACTAGAAATGGCGAGTTTAAAAGATATAGAATGAATAAGGACAGTATAGCTAAATTCAATCCAAATACTTTTAATCTATTTGAGAAGAAAGTACTAAGAAACTTGGAAGGATTAAAAACATATAATGAATGCGCTAACAAAGTAGCAGCATCTATTTATGATTTTAATTCTACTAATGACATACCATCCAATATTATAGCTGATAATGCTGTAGATATGGTTGTAACCTCTCCGCCCTATGGTGATAGCCGCACTACTGTTGCTTATGGTCAATTCTCCAGATGGGCTAACGAATGGTTTAATTTTGAAAATGCGAGAAATTTGGATCGCCTATTAATGGGAGGAAAGAAAAGTAAAGAGGAACTATTCAAAACGGAAAGCATTAGAGAAGTGCTAGATGAGATAGATAGCTTAGAGCATAAAAGGTATTTAGAAGTAATATCATTTCTGAATGACTATTACCTATCTATACAACATGTTGCCAAGACTGTTAGAAGTGGTGGTGTCGTTTGCTATGTTGTAGGTGACAGAAGGGTTAAAGATGTGCAGATACCTTTGGACTACTTTACTGCTGAGATGTTTGAAAAATGCGGATATAAGCATCACATTACTTTGGTAAGAGAAATACCAAATAAGCGGATGCCATCTAAAACGAGCCCAACCAATAAAGTAGGAGCCAAGGTTAGCACCATGAGTCACGAATATATAGTAATACTTAAGAAGTCGTAAAACTGCCAAAGCCAACTCGAACCTAAAGACTCATAAGCTTAAAAACCTAGAATTCCCAAAATTACACTGTCAGCATCAACCATAGAGAAATGACTATCATCATGGCAGCTACGATACGTTGATACAGCTTCTTGTGGGCATAACGTATCAAGCGTAAGGCTATGAAATTACCCACCATCATGGCGCAGCCTATAAAGAAACCATTCAAGAAGATGTGCCAATCCATCAAACCAAAGCGATTATAAGTCACCGCTTTAACCATGTGCATGGCAGTGGCAGCCGTGGCTTCACTGACAATATAGGCTACCGGTGAGAGGTTAAGCGAGAGAAACACGGCACTACTCAGCGGGCCGGAGATACCAAGCATACCATTAAGCAAGCCGGTAAGACCTCCACCTACGAGCATCGTGTGTCTCCCCCCACCTAAATGAACCTTTCCTCGTAACTTCATGATGGAGAACACGATGAGAAATATGCATAATATACGGGTCATCAACGCCTTGTCTATCATTGAGAAGCCAAATGCTCCCAACGCAGTAAAAGGCAAAGCCGGTATCAAAAACCAAGCCACCTGTCGCCAATGTATCTCGCGCCACCCCATGCCGGCACGCGAAAGATTACTCATCATCTGCGCGATGGTAGAGACAGGCACCGCAATCTCAATGCCATAAAAATAGGTAATGACCGGCAAAAGAATCATGCCGCCCCCAAAACCGATAGAACCAGAGAACGTCCCGGCAACAAGACCTACAAGCGCTAATACTATATACATATCCTACGTTCACTTTGAAAAGTATTACAAAGGTAGTCATTCCCCGACAAACACACACCAAACATGCATTTAATTAAGGAAATATATTTTTTACATTCTCCTTTACCATTTTCTCAATAACATCTTGTAATTTTGCAGTTTCAAACACACGCTGCCGCGTTTAAGCCCAGAAGCACACTGGACATACGACACAACAACCTCTATCTGACATCTATCAGCGGAATGTTCAGTGAAGCATAAACGAACAAGTAATAACAGCGGACAGACAGTATTTATCACAGAAATGGGAAAAAATCAAAAGAAGACACTCAGAAAGACAATTACATTCATTGCTTTTCTAATGTTTGTTACCACATCAACAGCATCAACAACCAATGAAAACGACTCTTTACGAGCTGTCAACGACACTACACATCAAAGCCAACTGCTGAAAAAGATTGACGGTATCGGTCGTCAGCGATGGTTCCAAGCCACTTACATCGGCGTCCCATTCATCATCGGCGGACTGCTGGAAGGGCATTATGATACCGATTTTAGAAGTTTACGCAATAACTTCATGCCTAAATTCCACTACACATTAGACAATTATCTGCAATTAACACCGACCGCCGTCATGGTCGGACTCAAAGCCATCGGCGTACCAAGCAGGTCGTCGTGGGAACGCATGGTGGTAAGCAACGTCATCTCAGTGGCACTCATGACGGGCGTGGTACAAGGCTTAAAACACACCACACGCGTCACTCGCCCTGACGGAAGCAACAAGCAAAGCTTTCCATCCGGGCATACCGCCACGGCATTTATGGCCGCCACGATGCTCACCAAAGAATACGGACACCTCTCCCCATGGATAGGTGTGGCCGCTTACAGTATGGCAACGACCACCGGACTGATGCGTGTGGCCAACAACAAGCACTGGTTAAGCGACGTGCTGGTGGGAGCAGGATTCGGCATTCTATCCACGGAATTTGGCTATTGGATAGCCGATGCCATTATGAAAGAACGAGGACTAAACATCCACCCTACGCAAGAGGCCATGGAAATAGGGCTAAGCAAGCCCTCGTTTATCGGAGTCTATACCGGCTTCAACGTCCCTTTGAGCCAATACGATGTAAACGAAGCCGTAGAATACAAGTTCTCTGCAGGCACGACAATAGGTGCAGAGGGTGCATGGTTTTTCAATCACTACCTAGGCATTGGTGCACGCGCCACAGTCTCTAATAGTCACATTATCGTAAACGAGAAAGAGGCCTCGGAGAACACACTCGACTTCTACAACATCAGCGCAGGCCCTTATTTCTCTGTCCCCTTGACGCCCCGTTGGCGTATTGGCACAAAAGCGTTGATTGGATACATAGGATATAAGGATACTAACATTGGAGGGGTGGACGTCCCAAGTAGCTGTGGTATCTCATACGGAAGCGGACTAAGCCTCGATTACCGGCTGAAGCGCAACTTCGCTTTTGGCGGTTTCACCGACTACAACCTTCTCCCTGCCCATAGTGTATCAAGCAAAGAGCACATACACACCCTCACTTTGGGCTTCAGGGCAGCCATCAACTTCTGATAATAGCCCTAGGTTTCAGTATTCGACTCACACTCTTCTTCCTACAGCTCACAAACTTACAGCCTTATACACCAACGGATTTGCCCCACAGGTCAACAGTCGATAAATCCCAAAACATTCAGACAAAAAATGCTGCAAAGGTGAGACAAGGATGCTGCCCCGGCTCTTCAGCAATACTGCAAAGCCTTAACAGGAGAGTTGCCAAGGCCATGCAGCCAACTATAAATAATCGGAAAAGAGCGGAATCAGGCGCTATCTCTAGTAATAAACAAGAGAGATGGTGTAGATAGAGTGTATTCCACCTACACAAAAACGGCAATAGCCAACCATGACATATATTGTCCATGGTTGGCTATTGCCGTTATATTTTACAAAGTTCAAAGCTTATGCTTCACCGGTTCCGTCACCAAAAGGAGCGATGGTACGTTCCTGTGGCTGATTAGGTATTTGGATTTTGCCGAATGCCTGTTCGTACTTGTACACGTTTTCTTGCAATGCTTGTAACAAACGCTTAGCATGTTCGGGAGCCATAATAACTCGACTACACACTTCAGGCTTGGGCATGCCGGGAAGAATACATGCAAAATCGAGGATGAAGTCGGAACTGGAATGAGTAATAAGTGCCAGATTTGCATATTTCCCACTGGCTACTTCGGGATTAATATCTATTTGCAATCCGTTTTCTACTTCTTGTTCTTTAGTCATAATTTTAAAATTTGAGGTTAGTGATGAGGAGAAAGATGCCAAAACCCACTCGTATCCTTAATAGTCAGACTATAGATACATAAAGCCTCAACGCTCTTTCAACAAGTGCAAAAATAGAAAAATTATCAGAGGTAGACAAATACATGAATATAAAAAACATAGCTCTTGCAAGAAAGAAAGCAAAAGAATTAAACTTACTGATTAAGCTTTGAAATTCTTTTAAGTATCACCTCTATATATTCCTCTGCTAAAAATGTGTCAACAAATGATTCTTTTACAACAGCAAATAATTTCGGCAATAACCTTTCATATTTCTTAATAAGCTTATCTACAAAAGTAGAGCCGATACCGATACTCTCTGCAAACTTATAAAAGTCTTGTCTATTGATTTTCTTTTTTTTACCATTTAAAGTCAGTGCCAGTTCTTCATCATCTTTAGGATTAGCAATAGTTGCATTAAGAAGGTCATAAGCAGGAGAGAGGCGGATGACACCTTCTTTTGGTTCATAAAGTGAGAAGTTTTTAAGATGCATATCATTATTACCTGTTAACCATGAGAAAAGAACAACTTCAAAGAAGTTTATAATATCCATCTTAGGTACAGATGAATACCGGAGTATGGCTCTACCAATTCGCTCATAACTACTGCGATACTCATATTCTGTAGGCCGTCCTGTCAACTGGCACATATCTTCCATTGATATTTTCGGGTCTATAACGTTTCATGTGGGTAATCGAGTTTTAATACACCTCGTAATATTCTGTTTAGACGCAATATTGTTCTAAATACTTAACGACGAAGCATATATTTGGATAAAAAAATTGCGTGTTAAGAAAAACATATTTATCTTTGCAGTATTAATAAAATTAACAAAGAAATGAAAAGATTATTTTTAATTGGGATAATGGCTTTAGCAGCTGTTTCAGGCTTTGCACAAGATGTAAATAGAGTGGATAAGTTGAAGGAACAACAGAAAGTGTTGGACTTAACTTCTAAATTAAACAAACTTCAGCTCGACTTAGAAAAAGAGAAGGCTACCTACAACAACCTCAAAAGCAAGGCATCTGAAGTGAATGCAAAGGCAAATGCTGTAACAACAGGATTTAATTCGTCGGACGCAAAGAGCACTGTAAAAGATGCAAAAGAGACGATTAAGGTTTTGAAAGAAGCAAAAGCTGTTAACAAAAAGTTGAAGAATGCTCAGAAAAAGACGACTAAAATAGAAAAGAAAATAGTCAAATTGCAGGCTCGTATAGATAAACTGAACAAGGAAATAGAATTTGTAGACCAATAATATTGACGGCGAACGCAGCATTATAGTGCGTTTGGGGCATATACATTTATATTGCAGACAGTGCCCTGTGTCCTCTTTCATTGAGGATATAGGGGGCTTTTCTTTCCTCCCAATGTTCTGTCTATCCTACGGGTGAGATAGCACAAAGAGCCATCTGCCATACGCATTAACGTGTGTGGAACAACATCTATACGAGCCAATTCTGCCAAATGCATCGTTAAATCTTCGATTTCAGGAAGCATAGCATAATGTGTGGTCTGCGGCTTACAGATATAAGTTCCCCATAATCCTACGAGCGTTAATCGTTTACTTCCTTCATATTCCTGCAAATGCAGTGACAATTTAGGCTGTACGCCTGTTAACGAAGTTTGATCTTGTATCACTTGCTTAGCTAAATCATCGAGTTGCTTAATGGTATCATCTAAAGTCGGTATATGATTTGTACCAAAGAATGTCTTAACACAAGCTGCATGCATATCTCTTTCGCCCTCAGCAAGTGACTTATAGCAATACAAGCATTTCATAGTTTCCCTCCTTTTCTTCTATTGGCACAATACTCACTGCTCCTATACAATCTTTGTAGCATACAAGTAATATAGACATTCGGTCAACAATACTTATATCCAAATTTCGAAGAGCAACATCAAGTAACCACCCTTCCGGTATCAAACCATCAAAAAATGGAAATAACACAGGACTCTTATATGGCTTTGCCTGTAAAGGCATGGTAAGACTTATTGCCTTTGTTCTTTTTTGTAGAAAGGTAGTCTGGTAAATAACAAAATTCAAAACCTTCATCATTTTCTGTTAGGATACCAGCTAAATCATCTTTATAAAACACATTCGCCCGTCTCATATGACTCTTACTTTGTCTTTATTTCTGCCACCATCTCATAATTAAATAAGTCTAGAAGCTGATTCACCTTATCTAATCTGAGCGTTTTCTTTCCTTGCTCAAGATCGCGTACAAAACGTAAACCTACGCCCGACTTTAAGGATAGCTCCTCTTGTGTCAATCCATATTCTCTACGCAAAGACTTTACTGCTATCGATAAATCTGTCATCACTACTGTCCACGAAAATCTTTTAACAATC